>JANMLD010000007.1:0-38425 GCA_031372345.1 Pirellula sp.
CCCAACGCGCATCGGGAGTTCAAGTGGCAGTTCCTTTTTGCGTCTGCGCGGTTTTCGAAAGACCCCAAGACGGGAAAACGGCATCGGCATCATTTGCAGACTGAAACTTTTGCCACCCATTTGAAGGCGGCAGTCGAAAAGGCAGTGGTGCACAAGCATGTGACATCGCACACATTTCGACATTCGTTTGCTACCCATCTGTTGCAAGATGGAACGGACATTCGGACCATTCAGGAGTTGCTTGGGCATAACGACATTGCGACCACGATGATTTATACGCACGTCCTGGCAAGGCCTGATTTTCGGGTGGTTAGTCCGCTGGATCGGCTGGAGAGAAATGAGCCAAGGGGGAATGCGTCGGAGAGAAATGCGTCGGAGAGAAATGCGTCGGAGAGGAATGCGTCGGAGAGGAATGCGTCGGAGAGGAATGTGGCCGAGAGGAATGTGGCCGAGAGGAATGTGGCGCAGGCGTCGGTTGCGAGGGTCGAGGAACCACGGCACGGAGTGCCGTGCTACACTGAAATTCCACCTGAGGGTTTGGTCTCTCGCGAGACGTCAGGGGTAACGGCACAGAGTGCCGTGCTACACTTGAAGAATGACGAGTTGGCGGTTGCAGTTGAGAGAATTTCCGCAAGCGAATCGGGGAAAAAGTTGAATTGGGGGCGCCGAACATGGAATTTGTTTTTGGATTGGATGGTGCGATCTCGTTTCCCTGATTGAATAGATGGCGGCAGATGATCAACAGGCGAACATGAAACAATGCCAATTGCAGCATCGAAGCTTACTAGGCTTTGTTTCCCGTTCCCCTCGGCAATATTCAATGGAATTGATTGGGCTGAGCCGGGCTAAATACTGCGACAAAATACCGCACACGGTTAATTTGACAACGTCGGCGGATTTCGTCAAAGATTCGCTTATGAACAGATCTTAAAGCTAAAAAAATAGCGTACTTCAACATTGGACGATGATCCAATCAAGCTCGATGGAGCGAATCTTGAGCGTTGCAACGTTTCGGGAGCGATTAGCCAAGTATCGGCTTCATCCAAACGACATCAAATGGATGCCTGATTGGTTCGGACAGTTTGACAAGAATGCGTGTGACGCTACGAAGTGATGGCCCGCTTGATGTACGGCAGTGGAATGAGAGGGTTGAGTGGGCAGGGTTGAGGGTTGAAGGTGCAGGGTGAAGGGCGGTTCAACAGGACTCATCTTAAAGCTGGGATGAATCCCAGCACTCCAAATGAAAGCTGGGATGAATCCCAGCACTCCAAATTCTGCAACCCAGTGCAGAAGACTTCTCGGGATGATACAATCCAGCCGGACATTTAGCCCAAGTTCTCTGAATTGCTCCCTTTTGAAAGTTCGGCATGACTACTGACGGATCAGCCCAAGCGGATTTGGATCGATTGCAACGCGCTCGCGAACAAATCCTCGGGCAACTGTCCAAAACCATCGTCGGACAACTGGATGTGGTCGAACAACTGCTTATCAGCGTCTTTGCAAGAGGCCATTGCCTGCTAGAAGGAGTACCTGGACTAGCGAAAACGCTCATGATCAGCTCTTTGGCCAAAACGCTGAATCTGTCCTTCAGCCGCATCCAGTTCACTCCCGACCTCATGCCCGCCGACATTACCGGCACGGAAATCATCGAGGAAAACCGCACAACTGGCTCTCGCGAACGTCGCTTCATGGAGGGACCCCTATTCGCAAATGTCATCTTGGCCGACGAAATCAACCGAACTCCACCCAAAACCCAAGCTGCCTTGCTGGAAGCCATGCAGGAACGGCAAATCACCATCGGTCGCGTTCGCCACACCTTGTCCGATCCTTTCTTCGTTCTGGCAACGCAAAACCCTATTGAACAAGAGGGAACGTATCCGCTCCCCGAAGCCCAGCAAGACCGATTCATGTTCAAGGTGCATGTCACTTACCCGAGTTTCGCAGACGAATTCGAAGTGGCCCGGCGGACGACCGGCAGAGGATCGTCCGAAATCGAGCCGGTTCTGACCGGTGCCGAAATCCTAAGCCTGCAAGAATTCATCCGCGGCATCGAAGTCTCTGAGAACGTGATTCGCTATGCGCTCGCCATTGTGCGTCAAACCCGCGTTGGTCAAGAAGGCATTCCAGATTTTGTCCGAGAACAAGTTGCCTGGGGAGCCGGTCCGCGGGCTGTGCAGTTTTTGATTCTAGGAGCAAAAGCCCGTGCCGCTTTGTCCGGTCGATCGCATGTCGACCCAAGCGACGTGCAGTTTTGCGCCAAGCCTGTGCTTCGACACCGTATGGTGGTCAACTTTGCTGCCGAGAGCGATGGCATCACCAGCGATGCGGTCATCGATCGAATCATTTCCAACACACCGACTGCTCAAGACGAATTGCTACGCGATGCCCGATTCCAAAGAATACTTGCATCCTGAAGCCATTCGACGCATTGCGTCGATGGAGCTTCGGGCACGCAATATCGTTGAGGGCTTTTTGTCGGGCATGCATCGCAGCCCTTACTTCGGCCAATCGGTCGAGTTCGTGCAGCATCGCCAATACGTGCCCGGAGACGATCTTCGGCATATCGATTGGAAGGTCTGGGGGCGACAAGACCGCCTTTACATCAAGCAGTACGAAGAGGACACCAGCCTCCGGTGCACGCTCTTGTTAGACGCATCGGCCAGCATGTCCTACGGTCGAGGATCACTCAATAAATTCGACTATGCGGCAACGATTTGCGCTTGCCTAGCCTACCTCACGCTCAGGCAACAAGACGCCGTTGGTTTGACTGTCTTTGATCAAAAGATCCAGTCGCGGCTTCCATGGCGATCGAGCCGTACCCACTTGCAAAGCATCTTTCGATCCTTGCAGCAAACGGCCCCAAAGGACAAAACGAATTTGACCAAGGTCTTTCGAGAAATCAACGAGACGTACCCGAAGCGCTCGCTCATGGTGATAACCTCGGATTTCCTCGGAAGCGAAACGGAAACGCTCAAAGGACTGGCGGCCCTCAAACGATCCGGGCACGATATTTTGGTCTTTCATATCATGGATGACGATGAGCTAGACTTCCCATTCAACGATCCGACGCGATTCGAAGGGATGGAGTCGACCGACGCGCTCACCTGCAATCCCCGTGCGCTCCGAGAGGGCTACTTGGAATCGCTTCAGCGATTCCTCGATAGGGTGCGGCATGCGTGCGCCAGTTATCAAATCGACTATCAACTCATCCGGACGAGTCGGCACATGGACGCTGCATTGACGGCCTACCTAACCTCGCGCATGGCCCACATGAGGAAGAAGTAACCGACCATGCAATTCGTCTTTCAACCGCTTGCTTGGGGCTTTCTGCTGGTCCTGTTGCCACTGTTGATCCATTTGATCAATTTGGTGCGGCATCGCCGAACGCAGTGGGCGGCCATGGAATTCCTGTTGGAGAGTTATCGCAAACTCCGGCGCTGGGTTTGGCTCAAGCAGGCTCTGCTCATCGCATCGCGGATGCTTGCGGTTGCAATCGCGGTTGCCATGCTGGCGCAGTGGGTTAGCGGTTCACGCTGGCTGGCGATGATCAGTCAATCAACCACTCACCATTACGTTATCCTCGACGACTCGGCATCAATGAGCGATACATCGTCGAAGGGGACGGCATACCAATCGGCCTTGGGGGCTGTGCAGTCGATTGCAGCCAACGCGAATACGCAAGAGGGATCGCATTTATTGACGGTCGTGCGGACATCACGGGCGTCGCTTGCTTCAACTCGCCGCAAAGACGCCTCGGCGAATGCTGCCGATGCGTCAACCGCGGCCAAGTCTGCTTCACAAGCCCCGCAAGCAGATTCCGTTGCGGAGTTGCTATCGCGCACGATACCAACCGATCCTTCGAGTTTGCTCAGCAAGATCAATTCGACAACAACGACGTCTCTCGATAGCGGTCCAAGCGATTCCCTGGAATTGATTGCACCTTTGTTGCAGCAAGCAACGTCGGAAAAGGCGATCGTCTATTTGATGAGCGATTTTCGAACCAAGGACTGGAGCAATCCGGCCCTGATCAAACAGCAATTGCAAGCGATCAACAGCATCAACACGGAGTTGCAATTGATCGATTGCGTAACGGAACGGCACGAGAATTTGACACTGGTTTCGGTGTTACCGCAGCAGGAAGTTTTGGCGGCGGGAGTTCCTGCCATGATCAATATTGCCGTTCGCAATAACGGGATCGCGCCGGTTCGAAACGTTACCGTGCGAGTGAATTCCGTCGATTACGGCAATCGTCAATTGGAGCCAATGCCGACAGCCCCGTTCTCTGGCTTGGTGACGGAGTTGCCGCCCGTTTTGATCGATCGGATCGAACCGGGCGAATTGGTCACACGACACGTTCAAGTTCTTTTCCCAAAAAGCGGATCCCATGTCGTTGAAGCCCAGTTACCCCCGGATTCGTTGAATGCCGACAACAGTGCTCGTTGCGTTCTAGATTTGCAGGATGGGCTTCGCGTGCTCTTGATCGATGGGGATTCCACCGGCAAGCACTCGTTCTTCTTTGAGTCGGCCCTCAACCCCGGCGGCAACGCCAAGACCGGCTTGATCATGACTCGGGAAGGTTCTGAGTTCTTGCGAGACTCTGACTTGGCCGCAATTCAGAATTATGCCTGCATCATCCTCCAAGCGGTTCCATCGCTCGGACCTCGCGCTCTGGATAACTTGCACAAGTACGTTTCGCGTGGAGGGGGCGTAGCCGTCTTCTTTGGCGAACAAATGCCGGTCGACGATTACAACAAGAACTGGACCAAGCCGATTGTGAGCGCGGAAAATGCCACGCCGCTCATGCCGTTTACCATCAAGGGGCCCGCGGACCTGCGACAAGTTGCCGGGGACATCAAGCCGGACTTAATTGCCGATAACCATCCCATTTTTGAGCCTTTCTTCGGCTTGAGCAACTCACCGTTTCAGTTTGTTCGCATCCAGCGATTCCTGGAACTCGAAAGGAATTTGGTAGACTCTGGGTTGGTTGATAGCAAGAATACTCCCCGTTGGAAACCGGTTGCAACACTTCGCAACGGACAGCCGATCCTCATCGACCATTCTATTGGCCAAGGCCGTGTGTTGTTTGGGCTTACGGCCTTTGACCGTCAATGGACGAACTGGCCGCAAGATCCAACGTTTGTCGTAGCGGCGCTCAAAATGGTTGGGTACTTGTCCTCGTTCCGATCGCCAGACACTTCTCGATTGGCAGGAACACCTATGCGATGGGATTTTTCCTCAAAGGAAATGCTGCCCGAGATTCAGGTCCTCTGCCCACCTCCGAACGGGACTGGAGCCAAGGCATTGCTTAGCCTGAATGCGGTACCGGCAGGCGAATCGGCTTTTCAAGCGTCCTTGAATGCACAGTCCAACCAAGATACGGATGAATCGACCCGCGCGATCCTGTCGTCTGGAAACTTCGAGTGGTGGGGGACGTCCATCCAGGGAGATCGCATCGTGAAGAACATTGCCCGCAACACACCACCAACCGAGGGCGAAACCGAAAAGACAACGCTGATCGATTTGAATCGCAATCTGAACGGCGTGAAGTTCGTTTACAAATCGTCCGAGTCATTGGGCACGAATACCGCACTAGCGGGCTTCGCCAATAGAAACATGCTATTGATGCTACTGCTTTTGGTAGTATTGCTGTTCGAACAATGGCTAGCCTGGAGCGCATCGTACCATTTGCCGGGAGGGAAGAGATGAGGCTTAAGATGTAAGGTGTAAGCCAAGCAAATAGCAAATAGCAAATAACAAATAGCAAATAGCAAAAACCCATACTCCCATACTCTACGAATCTACGAATTTACGAATCTACGAATCTACCCTCAACCTAAACCCTAAACCCTAAACCCCTTACACCTTACACCTCACCCTTCACCCTTCACCCCTCACCCCTCACCCTTCACCCTTCACCCTTCACCCTTCACCCCTTACCCTCACCCTTCACCCTTCACCCTTCACCCTTCACCCTTCAACTCCATGTTCCCTTTCGATACCGTTGTTTGCTTTGCGCAGGAAGACATGCGAGTCTTCTATCAGTGGATGCGCATTGAGCAGATGGATCAGTGGATACACTGGTTTGTGCTAGCGTGTTGTTTGCTGGGGTTGGTTTCTTATGTCGTTTACTGGTATCGCCGGGATTGGGTGGAACTGCCCAAGAGTATTGGTGGGGCCCTGTTGGGGCTTCGGCTGTTGGCTTTGCTGGGCATACTGATTTTCTTTTTCGATCTGCAAAAGCGAACGGAGCAACGTGTAACGCGATCGTCGAGACTGGCAGTTCTTGTCGACACGAGCCTTAGCATGTCGATGCCGCAACAAGACGATGCATCGAACGTCGCGGCGAGTCCGACGAGCCGGATCGCATCGGTTCAGCAAAGCTTTACTCAATCGCCATTGCTTAAACAGTTGCAACAGAAGCATGATGTTAGTGTTTTTCGATTTGATCAGAGTGCGAGGCCGAGTGCCGTAGCGTCGTTCGCAAAACCCAAACAGGCCAAAACGGACAGTGAGTCGGACGACGCGAGAGTCGTGCTGTGGCGTTGGCTGAGTCGCCTTGCATTGGCTGGCACGGCACTCACAGTCATTGGCGCCTTGTTCATGGCATGCGCCTTGATCGCGCGTGTTTATGGAGACCTGCGGCCTGGTTGGCCGTATGTTTTGGTTGCGGCGGTGGTCGCGGTGGTGTCGGGGTTTGTCATGATGTCGACGGCCATTCTTCGAGCGGACCAAATTCCTTGGAAGAGCCTGTGGAGTTATTCGCCGCCTGAGTCCGTTATCAGCCCGCTTCCGATCGCCGTGGGCGAAAAGGGGGCTGTCAGTTTACCGATCGAGCCAAACGCGGTGGTTTGGGAAACGCAGTTGGCTGCGACTGGTTCGGAATCGCGGTTGGGGGACGCGATCAATAGTATTCTTGAGCAAGAACGGGGCTCACCTTTGGCTGGAATCGTGGTGATCTCCGATGGACGCAACAATGCGGGGGTGGATCCACTTATGACGATCTCCGAGGCGACGCTTCAGGGGGTTCCGATCCATACCGTTGGCATGGGGACGGCCAAGAATCCGCTCAATGTACGCACCGTTGATATCGAAGCACCCAAGCGGGTATTCCCAGGAGATCGGTTCCGATTGACTGCCTTGTTGCAGGCGTCGGGATTGGAAGGAAAGCAAATCACGGTGCAGTTGCGACGTCGTCCAGGTGGTCAGAAAAATGCAGGAATGGCAATCGAGGAGGAGAGAACCGTTACGCTTGAGTCGGATGACGCCCTTTCCAGTTTGGTCTTCGATATTCAACCGCGAGAAATAGGATCGTGGATTTACGAGGTCAAAGCACTTCCTCCTGAACAGGATTCCAATCCGATGGACAATGCGCTCGAAAGTGAAGTCAGGGTGGTGGAGCCTAAATCGACTGTCTTGATCATTGCTGGCGGACCAACTCGTGAGTATCAATTTGTTCGGAATTTGCTATTCCGAGACCCGACGGTTCAATCGCATGTGTTTTTGCAGACAGGTGGACTGGGCGTTTCGCAAGAGGCCAAGAAACTGCTAACGGAGTTCCCCAAGACGCGAGTGGAAATGAGTCAGTATGATTGTGTTATAGGTTTTGACGCCGACTGGACCGCATTGGAATTTGAACAAGTCGATGTGTTAGAAAAGTGGATTGCCGAACAAGCAGGTGGGTTAGTGATGGTGGCTGGTCCGGTTTCCACTCCCAAATGGGCAGGCAGCCAAGGCAACGGGAATCGCAAGGCAGAGATCATCAGGAACCTCTCGCCTCTGGTGGTGAACACGCGTGGCTCCCGGATGGTGTCGATCGGTCGATTCGAGTCTGAGACCGCTTGGCCGTTGGACTTTGCTGGCGACGCTTGGCAAACCGACTTCATCCAAATTGCGAAGACGGTCGACGAGAGTCGCAAGGTCTGGGAACGATTTCGCGGTGTGTATAGCTTCTTTGCGTGTGATGAGCCGAAGCCTGGCGCGACCCCCATCGCCTATTTTTCCGATCCGACGACCATGACGGGTGGCAAGAAGCCTATTTACTTGGCAACGCAGTTTTATGGTGCGGGTCGCGTTTCTTTCCAAGGCGGAGGTGAGTTCTGGCGTTTGCGTGAGGTGGGTGATAACTACTTTGATACCTATTACACCAAGCTGATACGCTGGGCAGGGCAAGGCCGATTGATGCGGGATTCGGATCGAGGCATTTTGCTGCTGGACAAGCAACAAGCGATCATGGGTGAACAAGTCATGGTGCGGGCGGTTTTGAGAGATGCTCAATTCCAACCGACGATCTTGCCCGATGTAAAGGCCAAGTTGATCGAGCCATCGGGTCGCAGTTCGCCATTGGTCTTAACGCCGATCCCGGACCCGTCTCAACCTGGCGTTTATCTGGGGCAATTCTTTACCAAAGCCACCGGCACTTATGAAGTCCAGTTACCGGTCGGCGGATTAGCCGATCAACAATTGCTGACACAGCAAGTGGCTGTGCGAGTACCTGCATTGGAGATCCAAAGGCCGCAACGCAATGATCCGCTGCTCAATGAGTTAGCCAGTCGTACCGGTGGGAAATATTGGGTAGGCATTGAGTCACTTTTGCCCGGGCAATCAGATTTGACAGGGACGACTTCGGCTTCCAAGTCATCGCTTCCACAATCGATCGAATCGCGAGACCAGACCAACTACTTGCCTGGCTCACCGGACCGTGAATTCCAGCAGCGACTCATGGGAATCTTGATGGCGCTCATTGTAGGGTGTTTGTCCATGGAGTGGCTCATTCGGCGGCTGAGCAGACTTGCGTAAGGCTATCTCGCTCGTCTCTGAACTTCTAGCTGATCGGCTTTGAGACGATCGATCCGCTGTTGATCCTTGACGTTTTCCAGTCGTTGATTTTCCAATTTCCGTTCGACGGCTTCGCGATCCAGTTTCTGAGATTCCAGCCGACGATCCCATGTGATACGGTCGAGCCGCTGCTGTTCCTTGAGGTTTTGTTCCTTCTGGTCCGCAATTTTGCGTTCGTATAGTTGATTCTCTGCTTTCTGCTGCGACCTGCGAGCATCCAATAGCTGGGTTTCTCTTTTTTGTTGCTCTTTCAAACCGTCTGTATAATCCTGCCATTGCCTGCTGGTTGGGTGGTCTGGCACCGTGCTTGCCGATCTCGACGCGGCAATTGCAATCCTTTTGCGTTCGTCATTGATGTTGTCTTGCTTCTGTTGCTCTTTGACGTTCGCTTCGCGCAGGTTCTGCGACCTTATTTCCTCCTTCCGAAGGGCTTCTTTTTGGTCCGCGATCTTGCGTTCATGGGCTTGCTGTTCAAGCTTCTGCTGGTCTTTTAGGTTTGCTTCTTTCTGATTCTGAAGTTTTGCTTCGTTATCTCGGATCGCCTTCTTCTGGTCTTCGATTTTGAGTGCTAGGGCTTGATTGTCCAGCTTCTGCTGATTTCTCAGGTTCGCGTCTCGCTGGCTTTGCAATCTCATTTCGTCATCTCGGAGGGCTTTCTTCTGGTCTTCGAGTTTGTGCTCTAAGGCTTGATTGTCCAGTCGCTGCTGCTCGCGAATTCGCTCCTGCCTCTGGTCTTCGAGTTTGCGTTCGAGGGCTTGATTGTCCAGTTTTTGCTGCTCCCGTTTTCGCTCCTGCTTCTGGACTTCGAGTTTGCGATCGCTTGCCGCACGTTCCTGTTTTTGGGATTCCGTTTGTGCGTAAACACTGTTGCCTAACGACAGGAGCATCGCTGCGGAAAGAATTCTAAAATGGTGATAGTATCGTTTCATGATTATCTCGTTTGGATGGTGATGCTTGAAGAGAATGTGTTGGTTTGGAAAACGGGGGCCAGTGTCATTCGGGCTCATCTTTTTCAGCCGAACGCTTCTCCCCCTTTTCGCTTTTGAGTTCGAGTTCGGGTTTCCCCTTGCGAAGGATAGTCTTACCTGTCCAACTTTGGCCCAACTCACCCTCTTTGAGTACGAGGCCTCCGTCCAGATCGGACCAGGTACCGCTCAGAACTTGAGGTGGATCCGCTACCAGTGTGTACGACCACTGGAAATTCTTGTCCGGGAGAATGGTCAAGGTTCCAGATTCGTTGGCCCCGCCATCCTCTTTAACGATGAGCCATTTGCCGATGTATGGGTTTGGTTTCCATCGCGTATTTCCGTCCGTCTTCGCACCCTTGAGTCGTGCCTTGTCCAGATTCTCGGCATAGCTCAGATTTGCACCCCGAAGGTCAGCGTCCCGGAAGTCGACCCCTTCTGCATTCCCAAGAATCAGACAACCGCGAAGATCCGCATAGTGAAAGGACAAATTGCCGCTCGTCTTCTCTTGACTCGCCTTGGCAAGCGAGTTGATGGCATCGATCTGATCGAACGTAAAACCCTTTTCTCGAAGACCGTCGGTCGTGATGAGCGTGGCACGGGCAAGATGGATTTCTGTGCCAGCAAGTTTCGCATGCCAAGCCTTGGCATCGGTGAAGGATGCGGATCTCAGTTTGGCGCCAGTGAAATCCGCCCCTTCCAAATTCGCGCGATTGAAACTCGCGTTCTCCAGATTGGCATTGAGGAAGCTTGCGTTCTTTAAAGTCGCATTGGTAAAGTCAGCAAATCTGAGGTTGCTCTCGTCGAATTTGGCTTTGTTGAGGTTTCCATCTTTGAATACGGCATTGGCGAGATCCTTGCCTGAGTAGTCTTTTTCGGTTGCCGTGTTGGTTAACACTAGCATCAAGGGAAGGCCTGCTTTGCAGAGCCAACTGGAAAACGTTTGAATATTCATGAGACTCTGCTAACCATTTGGAATGCGGAAATTCATTTCCGCTTTAAGATTTGTGCCGCAAATATCCCTTACAGGGTTCGAATAGCCCACAATCCCAGGGTCAAGCGCCGCAACCATCCTCGAGACATCGCAGGGTAGGTCGCAATTCCAGCAATCTCAAAGCTCCGATGAATCGGAGCACTCCAAATTGGGTGGCGTTGCCTGAGAAGCGTCCAACTATTTTTTGGTTTTTGGTTCCGACTTGGCTTCGTTTTTTGGTTCTGGTTTGGCTGTTAGATCTGGCTTTGTCGGCGGTTCAGGCTTGCCCAGTACCATGCCGTTGGCTTCGGGGTCGAAGCCTTCGGGAAATGCGGTGTCCTCGTCGTAGAAAGCCCCTTTCCATCGAAGATTATGAGATAACTTAGCCGCACGAAGGTTTGCACCACGCAGATCGGCACCGCTGAAATCGCAATTACCAAAGACGCCGCTGATTTTGGACTTCTTGAGGTTCGTCCCTCGCAATTTGGTTCCCGTATTCAAGAGTAAGGATACCCCCTCAAGATTTGCCTTGGTCAAATTTGCGTCGTTGAACGATGCTTGTCCCTCTGATTCTCGCAAGTCGGCTTCTGTTAAGTCAGCCTCATAGAAACTGGTCGATTTGATGCTGGCACCTTTGAATATCGCCTTCTTTAAACTCGCCTTATGGAAATTGGCGCCATCCAGGATCGCGTCCGAAAAGTTGGCACGGTTAAACGACTTCTGGGCAAAGTTTGCGTTGGTAAGGTCTTGATCATGTTTGTCTTCGTCATCAGCACGAACGACCAAGGCGGCACACAACCAAATGGAGCATAACAGGATCGCAATTTTGTTTTTCATCATGTGGGCTTTCACAAAGGTTTTGACATAGGATTGGTCGCCACGTTGCATGGCATACTTACTAATAACTGCCAGCAGAATTTATGTGACACGAGATGTTCGCGTGTTCATCATGGCGCTTTTGATACGGATGGAACCGGAGCGGCATCTTTCGCAATCGGAGTTGTTGGTTGCTTGGCTAGAGGCGTTGCCTCGGTCACTTTAACTTGCTCGCCTTTAATCGATACGAGATGCCCTTTGAGTCCCAAGAACTGCATCTTGTGCGTTATCAACATGGGGCCGTTCTTGCCAACAACTTGATGCGCAATATTGAGAAACTCTCCTTTACCACTCGAATCAAATTCCAGAGTTAGAGCTTCCAGTTCAATCGAAATCACATCGCCGCATAGGGAGCGCATTTTAGAAAAAATACTTGAAAAGAGCTTCGAAGCCTTTTCTTGAGTCTCGGGATGGAACATATCGATTGCCGCGGCATCTTCGTTCGCAAAAATGTGACGGATCATGGTCTGGCACTGTGGCGAATAGAATTCGCCAAAAGTCTTGAGAATGCCGTTTTTGTTGGCCGCGAGTTCGTCGAACAATTTGCCGTTCAGTTGGTTGACATCGGGACTTTCTAAACTAAATCCCAAAATAGCGTCTTCAAACATCAGAACGTCGATCGACAACGATCCCCTTTCGCACGCAGGCCTGGCGTTATATTGTTGCGAACCAACTTCCTCGCCTGCTTTGATTACGATAGAGTCCTTTGCAGGCAGACTGATTCGTCCGTGGCTGTTTGCGGCAAGGCGTAACGTAAAGTCGATCAGGACTCCATCTAGGATCTGCTTTAGCTCCGGCCTAAGCTTGGCAATCAAGCCCACACTGTCTTGTCGATTGATAAAATCAATGACCATCTGGATTGGCTCGCTGGACAGCGGAGTTGGAACTACCACAGGAACTCGACTGGCTGATGCGGCGTCAAGAAAGGTTCCGTAGATAAACTCAGCGAATGTAATGCGACCGTCTTCGTTGACATCAAAGCTGGCCATGTAGATGCCTTCGGTACCCGTTAGCATGTTGTCCTTGTTGATGTCCATTAAGTGGAAGCGTCGTATTGCCTCCTTCTCAAGGTCCGAAGGAGTCATTGCTCCAAGTGCATTGCGGCTGGCCGCCATCCCTTTCAAAAATTCGGCCAATGGAATGCGGCCATCGCCGTCGAGGTCGGTAAACTCAAAACCTTTGATCTCAGTACCGGAAAGTCGAGCGTCGTGATTGCCGTCCAGGAATCCGAAGACACCTCGATCTTGTCTGTCAACGAAGTCTATTCGGCGTGCAACCGCAGCATCAAATTCTTGCTTCGTGATTTCGCCACCCTTTGTTGCTTCGCCATACGGCTTGAAGAATGCGGCTTCCCGACCGCTCAAAACTCCGTCTTCGTTCTTGTCTAGCAAGCTGAAGAAATCACCTCCTAATGCCATCGAAGGGACGGTTATCGCCGCTGCGCCACCCAAGACTGCAACAATGCTGTAAAACAGAGTGACTACGGAATTCAATGGAGATCTGAGTGACATGCGATTTCTTTCTGTTTACAATGGTTTTGGTCGCCGCCCGCGTGTCGAGCTAGTTCCTCAATCACCGTCTGTAAAGTTTTTGTGACACCGCTTTTCGAAGATTTTGGCAGCGTCGTTCCAGAGCCCGTTTCCTTGTGGATTGGGCAATTGGCAGCGGCAGACCAAGATGCCGCAGGGAAACTCTGGGAACACTTTTGTCAGCGTTTAATGATCTTTGCACGCAGTCGCATGAGTCCTACGACGCGTCGTATCTATGACGAAGAGGATGCGGCAGCCAGTGCTTTTCGAAGCCTTTGCAGGGGAATTGAATCGCACCGGTTTCCAGATGTAGGCGATCGTGGCAATCTTTGGGCGTTGCTGGTCGTCATTACTAGTCGCAAGATTTCGAACCAATTTCGCTTCGAACACCAGCAAAAGCGAAACGCCCACCAAACGCTCTCCGAGTCAATGCTTCAACCCAGTGATGACTCAAACCTCAACGTCTTGGAGTCACTTCCGTCGCACGAACCAACCCCCGCCTTTGCAGCGGAAGTGGCTGATATGTCTGAATATCTCATGACGTTGCTTCCGGAAGCGGACCTGAAACAACTTGTTCTGCTGAAACTGGAGGGCCACACCAATGAGGATGTTGCGGACTTGATGAAAGTTACCCGCCGAACCATCCAGCGAAAACTGGAACGCATTCGCCGGCTTTGGCTTGAGTCAACCGAGTTGCCAAAACCAAGAAGCGACAATACACGATTAGCGGAATAGATCCATTCGCCGCTGAATTCGCGAGAACTAAGCACTTCCGGAATTTCCACGAATTCAGTGGCGAAACGAAAAGGGAACGTCCAGCCACATGCGTAATCATCTTTCCCTGTCACATTCTTTACCGAAATGGTGATTGAGTTAATACAGGCTCGGAACTCTTTTGCTCCAGTAAACTGAACGCTATGAAATTTTTCGACCCGGAGTTCTATGAACTTACAACCGAACAGCTTGCCGAAATTGACGAGCTATGCGGAGTTTACGAGTCCCAGCGGACCGAGGGCCGAAGCGTGTCCGTGGAGGAATTTGCTCTCAAGGTCGTTGCCGAGCTACAATCGCCACTGCGATTGGAATTGATTCGAGTCGAGTTGGAAATCCTTGATGGTTGGGACCAATTGCCTTCCCCCGCCGCGATGATCCAGCGATTCCCTGAACTTGCAGAATTCATCCAGCTTCAGTGGGATATTCTAAAAAACAGGACCCGACCGCGGCCACCGATCAAGGCGACCAGTGAAACTAAAGTCTCGACTGACTCCGGGGGGAGCACGCATAACGACGGTCGAACGGAGCAGCCCTCGCATTCATTTGATTTCGCGCTCCCGTCGGCACAAGTCGATCCATCGCCGCGCTTTCAAATCGTTAGAAACCTAGCTCAAGGTGGAATCGGAGCCGTCTTTGTCGCATTCGATCGCGATCTTCAGCGGGAAGTTGCGATCAAAGAATTGAAAAGAAAGTTTGCAGCCGATCGGGCTGTGGTCCAACGATTTGAAGCCGAAGCGACGGTGACGGGCAATCTCGAACATCCCAACATTGTCCCAATTTATGCGACGGGGGTCCGGTCGGATGGCCGCCCATTTTATGCAATGCGATTGATTCGAGGACGATCCATGCAGGTCGCGATCTCGGAACTGCATCATCAACCAGGCATCGCTTTGGACTTTCGGCGAGATCCCGCCGCACGCGACTTGCTGCTCCGTTTCATTACAGTCAGCCGAGCGATTGGATTCGCACACAGTCGTGGTGTCTTGCATCGCGATTTGAAGCCTAGCAATATCATGGTCGGTGACTTCGGCGAAACGCTTGTTGTGGACTGGGGACTTGCACGCAAACTACATACTACTATCCCTTTAGAACGGGCTTCGAATCCAACCTCGAGCGCCTCACCTCGCGAATTCGAAAACACGCTGTCTGGGACCGTCGTTGGTACGCCTGGATACATGAGTCCTGAGCAGGCGATGGGCCGCAATGAAGATGTTTCCGTTGCCAGCGACATTTATTCTTTGGGCGCTACGTTGTTCCATATTTTGACCAACAAAATTCCCTACATCCATACCGGTAATCAGTTACAAACCGGTGTCTGCATCGAGCATGTTTTGAAGTTCGGAAACGAACTATCGTTGAACCAATTTGGGGCTTTTCCCGCACCGCTGGACGCGATCTGTCGGAAGGCGATGAAGTACGATGCAAAAACACGATATGCAAGTGCCGAATTACTAGCCGCCGATCTCGAAGCGTGGCTGGCAGACGAACCCGTTACGGTACTGGCCGAATCCCCATTTCAAAAAATGCGACGACGGGCTAAAGCCAATCCGGCCTTCGCTGGTGCAGGGCTTAGCGGTATCTTGATCACGTTGTTGGCCATGGGGATAACGCTGAGCATTCTTTCGTTTAAAAATGAGTCGCTCAAGCGTGCCAACAGCCGTGAGCAAGAGGCTACCAGAGAAGCTGTCGCTAGCGCTGCAATCGCCAAGGCAAACGCCACTGACGCCGTTCGTCAGCGGCAGCGAGTGCTCGGTATCCTCAATACTTTCCTGGTCGATGTCCAGCGAGGTTTAGCCAATGTACCGGGTAGCGCTTCAGTGCAAAGAAACGTATTGACGACGGTGCTTAACAAACTCGGGGAGGTGTCGGGCGAATTTGGTGACAACGACAACGCGGATTTGAGCAACGCGATGGCGCTGGTCGATCTTGGCGACTTGTTTATGCGGGTTGGTACCAAGGATATCAAGCTCAACTTGACGCTCTGGAATCAACAAACCACGTCGCCACTCGAAGCTGCGAATCTCATGTACGCTGAGGCCATGAAGGTCGCAACGCGTATGGCGTCCCATGAAGGTCTGGATACCCGTCGCATCGTGGCTGTTATTCAACTACAACAGGCAGAAGTTTTTCGGCAGACGGCTCGCTCGACCGAGGCCCTGGAATTGCTTGCTGCCTCGCTGAAAGTGCGCCGAGTCTTATTAGCGGACTCCCCTGAATCCGTTGAAGCTGCCATTGACGTTGTAATGGCTATCGATCCAATCGGTCAGATACAGTTGCAAAGCGGTGATTTCCCGAACGCACGAATTGCTTTTAACGAAACTCAAGAAATCCTTCAGCGACTGGCAAAGAGAGTGCCCAGTGACAATGAAATCAAACGACTGCTAGGCCTTTCGCTGTCTAGAATGGCCGATATTGCGGTCAACGACGGGGATCTATATGCCGCAGCGGCGCTCTACGATCAGGACCTTGCCATCGCGACGGAACTTTATCTGGCTCAGCCAAACGATGCAACTGCCAAGCGTGACCTGTGTGTCTCCCTCGATCGGGTTGGCAACATGCTGGGCCATCGAGGACAAATCGAAAAGTCTATGGATGCTTATCTCGAATCACGCCGATTGCGAGAGGAGTTGCACGCCGCCGAACCGTCGGACGTAAAGTCATCGCGCGACCTGATGGTATCGTACATGAAAGGGGGCGATACTCGGATGTTATTGAAAGAAGTGGCTGCAGCCCAAATCGACTATCAAAAAGCACTTGCGCTCGCTGACGAATTGGCTAGCAACGATCCGCAAAATGCGACGGCGCGTCGATTTCAATCGATGTCGGCAGAAGTCCTTGCCGACGTCGCTATCAAGCAAGAACAATTCGACGATGCGCTTCGCTATGCAATACGATCCTTGGATATCAGCCTTGAACTCGCCGCGAAAGACCCAACGGATGGCCAAATGCAACGAGACTTGTACATCTGCTATGCAAAAGTCGCGAAAGTTTACCTGGCTCGCAAGGACTATGACGCGTGCTTGAAGCAATTAGGCTTGGCTTTGAATGTCGTCCAGATTGCGTACGAGCAACAACCAGAATCATTGCAGGCGGTCAAGGATTACAACTCCGTGTTACTTCGAATTGCAGAAGCCCATCTCGAATCTGGCGACGCTGCCTCTGCCGCAAAAGAGTGCGAAACGGTGATTTTAATCCTTGAAGCCATACCAGAAGTAAACCGTCAAGACGCAACCTTAAGACGCCGCCTCGCCAACACGTACACGATGCTCGGCAGAGCTTTCTTGGCAGATAACCAGAAGAAAAAGGCTATCCAGTCACTCCAACACGCCCGCGAGTTGACTACAACCATGATCGACGAAGGGGTTCGGGAGGAGCAAATGCGTTTGGACAAGACAGAGATCGACACACTCATTTCTTCGATGGCTGAGAGGGACTAAGCGGCTTCCTTTTGCTGTCGCTGAATCCGAGTCACGTGGAGCAGATAAAGGTGCTCAGCGGTCTCACCGCCGTCGGTGGTTACGTAGATCCAGTGCTTCATCAGCAAAGCGTTTTCTGGATGCTTTACCGTTATGTGGGTTCCGTCACTCATCACGATCGTAAATGGAACGAACGGCTTGGCCGACAACATTTTCTTTAGTTCTTCTTGCATCCATCATTCTCCAGTCGCATGAATCGTTCCTGCTAATTCTAGTCATTCAACCAAGTCTTCATCAAGTGTTCGCTACGTTTGCCGGAATCCCCTGTTTCATTTGGTCCCGAGCAAAGTAAATACTAATTCTTCTATTAATGTCACACAACTTGCGGCGTCAGGTATTAGGTAGTAAGTCCCGGGACGATTCCTACCTACAGATACTGCACCCCATCGATGTTCAATGCTCCAAAACGTCCCAGTTTCTCAACAAAAAGCACTTTAAAAGCCAAAAAATTGCTTCGCAATCGCTCTTGTTTGCGGCGGCTCATGGTCGAATCCTTGGAAGACCGTCGGCTTCTCAACGTCGATTGGCGGAATCCCGTCGATTCAATCGACGTCGATAGCGACGGCTCGGTTTCCCCTCTCGATGCCTTGGTCGTCATCAATCACATCAATGCGGGCGGGTCCGGACCTCTTCCCTCGTTGCATGACTCAACGAAGCCTTTCTTAGATGTAGATGGTGACCAGAGCGTCTCTCCGCTCGATGTGCTGAGTGTCATCAACCATCTGAACGCCAATGGTGGCGGCGCACGCAGTCTGGCCGAAAGCAACGGCCAGTTCGTCCGAGAATCAAGTGTGACCATTACCCTCGGTCAAACGAGCGGGACTCGAGATTACCGTGTTCGAATCGACAGCCAGTTCGACACCACCGATCACTCCGCTGCCCTCGAAGATCTGTTGGCAGTGTATCTCGTGGATCCCCTGAAGCCGACGACGACGCTTCTTGATCGCGGAACGAACGGAACCGCTCTATTCACCCTAGCGGGTACCAAGGCTGAGTTCATACCGGGACGCGTTAGCTGGGACGGTTCGGTTCTGGATATCAACCTGAGCGATCTAGCTCTAAGCGATACCGGTCTGCTCAAGTTTCAATTGCTCAACAGCGATAGCGATGGTCGGACCAAAGTTACGATTCAGCCGCTAACCAACCAAAACGATATCGAAGGCACCAATGGACCTAAGCTGTCGTTAGATGGTTCTCCGGTCGCCGCAGGCGCATCGACAACTCTCGCGAATCGTACGCCGATGGCAAACGGCCAATTGCAGGTTGGCAACGTCCGGTACGATTCATCGACGGGCAAGTACAATGCCGAGTTACGACTTCGCAACGACGGAGACTCTATCGGTCGAGAGGTGGCGGTCGTGTTCCCAGGTCTGCCAGCAGGGGTCTCGTTGCGGAGTCCGTCCGGAACAACAACGACAGGAGAGCCCTATATCAACTTGAAACCCGCCATCGGGCGCGGCGGTCTGACACACGGTTCGTGGTCGGAACCGGTGGCTGTCGAGTTCAATAATCCAGGCCAAGTACTATTCGAGCTCAAGCCGAAAATACTGGCAACGATAAATCATGCACCGACACTTGCCGCCATCGCCCCGCTGACAGTTATGCCAGGCGGTGTGCTGCGAGTGCCGTTGGTTACAACGGATTTGGATGGCGATAATGTAACCTTCAATCTTCTACACACCGACGGACTACCAACGAGTACATTGCGAGCGGATAGCACGCTTGAATTCCGCCCTTCACCAAGCCAACTAGGTCATTTCAGTTTCGATGTGGTAGCCAGCGATGGTGCGTTGACGGCCACACGAACAGTGACGCTCGATGTGGTCGCCGATCCATTGACAAGCACGCGAGTTTCGGGCCAAGTATTGAAAATCGATGGTCAGCCATTAGCCAACATGCAAGTCGAGATTGGTTCGGTGCATGGTTTAACGCAGAACGATGGTTCGTTCACACTCGATTTGGGGAGTGGGGCGGTTGTCAGCGACACCATCAAGATTCGCGGCGAGTTGTTCGTGGGACTACTGTCCTATCCTTTCATCGCCGAGAAGTTGCCCTTGCTGCTCGATCACGATGTCATGGCACATGCCAACAACGTGATCGACCGCCCGATTTTCTTACCCAATTTGGATTTAGCAAATGCCAAGCAGATCGATCCGGCGCACGACACCGTGGTGACAACAGCCGCTATCCCCGGCGTAACCGTCACCGTAGCTGCTGGCACGCTAATGAATCAACAGGGGACTCCATTTACGGGCAAACTATCGATTACCGAGGTTCCGGCAAATCTAACGCCAGCCGCGTTGCCCAATGGCCAGCGACCGAGTCTCGTGGTTACGATCCAGCCTGGCGACATGGTCTTCACAAGGCCAACGCCACTCATTTTACCCAATCGCGGCGGATATCCATCCGGCATGTCAATGGACTTGTGGTCGATTAATCCCGTGACGGGTGCCTTCGACGTGGTCGGTTCCGGCGTCGTAAGTGCCGACGGAACCCTGATAAATACAGTTTCGGGTGGGATTCGCAACAGCAGTTGGCACGACTTCATTCCTACTCCCCTCGCTCTCGCTCCCAACGATAATCGTAACGAAGACAAAGGTTGTCCTTCTTGCAAGCATTCCAGCGGTCTAACATCGGAGGTGGAATTGGGTACGGGTACTGTCATCGAACAGCATCCGCTCGCGTCCTATGAATCGAATGGCTCTGCCCATGGGCTTACGCTCACTTATGATTCGGAGCGTGCGGACCCAAGGCCCATTATCCATTTCGGCATCCCTAGTATTCCTGACGGACGGGGAGTTCCGATTCCTGCTGGGGGTGATAAGGTACGATTTGCGGCCAGACTTTCTGTTCAAAACGGCTCGTTCGTTTACCAGGTGCCCGGCTACACCGGCACGCTACCTGGACTGGCAAAGGGGGATCATTTTTGGACTTACTCAAAGGTTGATAGTGTTGACGCCGCCCTCCAAGCAGACCTGCGTTCCTTTCCCTCGGGCATCTACCAGTACACCATCAATGCCGGATTTCTGCAGAAAGATGTCATTGGTTATTCGGGCAACCTCCTGACTGGTCGATCTCAAGTGATTTCAGTAAACACCATGGATAGCCCCTTCGGTGCCGGTTGGGGAATCGCAGGTCTACAGAGCATCAGCGTAGCGGATCGTGGCGACGTTCTGCTTATTGACGGGGACGGTAGTCAACTGCAGTTTAAACTTGTCGGAGGCGTATATCAGTCACCTGCTGGCGACTTCACCAAACTCGAACGCATCGATGGAGTCTTTCGCCGGACTACCACGGATCGAACTGAATATCAGTTCAATATCGACAATCAACTAGCTACGATTACCGACCGAAACGGCAACGTTACGACATATAAGTACACCCTACAGCGTTTGGTGGGTATCGTTGATTCAGTCGGTCTGACGACGGTCTTTGGCTATGCGGGTTCGCGAGTAGGCACGATTACCGATCCGGCTGGTCGTACAACACAACTCGTGTATGATGCACAAGGAAATTTGACAGGCATTACCGATCCCGATGGCGCGAAACAAGCCTACGGCTATGACTCAGAACACCACAAAGTAAGCGAGACCGATCCGTTGGGACGTCAGGATCAAACCAGTTACGGCTTTCACGGAAGAGCGATTAGTGGAGTGCGTTTCGACGGTAGCAAGATTCTGGTCCAACCTCTTCAAACAGAGGATCTCTATCCTGAGGAGCAAACCAGCAATCCTGTCGGCGCGCCTGCCGTCCATGCGCGTACCGCCAACGTCAGCTACGTGGACGGCAATGGCAATGAAACTGTAACGACGCTTGATAAATCTGGGCAACTCGTCAATCAAGTAGACAAGTTGGGCTTACTCCCCACTACCATATTCGATGCCAACAATTTGCCCATCGCGCTGATTAACGCACGCCGCATTCCCACCTACATGACTTACGACGCACGCGGCAATTTATCCTCGCAACGCGATAGTCTATCGGGCGGTGGCGACATCTTTGGCGAAATCACTGTGGCGGGCCAGGTGAAACAGTATTCATTGGCTGGTCGAACCGGTCAACGTCTGAATCTCAGTATCCCTGCCAGTACCACGTCAGTCGTTGATCTTCAAATTGACATCGCTGAAGCTAGCGGATTTACGTACTCGTACAACACCTCCAGCAACAGTCCCTACACGGCACTGTCATTGCCACGCGACGGAACATACTCACTGTCTGTGAGTATTACGCCCAACGGTTCTCGTCCAGTAACTGGCGATTACAGTTTTCAAATCATCGATCTGGACGGTGCGCCTGATTTGCAATTCGGCATCGATATTTCGGGCACGCGAGATACGCCCCGGTATTTCAGCGTTCACGCCACCGCGGGCCAGACACTTACCATGACTGGCCTCCCCGGAGATTTTAGTAGCGTGAGTAACGCTTGGCAGCTTCTTGACGAGCTGAGTTTGCCTTTGGAAAAAGTCACCTTAGCTGGCAGCCAGTGGTTTCAAATACCTGCGACTGGAGACTATACGCTAGTGCTGTCGCGGAGTTCTGTAGACAACAAGTACCAATTCCGGGCAACTTTGGTTGACCCAGAATCCGTTCCCAAAATTGGCTTGGACACCGACTACACCGGAACACTTGAAGGGTCTCCCACGATTTCGTTCACTGCTCCGGCTGGTACACCAGTCCTTCTCAATTACTTTGGTAACGTCCCTGATATTCAGCTTTTCGATAGTCAGTCTCGCCGAATAGTTACCTACTTCGATCCATTCGTAGTTCCGAGGTCAGACACCTATACGCTCTATCTCAGCGGCTCGGGTCCTTATAAGCTTCGTCTGATCGATTTATCCGCCGCTCCCGTGGTTCAAGTTGGATCAAGTGTTCCCTCCCTTCTAGATGCCCGATACCGCATTATGGCTTATCGGTTTCAGGGCAAAGCTGGGCAGCAAATCGATTTTGGCGCGTATTATGGGAATGATAACGTTGGCAAAGAACTGCGATACGAAAATGACAGAGTCTACCTGTATGCCAACGGCGGAATTGCTACGTTGCCGCGAACGGGTGAGTATACCGTTTGGATTCAATCGAATCTCATAGCGCCTACCACATATAGACTACCGTTAATCGATGTGAGCATCGCGACTCACGTGACGCTCGATGCTCCGATCACGGGACAATTAACGCCCGGTAGCGGTCCCCGGTATCTGTCGGTTACCGCCCAAAAAGGAGATCGATTCTACCTCGCCGATCTCGGCAGCTCGACCAGTGTTCGGGTTCGAAATTATGCTTTGAACGCCGATGGAAATCGTCAGTTTCTTGACATTTCTGAGACAGGAACGCTGGTTCAGGGTTCTGGAAAGATTGCGACCATTTCCGTTACCGGCACCTATTTGATCGTGCTCGACGCAAACGATGCCGACCGTCCCGCGACCTATAACTTCCGACTAGTTTCTGCCAAGACCACTGAGATTCCTGTAACTCTAGGTCAGTTAGCACAGACGACTTTTACCGAGCGACTTCAAACCGCAGCCTTTACTTTCCAGGGAACGACAGGACAAAAACTCTACATAAAATTGATCGACCGAGTGCCCGGTACTGCCATTGCGCTGCGTGACCCCAACGGCAATCTAGCAATGAATGAAACCTTCATTAATAGTGGCCAATTTTTAGTTGTTCTGCCCCAATCGGGAGCATATCGACTGGAGTTTGATAACACGCGCGATCATCAACTGGGTAACACTTCGTTCGTCCTGTCCGATGTGTCCACAGCGGCACGGTTGTCGTCTGGATCTCCGCTGAGTGGATCCGTGGGCTCTGAGAATAGAGCTGATCTGTACAGGTTTTTCGCCGTAGCAGGACAGCGCATCACCATCGAACAAATTTCAGGTCAGGCCAGAACATTCGTGTTCTTTCCCGATGGGGAGAGCGAATTCTATTCTGACCATGTGCTCACCGTTCCGGTCACTAGGAGTGGCGAATATGTCATTCTAGTGAGTAACTACAGTCTGCTTACTAACGAACCATACGAGTACAAGTTTAACATTTTTTCCGATGCGGCTGTGACACCCTCCGGCATCGACCATGTCTATACCGGCATCAGCGACGGAACATACCAGACTGTCGGGACCTTTACTGCCAATGCGGGCACCTTGATTTTTGTTGATGGTCGCCAAGGCTCCTTTTTCAGTGCCTATTTTACCGACCAAGCGGAAACGACTTATGATGGCGGGGTCTTTGGCGGTAACCACATCGTTGCGCTTCCTCGTTCCGGAACCTACGTAGTTAAAGTAAAAAATAGTGGTGCGTTTTCGTTCCGTATTCGATTAGCCGATGACGCGCCGTTGATCGCGTTAGACACCAACATTGCTGGTTTCATCGATACCGAAAATACAACCGATCTATATCGCCTCAACGTTGCCCCCGGTCAGCTCCTACAGTTTGACCGCACCGATGGCAATTTGGACGAGATCACATTCGATTACTCCCTACAGACAGGGAACATTGGCAACTTCGAATCCACCTACTCGGAAATGGCCGCTGGGAGTTTTCCCAAGTCGCTACGCTTGCCAGGGATGTACTACGTGCAGGTCAGTCGGCGTACAGTGGGAGCTTATTCATTCCAGTTACACGACTTCGGCGCCGCTCCGCCGATAAACCTGGATGAAACCGTCACCGGTACTGCAACACCGCCGACCCAGGCCACGATACGCCGTTTTGCGGGAGTTGCGGGTCAGGAAATCTACTACAACGCCACCGGCGGCAAATGGTCGTTTTTTGGCCCTAACGATGTTCCTCTCTATTTCGCTCACTATTATTTGGCGACTAACGCCCCATTGCTTTCCGCTGCGATTCTTCCGGTTACGGGAATCTATACGATTGAGCGGGACGACAACTCCGCCACCGCCGTCGCCAATTTCAGCCTAACGATTGTTCCTATCGACAATCCGGTCCGCGTAATCGATCCGCTTTTCTCGCCCACGGCTGCAACTGTCTATACGTACGACCCGACCTTCAGCCAACTGACGAGCGTGACTGACGAACTCAAGCATACAACACTGTATGACGTCGATCCTGCCAACGGCAACGTTCGTTCGACAACGCAAGTCGTAGGCGTCGTCGGTGGTACAGACGATCTCATCACTCTGCTCACGTACCTGCCATCAGGACTAGTCGATACCGTTACCGATCCGCTCGGTCGCGTTACCGACTACGACTACGATCCGCTAGGCCGACTGACCACTTTGACATCGGCCAAGGGGACATCACTGCAAACGACGCGTCGTTTTGAACCTGATGTTGCGGGGAATGTAACAGCTCAAGTCGATGAGAATGGACACCGCACGGAGTTCTCCTACGATGCGATGGGTCGACTGAGCCAAGTGACCGCGTCGGATCCCGACGGTGTGGGCCCGCTGTCATCGCCCATTATCAAGCTCACGTATGATGCAGCAGGCAATCGGATAGCCACCACCGACCCTTTAGGACACCAATCGACGACCTCCTACGATGCCTTGGACCGCGTGCATTCACAGACAGATCCCGACAACACCACCACTTCATATGCCTACGACCAAGCCGGAAACCTGATCCGCATCACCGACCCGCTCGGACACGTTACCGAGTATCGCTACGATGCACGCAATCGCCGTACGGCTAGCATCGATCCGGCAGGCCTTTTAACAACCTATCGCTATGACCGCGATGCCAATCTGATTTCCGTTACCGACGCTGACGGCAACAAAACCAGCTTCGAATACGACGCTCGGAATCGACTCACACGTCAAATCGCTCCACTCGGCAAAGCTACCCTGTACACCTATGACGCCGCCAACAATTTGCGGACGAAGACAGACAGGTTGGGTCGTACCACCGAGTTAACTTATGACGAACTCGATCGGCTCGTACGGGAAGTTTGGCGCAAAGCGGATAAGACAATCGCCAACACCATCGTGAACTCCTTCGATCGGGTAAGTCAATTGCTGCATTCCCAAGACAACTTCAGCAGCGTCAGCTATGTTTGGGATGCGCTGGGAAAGCCTATTCGGATCAATACCGACGGCCCGAATGGCATTCCAACGACCTCACTAGCCTACACATTTGACTCGGCTGGGAATGAACTGTCAGTTGTCGACACGATCCAAGGTCAATTGGGAGGCACAAACGCCTATTCGTATGATGGTCTCGACAGGACGAAGCGTATTGACCAGAGCGGTGTTGGAACTGCATCCAAGCGGGTCGATTTGCAGTACAACAGCCTGGGACAAATGACATCGCTTGCTCGTTACTCTGACGTGCTGGCTCAAGCGGCGGTTGCCAACTCGACCTACACCTATGACACGTTGAGCCGTCTCTCGGGGATATCGCATAAGAATTCGGCCAATTCCGTCTTGGATTCCTTCGCTTATCAGTACGACGCGGCCAGTCGCATCACACAAATCGCCGACATCGATGGTGTCACTAATTATGCTTATGATACGCGCGATGAGCTAATTGCGGCCACGCATCCGGCTTCGAGCAATCTGAATGAAACCTATGCCTATGACCCGACTGGTAATCGTATTTCCTCGAGCCGACACGGCAG
Source organism: Pirellula sp. (assembly GCA_031372345.1). Lineage (GTDB taxonomy): Bacteria > Planctomycetota > Planctomycetia > Pirellulales > Pirellulaceae > JBKCUI01. The sequence goes on from JANMLD010000007.1 coordinate 25,998, forward strand.
TGGATACACAGTTGGTGATGGACCGGCAGGTGCGGCAGACGCCAATCGCCTAACGAGCGATGGCACGTACCGTTACAGCTACGATGACGAAGGCAATTTGAATGCTCGCACGCAGATCGCTGGCGGAGTCGTGCGCGAGTTTACTTGGGACCATCGCAACCGACTGACCCGGGTGACCGACCGACCAAGCGCTGTTGGGGCGCCAACCCAGGTCGTCGATTACACTTACGACACCCTGAATCGACGCATCGCCAGCAAGGTCGATGCAACGCCCGGCGACGCTGTCGACGGTAAAATCACGTACTTTGTATACGATGGCAGCGACGTGTTGGTCGAACTAGTCGATCTCGACGGTAGCGGTCCCGCGGTCGCAACGGAGTCCATGCGATACTTGCACGGCCCCGCAGTCGACCAGATCTTGGCTCAGGAAGACGCGACAGGCAAAGTGCTTTGGGATCTTGCCGATCATTTGGAAACGGTCCGGGATCTTGTAAACAACAGTGGTATTGTCGTGAATCATCTCAAGTACGATAGTTTTGGCAACGTTTTCGCCCAGTCCAATCCCGCGGCGAACACGCGTTATCAATTCACTGGTCGCGAACACGACTCAGAGACGGGACTGCAATACAATCGGGCACGCTATTACGACGCTACGTCAGGCAGATTCTTGAGTGAGGATCCGATTGGTTTCAACGGAAGAGACTTCAATGTCTATCGGTACGTGGCTAATTCGCCGACGACGGAAACCGATCCCTCGGGACTCAACGGACTATCCAGACTGTGGACGAAGGCTAAGAAGTTTGTGGTTGATGTGCTACTTTACATTCCGAGGGCAATCAAAGATTACTACGACAGTATCGGCTATGACGCTGCTCAGCAGAAAATAGATGAAATGGGCCGACTTGCGATTAAGCCCACGTTTAAAGCCGAACGGAAAATCAGCTATTTGCGACAACTCGATATTGATATTGGGACGTTGCGGCTCGAACGAGATGTCTTGAGAGCGGAGTTAGACATGCTGCAGAATGTTGACAGCCTCGGCTTCGTGCTCCAACGGAAACGTCACAGAAGCTGCAGGCGATAAAATGCCCCCGAGTTTTTCTCGGGGGATTGTTACCTTCCGTTCTAGAGAGATGGTCAGTACCCCCGGCGTAAAGCCGGCGGCATGGTCGGGTCAGTTAAAGGGCCGATAAATGACCAGTCGTCGACTGCCAGTAAAATGCCGCCGAGTTTATCTCGGGGGATCGTTACCTTCTGTTCTAGAAGAGATGGTCAACACCCCCGGCGTGAAGCTGGCGGCATGAACTAGCATCCATGGATCCAATGAGTAACCCAACATGAAACCTAGACAACGAACCTTCGAGCAATTGGAATCTCGCCACTTGATGGCTGGCGATTGGCAGAATGCTTCGCTCATGCGCGATGTCGACAATTCTTCGCTCGTCACTCCGCTCGATGTTTTATTGCTCATTAACAATCTCAATACCGATGGCTCGCGAGAACTCCCCTCTCGTTCGCAGCATACCGGCGATCCATTTTATGACGTCAACGGCGACAATTTCCTGACGCCGCTCGATGCCTTGATCGTTATCAATGCGATCAATACCTTCAGCGATCGCCAGCCGACAGTCGTCGGCGGGCTTGCGCCGGCCTCCGACCCAAATAACAATGGAGTTGTTCTCTCCGATATCGTCACCATCAATGGCCAGTCACTAGCCAATTCCATCGTCACGGTTTCGCTCGACGCTAGCGATAGTATTCCACGGTTCGCTATTGCGGACACTGAGGGGCGTTTCACCGTTCAAGTGCCCGTTGCCGAAGGCTTGCAAACCGTGCGATTCTCCGCCCGTGATGATCTGGGCCGACATTCGGACAAGATAATTGAAATTCGACGGGGAAATACCATTCAAGATTGGAATGCTTCGGCGCTCGATATCGTGCGGCAGTGGACCACCACCTCGAACGATCCCTATCAAGGTCGCATCGTAACGGCACAGCCTCCGCTAGTCGCTCGCAACCTTGCTATGATCCATGCGGCCATGTTTGATGCCGCCAATGCAGTCACTGGTCAATACCATGCCTATCGCGTCGACCTGCCGCCGCAAGTCGACGCCTCGGCCAGTGCAGCGGCAGCCGCGGCGGCTTTCGAAGTCGCCAAGTCGTTGTACTCCGCCGTCGATGAAATCGCCGTTTGGCAAGCGTCCCTCGACGAAACTCTGGCACAAGTACCCGACGGAAGCGCAAAAACTCTTGGAATCGAATTGGGGCAGCGCGTTGGTAAAGCTATTCTCGCCGACCGCATCAACGATGGTGCCAAGGGGATTTCCACTTATGCGCCCACGACCGAGGTAGGGAAATGGCGACGCACTTTCCCAGACTATCTGCCGCCGCTCTTATCACAATGGCCAAAAGTCAAGCCATTTGCTCTGACCAGTGGCGATGAATTTCGGCCTGCACCGCCTCCCGCCGTTGGTAGCCCTGAGTACGCCGCCGCCGTGGATGAAGCGATGCGATTGGGTGGCTTTCAAAGCAGCCAACGAACCGCTGAGCAGACGCAGATAGCTCTTTTTTGGGCGGACGGAGGTGGCACCGCTACACCACCTGGTCATTGGAATAGTATCGCTGCGGACGTGACTCTCAAAGAGGGGACGAGTTTGCTTGAAACGGCTCGAACATTCGCGTTGATCAACATCGCCATGGCGGATGCAGGGATCGCGTCCTGGGATGCCAAGTACCATTACGATTTGTGGCGACCGATCGACGCGATACGTCAAGCGGACCAAGATGGCAACGCGGGGACCCTGGGTGACACTGCGTGGATTCCGCTTCTAAAAACGCCACCGTTTCCGACTTACACGTCAGGGCACAGTACATTCAGTGGAGCGGCCAGTGCAGTCTTGACCAGTCTGTACGGTGACCACGTTGTATTTGACAGCCAAAGCGACGGCCACTTGGCAGCCGAGCAACGACCGCTTGATCCTTCGCAGATTGTGACGCGGCACTTCACTAGTTTCAATCAAGCGGCAGAGGAAGCTGGTCTCAGTCGTATCTACGGCGGCATCCATTTCAATTTCGATGACACGGCCGGTCGAAGCCTCGGTGATCGAGTAGGTAGGGCGGTGCTAGAACGTCTTGCTTAGTAGTATGTAGAGTGAATTAAGTCTCGTCGGAGCGAAATCGCCTAGCGATCAACTTCAGCTCCCTGTCTCACGCCCCACGCTTGCTTCGGGAGTACCACACGCATCGGACATTCCTAGAGGAGCCAGGCAAGATGGGGCGTTTGGAAAAACGTGGCGACGCAGTTCGCCACTTTTAATAATAAATCCCAACAAATTGGCATTGACGTTCAAGTTGCTGCTGTCGTATTTCCTGGTGCATCAAAGAACCAAAGAAAAGCTCTGTCGTCGATCGAAAATTTGCGGGAATGTTCGATCGGCCTTCCTCCTGGGTTGGAGCAGCATATAACTGTCAACTAGCGATTACTGGGTCGATTGCTACGAGATGGTGCTTCACGATAGAGCTTAAGACTGTGCACCGGGGCGAACAAGAGTTTGCCCCGGTGCCAGGGAACAACGAAGGCCGATGGCGAAACCATCGGCCTTGAAGGACTGGAGAACTGGAGAACTGGAGAACTGGAGAATTGGAGCCACTCCATCACCCTTTCACCTCCCTCAACCCACGCCACTTCCCCCCAAGATCCTATGCCATCGATGCAGTGTCTCGCTGGCGAGCTGCGGATCGGCTTTTGCATTGGCCGAAAAAAATCGGTTTTCGAGATCGGAAATGTCTGCTTGCAATCGCCCACGATCCTCTTGGGACATTCTGGAAGCAAAATTTTTCGAGAATCGCTGCAGCGTGATCACCGCCGAAAAAGGGGTAATCTCTTTCGGCAGTCGCAAGCCCATGTTTTCGGATTTCACTGACTTCGTTTTCCCTCGCCGATAGATCCAGACCAAAGCGGGCAATAGAACTCCAATCATGGCAATCCCGGCGATCATCGGTACACGATTGCTTGCGACCTTTTCGAGTGGAATCGTTTCGGTTTCAATTCCCACCAAGTCCATGTCGATGAATCGCTCGGATCGAAGAGTACCACCAAGCCGCTTGTCCAATTTGGGGACGCGTATGATATTTTCAGCGGAGGCCTCCGAAGGTTCAAACTTGACGATCCACTTCCTGGTGGTAGGCAGTCGGAACAAGCCATCAGCGTCTGCCTTGAAGTAAGTGTCCGATTCACTTGGGGTTGTGGGAGCGAATCCCATCGATTTGTTATTTGCCTCGACGCCGAGAACGCGGATCGATTCGGACTCGATTTTTTCTCGATTGACCGAGTAGCCTGGCACTGCCTGATCTAGCCCACTTAACAACTGATCGAGGTCCGGAATCACACCGCGGCCAGTGGCTGCAACTTCAAATTGGATGCCCTTGTCTTTTCCTTTTTTGAGATCGCGTGTATCGATCGTTTGCGTGACTTGCAAGTCATGCATAGGTCGGGAACTCAACTCTGAGTTGCCTTGTTTTGCAGTTGAGGTCGCATCGATGAAGACGCTGTTGGAATGAACGGGCAAGACCACCGATCCCGATTCATCCATGGTGTTGATATCCATCTGCAGCAGCGGCAACCGATCGACACTTGGATCCTTTGCCTTCAGTATCAAATAGCACAGTGGCTTTTCCTCCCAACCCTTCTTGCCTTCCACCTGGATCGGTTGGGCCGGATTCATAGAATCAAAGAAGCCGACATGAACCAACTCGAGGTCTTCATGCAAAGCCTGCTCGATCGATTTTTGCAACCGATCACGAAAGTTGATCGGCTGATATTTTCCGCCGATATAGCTGTAGACATTGTTTTGTAGATACTGGCTGAAGCCGCCCAATTCACGACCGATAGCCGCCGTGGAGCGCAGCGTTAGGACGGCTCCAAATTCCCGCGTACCGACTTGGTCCGAGCCATCTATGGCCAAATGCAAATGAATTTCATTGCGAAGCAAATCCTCGTACATATCGAGGGTCTGCCTCAGCAATGCGCCAGCCGGATGGTCCCCAACAATCTCGCTTGCTCGTCGCACAACCCCAGGCTTGACTTCCGGCGTCAGGCTCGGCAGCTTGTCGATGATACGCCTAGCGAATTCGCCGAGATGCGAGTCTGCCATTTCATTGGGCATCTCCAGCATTTGCTTCCGAATCTGTTGGATCTGTTCGGTGTTTTCAGAACCCTCGGTGAGCAAGTCATTTGCAGTGAGGGTCGAAAGATCACTTGAACCGAGCGAGATGCTAAACCAGCTCAGATAGACACCTGGATCCTCTCGCAGTTCGCCTCGGACCACGGCTGCTTGATATTGTTTGGCGGCCTCACCAAAGGCGCGAAAAAGTTCCTCGCGAGCGGCATTATAGGAAGCTGCGTCCTGATCGCGTTGCCGCCTAAACTGCATGTGGTCGTATGCTAAAGTTGCTTTGGTCATTGCATAACGCCATGAAGTCGGATCTTGGTGGGTCGCGGATTCGATCATCTCCAACGCCAACTGATAGCCTTCCTCGATGAGCGCTTCGAGTTCTGATGTACTCTTTTGGTTTCCAGCCGCGCGTTGCACATCGCGAGACTTCCAATCGCCGTTGAGCCCTGCTCGCATCGATTCGGCTAAGCGTGCTGAGACCGATGGGGCCAATTCAGCAATCGGGCCTAATACGGACACCACGTTCTCGCGTCGAAATGTTTCCGCTTTGCCATGACACGAGGCGAAGGCAGTGACCACGCGTTCGAGCGATCTGCCATTGGCACCAATCTTGTCGAGCAAATCTAGCAACTTTTTGAGGCGATCCAAGTTGCGATCTTGCCGTCCTCGCGTTAACGGAGCGGACGCCGTTTGCTGTCGGCCACCAATAATAATAAAGGAATTCATTCGCCGTGGATCGGGCAGCGGGTTGAGTCGAATCATCCAGACTCTCAAGAATTCATCCGCCATCTCAATGCTCTGGCCCGGCGCTCGTTCGATCCCCTTGGCCAACAGTTCCAAAGCTTGGTCTGCATTGTCTGCGCTCAGCGCGATCCCGATGAACGCTTTGAATGCTCGAACAGCTAAGCTAGGTTCGATCAGACTTCGCCAGCGTTCGCCCGGCAATGCTCGCAGCAAGAGGGTTGTTTCTGGGGCAACACCAGCCTTCGAGCCTTGTTTGGTGATTGTTTCCTCGGCGGCGGCGACCAAACTCATGGTCAGCAGTCGCAGTGGCACGCGTAGCTGATTCAGTTCGACGCTCTCATCGTTGAGCAGGGCATCGACCGAATCCTTCATCATCAAGATGGCCGACGCCCGATCTTGAATGCCGATTTTTTCGTTACCGATTCGCATGGCTTTGAGGGCAACCGCTTCGAGGCCAGTTGGCGCCAATGATTTGTTAGCGAATACGCGCTGAAGCCATTCCGTCGCCGGTCCGGGCGGGATGTTTGGGAGCAACTCGATGGCTTGGCCCATGGCTTCACGTCGCAGAGCAAAGTCAACACGGTCGGTCATGGCGATTTCGCAATAAAGATCCCAAGCGGTTCGCCGTTGTTGCTGCGCTTCCGGAGCATTTCCGAGCGAGGCGGCTCGCGCCTCGTGGTAGCGTGCATGCGATGTCAAGGCTTGCGTGTCCCCTTTCTCGCGTGCTTTTTCAAGGATCGGTAGGTAGGCAAAAGCTTCGACAGCTAACATGGCTTGCGAAAGGAACTTTGCAGTCCGATCGCGTCGGCCATCGTCCTGTGGACCAAAGAAACTAGTTCCCTGTCGAAGTCGCTCCAAGAATGGCCCGGTACTAGACCGCGAGGCTGCCGTCTTGAGCAGTTGCGCTAACAATGTCAATTGCCATTCGGTGAGTTCCGCCGGGCAGGCTTCTGATATCGCAAGGATCTCCTCAGGCAATAAGCCTGGATCGCCTTGGTTCGTCGATTGCAATACGTGAGCATACATTTCGGCTGCATCGCCACCCGCTCTTTCCTTTAAAAAGGATTGCAGCGATTGCCATTCACCGGCAAGCACATTCAGGTGAAGCCAGTTCGATTGCTCATCGATCGGGGCGGATGATGCTGGCATTGGCAAGGCTTTGAGCCCAATTTGCGCCCTTGCCTCGAGCACCTTGTCCGCTGTCCTAGCAAAGTTGAGTTTCTTTACCGCTTTGAGCAGGTCATTCTTTGCACTCGACGTAGCGGGTTTATCGACGGTATCGACCGGGTTTGGAGTGCTCAGCCCAAGTGCAACCAGTAAATCGATTCCGAGATCCTTATAAGTTGCAACCATCGCCTCGCGATCTTCGGGTGAGAGTCGGTCGTAGTCCTTTTTGAGCAAGCTCACCTCTTCGTCCCTTAGCGCCTGCTTGATTGGTTTGGCAGGAGTCATTGTTCCAAGGGCAGGAGTAGCTTGCTCACCATTGGTACCCTGCGCCGGAGCAGCCCGCGCAGGAGTCATCCGGAGCGCAGGGATTTGGGCGTGAACTTCCGTGCCTAAGAGGGCGAAGAACGCCATCATGGTTATCGCGTTGCGTTTTCTTTTTTTAAGGCGAGCGGCAGTCTGAAAACGACCAGTCAAGGGTTCGAATGGGAGAACGAGGCTCCTGCCGAGCTTGGCTTTGGTTCGGCAGGAGCCTCTCCCTCCCGATAAAAACAATGCTGCCGCTCGCTCAATTAGCTTGAATCTGCAACTTGCCATCTCAATAAACCAATCTAGTAGTAATTTTTTCTAAAAAATCTCTTAGGACCGCATTACCAACCCGGGCCAATTTCCAACATCCCGGAGGCGCCATTGCCTGGACGATCGCCGTCGGGACGTGGGCCGCGACCCGGTCGTTTCCCAGGTTCACCATCACCGGGCCGACGCCCGCGCGGCGAATCTTTCGGTATGGGGCGTCCCACGAGTTCTGACCGATCCAACTGTTCCAAGTCCAGCACACGTTCCAAATTGCGTTGCAGATTGCTCGCCAACTGCGGTTTGACCTCGCGCGATGTCTTCTCTGCCAAGTAACGGAACTGCTGCCGCGACGTTTCGGAAATCGGTCGCCAGACGTCGGACGAGCGCCCCTCCTCTCTCAGAAGTCGCGCACCGTAATAGTGAGCGGCTGCAAGTTCTTCGCGAGCTGCGATAGCCAGCGGGGATTCGGACTGCCCTTCCTGGACCGCTTCATCGAGCGTGGACTGCAGTTCATCAATCCCATTAAAAACTTCTCCAGACCTAACCAGGGCTCGGCCTCGCAACCACTTCACTTGCTTCGCCTGCCAACTGCCGTCCAGAAGTGTCTCAACCTCTTGATAACGGTCGGCAGCGATCTTCCAAGCGTCACTGGCCAATGCGTACGCTGTTTGTTCTGCGTGTGAAGTCGGCTCCAACTTAGCTCGATTGAGCTCGCTGTCCTCCATTAATAACCGTTCCCTGGCTTCTAGCGTCTTGAACTGAGCTTCGTACGCGATCGCCTGGAGCCTGCTGGCCTCGGCCTCCAATTTCTGCGCCTCAACCATTCGATCCGCGGCTAAATCGCGACGAAGCAACTTCTGTCCCGGACCGAAATGGAAAGCCAGAATTAACGCCGGCGCAATTGCCCAAAGACTCCACCCGAATTTAACGAACATCATGCACTCCTTTCTCGATCAAATTTACCCAACCAATTCATCGACCGGGAGGGTGAGGCTCCTGCCGAACCAATGCGACGCCAGCTCGGCAGGAGCCTCGCCCGCCCGTTGTTTTCCGAACGAGCAGGCATTGCAACGCTGTCTCCAAGAGGGACCTGATTGTTTAATTGCGTTGCTTTCGCTATTGGAATGGCTGGCAATTGGCTAACCACCCTACCGAACAAAATGAGCATTGGACCAATCATGGCCAACAAACATCCACCCACCGCGATGCAAGTCAGTGCGACCTCGCGCAGCCCAATGCCATCGGTAACTCGCGGTCGCACCATGCTCAGGTTGGCTAAGACTTCGGAGGGCAAGTGTTTATTGTTGCCTTGATGGTATTTCCCTTTGAGCTTGGTTGCCAGCGATTTGAGCGAAGCCACATCCTGGGTGGAGCGGTGTCCGGACACCATGGTCGGTCGCATTGGATCACCGACACCGACCACGATCGTATCGGCAATCGACGAGGGGATAGAACGCACCTCGATCTTGTCTTCCGAATCGCCGTCGCTGATGATCAGCAGTGTGGCCGAGCCAGACTCCCATTTGCGTGCGTAGTTCAGCGCTTCACTGACCCCGCTAGAAAGGCGGGTCGGTCCCGCTTCGAATGCAGCAAACAAAGGGAGGCCATCCAACAGATTGCGGACCACGTTTCGATCAAACGTTTCCTCAATCACGGGAATGGATTTGGTGTAGACCGCGAAGACCGTGACACGTGTGGTCTCAGTGTCAAGTCGATCCAGGATAGCTTGAATGACTTCTCCTGCCCAAACGGCCCGTTTCTTCTTTCCGTCGGGACCGGAATCCGCAACATACATGCTCGGTGACGCATCGAGACAAACGAGCAAGTGTTTGGATGCCGCTTGCGAAGGTTGCTTTTCTATAGCCGCTGGTTGCATCAACCACAGGATGGTTAGTCCAAAGGCAATGCTCGAAGCACCCACGATTCGCACGAAAGGCGCTACCGCAACCCATCCGCGAGAACGCCCTTGCGAACCGAAGGCAAGATAGGCAACGCGGGCTATGCGTTTTCCATGCAACCATTCGGCAACGAACATGAGCAAAGCACAACCTAAAGCGATGATGGTCGCAATGAAGACAGGATGAGCTACCACGGCGTGTACCTCAATCCGAAGGCTCCTAAGGCATAAGCACCAAGCAAACTCAATCCAACCAACGCAAAGGGTTGAAAGTAGTCCATCGGAATCGCGGAGGCAGGTTTGAAACGAGCGGGCTTCATTTTATCAATGTGCTTGAATATTCGTTTTAATCCACCTTCATCGGTGGCCGCAAAGGCTTCTCCTCCGGTCGCACTGGCAATCTCCCTGACGTCGGTCGGAACGGGATCGGTTCCGACGTGGACATGGTAGAGCGTGATGTTCGCGGCTTTCATTTCATCCGCCAGTTCTCCCGCATTGGCACCGTTGACGTCCGCACTCATTCCGTCTGAAACAAGAAGCAGCAATCGGTCTCCTTCAGTTGCTTCGGCCACCATGTTGTCGCGACAAAAACGAAGCGCGGCACCAATAAGTGTCCCTCCCATGAACGGCGGCTGATTCCGAGGATTTGCGAATGGGAGTGCACGCCGAATGGTGGCAACGTCTTTCGTTAGCGGAGTCCACCGAATCTGTTGCGTCCCAAACAAAGTGAAACCTAGTGCATCGCCATCTCGCGAAACAATGAAGTCCTCAATGGCGCGTTTGGCCATTTCGTAGCGATTGTCCGTGGACATACTCCCCGAGACATCCATGCAGATCTGAATATTGGTCAGCACGCGCTCCTCACGGGGAACACGTTGGATCTGCGGCCCAGCAAGGATAGTAATGATCACGGATAGCAACATCGCGGGCAACAACTCCCAGAATCGAAGCATGCCACTTACGACGCGACGCTGCGGATGCGTTTGATGATCAAAAGGCAACGCGATTCCCCACGATCGCATTTGCAAGAGCCACACGCTGAGCAAAATCGGCAAGATCAAAAGCAATAGAATCCAGGGATGGACAAACGTCACGGAGCCTTGCTCCTCGTATTGGACTCATCGACTGCCGCGAGGGACCGATAGGGTTTCAACAACTCGACGATAGCCTCGGGTGATCGATCGGATTCGTCCTCCAGTGAATCGGATTGATGAAGCCAACGTTCGACCGTTGTAACCAGCGTGCCCGCTTCGGGATGGGTACGAAGTCCGCGAATCGCGCCGGCGATGTCGGTCGATTTCGGCGTCGTGCGCTCACGCCAGTAATGAAGCAACAGCAGTTCCAGCCTGCCTTTTTCCCGAATCGAGAGCGTTCGCGACGCGGCTGCCTCGATGAGCGGTTGCAGCTGATCCGCAAATGTTGGCGGCCGCTCTGCTACCGTCAGGTTCACTGGCGGAACGGCCCGCAATGCTCTACGAATGAATACAACAATTGGGATACCCAACCATGCCAAGCAGACCAACATGATCGCGAGTCGATAGCCACCCCAAAACGAAGGCTGAAACTCAGCCACTTCAAAGAGGTCGCTTCGATGATCCTTAGGCAATGTGGATACGATGCGAACTTGGATGGGAATTATTTCGGTGACTTCGGATCCGTCAGCATGCTCCATGAGCGAGCATAGATCGTAGACGCCTTCGACCGTACCGAGGAACTTGGCTTCGTAGTGGTGTGGGTCTTTCGGAGAAACAGAGAGACGAATCCATATCGGTGCCACGGAGTCTCGTTGTGTTTTCGAACGCAAGCCTTTGCCCGAATAATCAAAGACAACCGATCCAGTAATTCCCCGTTCGCCTTTTACCTCCATTGTGGTATCCGCATTCGGTGCGAAAGCATGGGAGAACGCAAGGCCGTCACGAAGACAATGGAATAGAGCCAAAAGAACTAAGCCGAGTAACAATCGAATCGAAGTGCGTAAAGGAATCAATTGCCACTCCTCGACATCATGTTACGCGATGCCAGAAAGTGCCTCAGTGGCGGGATGAAAGGACGATCTGTCCTTAGATGAAGGTAGCTTATCCCAGCTCCGACGAGTTCTTGTACGATGGGTGGTTCGCCTCGCCACTGAGTCGTGCCCCCACCCAGGAACATGCGGCCGGTCTCTGCCTCGACGCCACGAAAAAATCCCGCTCGCAACTTGCCTCGCTCGGCCGGGTCCTGGAGATGCACTACCACTACGTCATGTTTTTGGGCCACATGCCGAAGGCTTGGTCCGACCATGGGGTCATGCAAATCGCTGATAACGACGATAATACTTCTGCGAGACAGTCGCGGTTCCAGCGATCGGATGCGATCGCCAAGCTGCGTAGCCTCTGCTCGCGCATGAAGACGCAGCGGCTCCATGGCCCGCCAAAGGTCGCTTTCCGAAAGACTTACCTCAAGCCGCGTCTCACGCTGGCCACCCCCAGCGATCGCCACAGGGCTGAGTCGTCGCAGTCCAACCAGTCCAATTGCCGAAGCGATCCAAATCCCCAGGTCGTGCTTGGTCAGTCTAGCCGACGAGACGCTCATCGACGACGAGGTATCCAGAACCAAAAACATGGCGATGCGTTTGAGCGTCTCATACTGCTTCACAAAGGCCTTGCCGGTCTTGGCCGTGATCCTCCAATCGATTTGTCGAACGGAGTCTCCTGGTTCGTATGGGCGCGATTGAGCATACTCCAAGCCACTGCCAACAAACAGAGACGTATCGGATCCAAAAGCCAAGTCGTCCGCCAAACGCCGAGCGACCATTTCGAAATCGGCGTGAACAAGCTCATTCGGCGGTCGTAGACTTTGTTGTTTTTCTTTTGGCATAGCAGAACCCATCAGAC
>JANMLD010000156.1:0-3114 GCA_031372345.1 Pirellula sp.
TCGGGATAGTCGACAGATCTGAAAGTACAAATCGGCGTGACCACCAAATGACACATCAGTGAGGCCATCCGTTTCCTCGCAATCAATCCTCGCGATCACGTCACTAGTGCAGATTCTCATGGATCTCAGTATCGCAGAACGACCATGTTGACCGAGTCCCCGCCAACAAAGTCTCTAAAAGTCGAAACGGACCGTCGGGGACTTCGGTCCAACATTTTGTTATTTGGCTCTTTGTCCGGAATCGAGCATGATTGCGAATGGTTGCCATCCACCTGGAGGATCCCATTCTCCCTCACCGGAAATTATTCCATGAGTTACATCATGCACAATGACGCCGTCGATTCCGAGCACTTCACTCGTCCATTGTATCGATCCGCTACGGTTTATGCACCACAGTCGCTCACCCGATGCAACAAGAAGGTACTCTGGACACGGATAAAGGTGTCCGAAGTAAATTCCAAGCTTGTGTGTGATAATGGCGCCTGAATCAATATCGATTAAATAGGCACAGTCTCCCCAGCCCACAACAAGAAAATCATTCCAGCTGATCGCATCATTAAAGGGATAGCTTTCTTCGGAGCTTCGATAAGCATCAATCCGAAGAATCGGCTGATCGTGCTGTGAGAGTAAAATGTACTTTTCGGGGGTGCCACATCCCGACGGAACCTCACCGACGCGGATTGACGCCAGTTTAAGCCATGACTTGTCGATAGTGTCGTGCCAAGAAATCACTGACGTGGGCATGGGGATGAAATTCGAGTGGGTTTCATTAGCCAAATAACGACCTGGCATCACCCAGGGCGAGTAGTAAATGATTGCACCGACCAAGCTCGGATGATCGAGCCCTTGGTGTGCATGCCATTGTTCCGCTTGTTTTTGAGTCAGCGTTTCCAATGTCAGGATTACAAACCCTGTTAGACGCCATTGTAAGAGTGCTGCCGACTGTCTGCAATCATGGGCCAGTTTCGCGTGGATGCATGATAATGCAATCCACGACTCGCCATTCGATGCTCGAAGTGATTCGCGGTCGCCAATCGTCTGACTGCGTCTCTAACGCCCAAGCACCAAGTTGGGAAAGAGAATTCGATCACTGATTGAGTGCCGATGATTGCGACTGACAAGCGGAACGACCCCATTGACCGAGCACGAGCAGATGACTCAACGCAAGTCAAAAACGGCCGATCGAGTGCTTCGTGTCCAATGGATTGTTCTGCCAATATGGGGGCCGCTACGGTTTGCGTCAAGCGTGTTTTCGTTCGTCAGGCTTCATAGTAGTAGCGTACAAGAGTACTAAGAAACCAAGCAGAGGTATGAGTGCCGCTGCAGTCATGAGTATTGTAGTTGGCTTCGTTCGTATTTGAGTCGAAAGCGCATAAACAGAGATCGCGGCAAATCCAAAAATCAGGAACACGAGAATCACAAGCGGCAGGCCATCATACGGGATAAGTTCGCCATAGCTTGTAAACAAAATATTCAATGGCAGGATGCATAAGTATAAGAGAATCGCAATTTGAACGCGCCGTCTCGCTGTCGCGATTCGATCGCGCCGTACAGCGTCGACGTCTGCGCCTGTCGATGTTGAAGATTCGTATGGATTAGCCAATTGCGGGCCTCGAATTGGAGAAGGCAGAACGACCCCATTGACCGAGGGCGAGGAGTAATCTCGACGCAAGTCAGAGCCCGGTGACCGAGCCCTTCGTGTCCAATGGTTTGTTCTGATTTCTTATTGGTTTGTTAGCTCTGAATCGATCTTGTATTGGCCGATCAGGATGTCAGTACGCCGAGTACTGTCTTGAGCATTGTATGGCTTCTGTTGTCACACTGCAACACAGTGGCACGCGAGGTCTGCGTGGATGCATGATAATGCAATCCACGACTTGGCCATCGCCGCTTGGAGTGCATCGCTGTCGCCGATCAAACGTCCTGCGTCCCGAACGAACCTGGCGTATGGGGAAAGTTGTCTGCGATTGGTTTTGGAACCGCTCGATGCGTATCCACCATCAGAAGCCGTCTCCGATTGCGGCGGTGTGTCTTGTGGCGGCTGGTGTCAATCGAGCACTGGAAATCAGAACGACCTGTGGTCACCGATGCAGCCCAGTACACGGATTCACTAGTAAAAAAACGACGATGGGCTGCTTCGGTGCACCACCATTGTTCCGCTTGTTTTGGGTCCAGCGTATCCAATGTCAGGTACACAAATCCTGTCAGACATCATTGTAGGAGTACAATCGACCGCCTGCAATCATGGGCCAGTTTTGCGTGGATGCATGATAATGCAATCCACGACTTGCCCTTCGACGCTTGAAGTGATTCGCTGCAGCCAATCGACCGCCTGCGTCTCTACCGACCAAGCACCAAGTTTGGAAAGAGGATCCGATCACTGTCTGAGTGCTGATCATCGCGCTGACAAGTGGAACGCCACCATTCAGCTAGTGGCGGCAAGTAAAGTTTCTAAAAGTCAGGGCGGCCGATCCGCCACTTAGCTGCAATGGATTGTTATCGTAATTCTATTCAGTTGGGACCGACGGAATATCGATCCCCATTCCAATTGCGGCCCGAATTTCTGCGGCCCACGGTTGAAGTTCGCCTTTTTCGTCAAGACAATACACCATTCGGCCGTCATTCGCGATCAAGTAATCACATTGGGC
Organism: Pirellula sp.; assembly: GCA_031372345.1. Classification (GTDB taxonomy): domain Bacteria; phylum Planctomycetota; class Planctomycetia; order Pirellulales; family Pirellulaceae; genus JBKCUI01. The sequence continues at coordinate 2,649 of JANMLD010000156.1, forward strand.
TGGGTTGTTTCCGAGCCTGTGTATGATAGTAGCATTCTGTCCTGCGTAACTTAAAGCATCAACACAGCAATACTGTACTGCTCTGCATGCCCGTTCAGTTTCGAGCTCTGTTTCCGGCTGGCGAACAAAATAAGTAGTCCTGTTTTCGCTGTTGAGTTCTGCGAGCAATTCCTGCGCTTGCGATTCAGGACCATGACACGTCAAACAATCACCCATCCAGCGGGAACGCGGCTCGCCCGGTTCTGGGTTCTCGCCAGTTGCGTAAAAGTCACCTGCAACGTTGCAAAACAGTCTTCGGGGATGGACTCGCATTCTGCTTTCTACGATAACGACCAAATTCAGCGAGTGCGAGGAGTAATCTCAACGCAAGTCAGAACGCCCGACCGAGCACTTCGCTGCAATTTTTTGTTCGTCCTTATTCTGGCGTATCTATGTCCCGTTCGCAATCGCTGCACTCGCTCGAACC
>JANMLD010000184.1:0-11542 GCA_031372345.1 Pirellula sp.
ACTCCAGTTTTTCCAGCGTCAAGCAGCAGGAAAAAATCCCAGGACACGACCAACCAAGTCTGTGCAATGCCGATGGTGTTTGCGAACTTCGACAGCTTCTTCCGACTCCGGAACCCTTGATGGAGATGAAACCCGACGATACCGATGCGCAGAAGCAATATGCCGAACGCTTCAACCAGGAAGGTTGGCTTTCGCTGAAAATCACCGATGGCCCAGAATGGGTTCACGAATATCAAGTTTCGCGCAAAGAGTATTTCGATTCGAACGGGCGTGTGACGATAACCGTACCCGACTATCGCAACCCACTTACACGACAGAAATACGATGGGAAGGTTTACGCGCAAGTTTTGGATCCTGACGGCAAGCCCGTTCCGCAATATCAAGTTACGTTACGTCACCACGCGGAACCCATGACCGTGTCCGATGCGAGCGGGCGGTTTGAATGGGGGAAAACACTGGACCCAGATCGTGACTACCAGCTTAGAGTCTTTGCGAAAGGGTTTGCCCCGCACATCGAAAGTATCGTGCCAAAGGAGACGAGTCAGGCTGCGCCTCGACGCATTGAATTGGCGCCGAACAAGTCCACGGAATTTCAACTGATCGATCGCCAAACGCAAAAACCCATCGCAAACGTCCCGGTCCTGACCGGTGTTTCGAAGAAGTCCGGTTGGAACTACGTCGAATGGAATGACTTCAAAAGCTATGCCGACGGTTACCATAGCTTAGAAAACGTGCTCCATCTCGTTACCGATTCGGACGGTCGGATCACATTGCCGGAAGGGCTTGAACCGTCGACCCTTTTCATTCTGGCGGCTGGATATGGTCGACTGGCTATCGCACCGAAACGCCGTCCAGATCCTGACGAGAAGGGACTGGTTCGTATCCAACTAGAACCGGCGGCGACCATTCTCGCCATTCGAGATCCCAATTCGCGATTCCGTGAGCCGGACGAACAACTGTACCTTCACGTGGAATCGTCCGATGACTTCGAACATAGGTTTCATTCCTTGCGAGGCGAGGAGGGTAAGTGGTTCGTTGATTCGCTGGCGCCAGGAACTTATCAGGTTGGTGTCACTCACTCCATTGGCGGGGCATCGACCGCGTGTTGGCTAAGAACAATTAAGCTCAAAGCTTGTCAACACGTTGAATTGCTGCTCAGCGAGATGACCGGAAAGCTGACGCTCAGCGGGCGGACAACCCCATTTACGGACGTGTCTCTGAGTCCAAAACGAGATCCAAAGGGAGTTGGTGACCTGAAGAACGATGTTACGGTCATCGCCACGATTTCTGACGTTGATGGCTACTTCGAATTGAATGGCCTTCACCCAGGATTTTATGATGTGAGGCAAGGGGGGTTGCTATACGGTATGCGTGAAACTCGATTCGCGGCTAGGGCTTTGAAGGGCCCAAGTGAAATCGCTTTGGAGATCGATCTTCATATCGACTACCTAGATGGCACCATCGAGCTACCTGTAGCCGAGAAGGACTAGTCGCTGTCGTGGCCGACGCTGTCGTGGCCGACGCTGGTAGCGTCGGCTCGAGGTCTCTTATCGGCTTGGAGCTAACGTCATCCCTGTAAACATCATTGCCAACGTAATCGATTGAAAAACAACGGGAGAGCGAGGCTCCTGCCGAGCTGGCGTCGCAGAGGTTCGGCAGGAGCCTCACCCTCCCGGTCAATGAATTGGTTGGACCGAGTCGAAATAATCATGTTTACAGGGGTGGGCTGGTGTCACCACGGATGCTAACAGCATCCACTACGGGGAATCCGTTAGTTGGTGATGAGGAACGAACCGTTGTTGGCAACTGGCAACAATGGCATCCCTTGATTCCCCGAAACGGTTCGGCTCACGGCCTTCTTGCCGAGATAGAAAACCATTCCGACCGATGCGTTCCATTGTTCTTCCGAGGTACCCACCAGTCCGGTAGCCGAGCTAGGTGCTACATACGTAAAGTTGCCGTAGAGCGAAGTGGAATTGCTGACCGGAGCCAAATTAATCATCCCAAATTGCCAACTGGCTACGTCCGCACGATCGACTACACCGGCGTATAGCATGCTGTTCCCGCCGAACGCCCATTGGTGTCGAAGGTAGGAGTTTGCCTGGTTCATCGCACGAATGTTGGTGATTACAGCGTTCGGTGGAAATCCGAGCCCGACGGCATCGTTATTGATATGAAACGTTCCCCAATTGCCTACTTCGTTTGTTTCGTTAAGGGCATAACCAATGATGCCGCGAATCTGGCCCAGTTGGACTTCGTTGTTCGCCCAACCCCATTGATGTCCGATGAATTGATCGTAGACGGCGCCCCAGCTAATCCGATCGCCACCGCATACGTCGCTACGCTTGTAGAATCCAGCGGTCATAAACGTTTGCTGCTCGAGGGAGTCGTCTTTGAGTGGGGCAGTCGTGGTTCGCCCTTTGATATCGTAGACGCCATAGCTTGCACCCACTTGACCTCGGATTCGCGAATCTCCGATCCTGACCCCTGTATTGAATCCCGAGACGGCGCCGAAACTATTGCCCAATGCAAACGGCAGCGGATTGAAACCGCTTAAAGCGCTATCGCCAAGCGATTTGTAGCTGTCGGCACCAAAAAGCAATTGTGTATTGTCAAGCCAATTGCCAACGCCATTGCAACCGCCTTTTCCTGATCCATTGCCGCAGCTATTTCCTGATCCATTGCCACAGCTACTTCCGGATCCTTTGGAACAACTATTGCCTAAACGCTGGCCTCGACTGTCACAATCGGGTGCCGACTCACAGAAACTAGCCAAGGCTACTTGGTCATTCGACGCAATACCCGTCTTCACGGACAACTCCGTTTTCGGACCGATGAGTCCGTTCATGGTATTGAACGACTGTGCATGGGACGGACGAGCGATTACCATCGTCGTCATCCCGAACAAGAATAGATGGAACACTATCTTAGTCATCGAATTCACTCCATTGAATTGATTGTTTGAGCGAGTCCCGTCTTCCGCAGTTGCAGTGACGATCAGACTCCGGTTACCCCGCATTGAATGCGGATTTGCAAGCTATTGCGGAGACATCCTGCCTCCACACACAACGGCCTCGAAGGTACATCAACGCAGATCGAAATACTCGTGCTCAAAACCGATGGACATTTCAGGATCACCCTTTAATCCGAATAAAGCGTAGCGTCCGGCAGCGGTGCGCAGAGGAAGTGTTAAGCTTTGAGCATTATTCGGTTTAAGACAGGTTCATGCGGCGAATTCGATGCGAAAAAATCAACGCTCAGGCTTGGTCCGAGACGAAATTGGATCCGAATTGCTCATTTCAATAATTGCTTTTTTCCATTTATGACGGTTATTTCGGCGATCGGTACACTGAAGGGCAGTGATATAATCATGCAGCAGCAGGGTATTGTCGCCTTTTGCTCCGCAAAAGTGCGTTTGCGCGGCGCACTTCTGCGGAGCGAAAGGCGACAATAATAAGTTCGCACCGACGAACGGATGGCGACTCGAACGCGATCCCGATTGTCTGTTGTGTTTCTTTTTGGAGATCAAATGACAAAGAGCAATCGCATTCAGTTTGGGATTGGAAGGCTGATGGTGGTGACGACGTTGGTGGCTTTTTGCATGGCCATCTCCATACGCTTCGACTCGCCGACCGTAGCCCAAGGAATCTTTGCCGTATACCTCATGTTTGTTGCGGGCTGGGTCGTCGTGCGAGGACCAAGCGTTTTTGCCAGCCTAGTTGAAGTGAATAACAAATTACGCCAAATAAGGGGGCGACGTGTAGAACTCGAACAAGAGCTTCACCAACGCCGACGTGCTCATGAGTCCAAAGAATCGCCAGATGGCTCGAATGAGCAATAAAAATGGGAGCATTCTAGGTGGGGACCACTGAGCACGATCTAAAAAATGATACGATCAGCATGGCCCGGCACCTCCATGATCATTCCTCCCAAAGAAAGAATTTTACAATATGCATGTCAACCTATCACGCACGAGGCTCCTGCGCACCGTTGCGATATGGTTCTTTCTAAGTTGTGTCGTGCATGCGCAGTGGAAGCCAGCCGAAACACGTTTGATGACGGAGTGGGGGGGCTCGCTGAAGCCCGATGCCGTATGGAGCGAATACCCACGCCCGCAGTTTCAACGCGCAAATTGGACAAATCTCAACGGGCTTTGGTCCTACGCCGTTACCCCCAAAGACGCCGCCAAGCCAACCGATTGGAACGGCGAGATCTTAGTCCCCTTTTGTCCAGAGTCACCACTCTCAGGCGTTGGCCGTTTGATCGAGCCGACCGAAACACTCTGGTACCGACGCACTCTCCCTGCGTCCACTTCCGGCATGCGAAGTATCCTAAACTTTGAAGCCGTCGACTACGCAACGACCGTCTGGGTCAATGGCAAAGAAATAGGTACGCATCAAGGAGGCCACACACCGTTTTCGTTCGACATTACCGATTCACTTAAGAGCGCTGGAGAAAATGAATTGGTTGTGAGAGCCGAGGATGCAACCGAAGGCTATCAACTGCACGGTAAACAGAAGCTCCAAAATCAAGGCATTTGGTACACCCGCGTGACAGGCATTTGGCAAACCGTTTGGCTGGAGCAGGTACCTGCCATGCATTTACTGGATCTCGACTATGCGTGCGATATTGCAGTCGGTTCAGTCACAGTGCTCCCTTTTATTGCCAACCCAGCCGATGGCACCAAAATACGCGTTACCGCGTCTTTCAAGGGACAACCGGTGGGTAAAGCCGAAGGGAATGGACCAGTTCGGTTGTCCGTTGAAAATCCACAACTGTGGAGTCCTAGTACGCCCAATCTCTATGACCTCAAGGTCGAACTTCTAGACAAACTCGGAACGACTGTTGATACCGTGCAAGCTTACACGGCCTTGCGTTCGTTTGGCAAAGCCAAGGATGCGAACGGCCATTTGCAGTTGACTCTCAATGGCAAATCCATCTTCCATTGGGGGCCGCTCGATCAAGGTTGGTGGCCGGATGGTTTGCTGACTCCACCCTCGGACGCTGCCATGCTATCCGACATTGCGTTCCTAAAATCGTGCGGCTTCAACATGATCCGCAAGCACATCAAAGTCGAGCCTCGTCGCTATTACTACCATTGCGATCGACTCGGAATGATCATGTGGCAAGATCAAGTAAGCAGCGGCTATGGCCAACGGAGGCGCGATGGTGCCAGCAGTCCACCGTGGACACGCTTGGTAGCGAACCCAGCCGATGCGGAATGGCCCAAGGCCGCTCACGAACAATGGGTCACCGAATACAAGCGCATGGTCGATCATCTTCGCGATGCACCTTGCATTGGTGTTTGGGTTCCGTTCAATGAAGCTTGGGGCCAACACGCGACTATGGAGGTGGGCAAGATGGCGATGGAGTACGATCCCACGCGGCTCGTCAATATTGCCAGCGGCGGGAATTTTTGGCCAATCGGGGATTTTGTCGACGAACACAACTACCCGCATCCTTCCTTCCCCTTCCACTTAGGAAATGGAGGGCGGTTCAACGGCTTTGTGAAGGTCGTGGGTGAGTTTGGTGGACATGGTTGGCCTGTTGAAGGACACCTTTGGAAGACGGACGCAAAGAATTGGGGCTACGGCGGACTTCCCAAATCGAAGGAAGAATGGCAAGGCCGCTACAAGACTTCCATTGCGATCATCGCTGCACTTCGGGCCGAAGGAATTGCGGCCGGCGTCTACACGCAAACGACCGATGTTGAGGGGGAAATCAACGGACTGCTGACCTACGACCGCCAAAAGAAAATCGATACGGCTTGGCTGCGAGAACAGTCCGAATTACTGCTGAGCGCCCCCACTTCACTCGCCAATAAACGCGAGGTCATCGCCACCGCGGAGTTGCAACCACAAAGTTGGCAATTCACGACCCGCGATCCAGGCGAATCCTGGATGAAACCAACATTCGACAGCAAGGGCTGGAGCGACGGAAAAGCCGGTTTTGGGGCGGGAACGCCGGCACCTCCCGGTTCACAAATCCACACCGATTGGTCCACTCCGGATATCTGGTTGCGACGCTCGTTCGATCTCAAAGAGCTGCCAACGGGCAAACTCTATTTGCGGTTGCATCACGATGAGGATTGTGTCATCTACGTCAACGGTACTGAGGTAGCGAGCCTCAACGGCTATGTCACAAATTACTTTAATCTAGCGTTGGCTTCGAAAGACGTTTTGCGAAGAGGTACCAATGTCATAGCCATCCATTGTCGCCAAACGGGCGGCGGGCAGTATCTCGATGCTGGGCTGTTCGTTGCGGATTAAGGCTTTTGAGCCAGATAGTGGACGAGCGAGGCCCTTCGCTCGTTGGAGCCTTTCAGCCTGAGCGAGGGCCTCGCTCAGCCACACGCGAGTCGCTCAGCCACACGCTGGCTCATCTTACCACCAGAATTCGGTACGTACGTAGCGCGAGGCTTTGGTCAGCAGAACTCGACCGATCGTACTCCAACCCCGATCGACTCGGCCGAATCCGGTCATGCCGGATTTCAGTTTGCCTTCGGCGCAATCCACACGGCAATGCACGACAACCGTCTGACGAAAGGTCGGCCGTTGCGATGCGGCTGGATCATCGGGTTTGGTCGTGGCTGGGGAAATGCGTTCCACGCTGCCCAAGAATGTTTCAAAGGGTAAAGCCCTGGCTTTGAAGTAAACAGGCTGGCCGGTGGTGACCGCCATGGCGTCGTCTTCGGCCACGAAGATTTCGACACGAGGAACACCAGGCCGTTCCACTTGGCAAAGCAAGGTTCCTTGGGTGTTAAATCGACCGACGCGTTCTCGAAGGCGCGGAGCCGAAACATAACCGTTGGTTGGTGCTACCACGATCAAACGTGAACGCTGGTTTTTGAGAAAGTCCAGTTCTTCGATGAGACGTTCCCGTCTCGCTTCCTCAGCAGAGATATCCTCTGGCCGCGAACCCAGTTTCAGTAATTTCAGTTTACCCTCGGCGTCGGCTAGCTCCTGCTCTCGGCGTGAGAGTTCCGCGATGGCGATTCGAATGCCTTCGGTTGCCCGACCCGATTGCTCGGATTTCACTTCACCAAGACGTTCCTGCAAAACATCCAGTTGAGCGCGTTCCCGCTGCAGCTGAACATCGGCCAAAGCACCGAGCTTGTTGAGACGCTGGGACTGCACGAAGGCCGCTTGGGCATAAGTCAATTGGGTCTGAGTTTGAGTTACGCGGTGTTCGAGAGCCTTCAGTTGGTGCTTTAGAGCCGTGCTCGTGGTCTCAACTTCCAAGCGTCCTAAATCACACCAAGCTTTCATTCGATTGACTCGTGATTCTTGGTCAGCCACCTCCTCGGCTCGCGGACCTGCTTTCAGTCGGGCTAGGTTCGCTTCCGACTCCTTCAATTCGGCTTCCTTCGCTTCGATGTTGCTGAGCAAGTCTGGTGCATGCAACTCCACCAAGGCATCCCCTTCGTTTACCAAATTACCGTCTTCGACCAGTACTCTGGAGATGAAACTATTGAGCGGAACCGGCACGTCGATGCGTTCACCCGGTCTGACCTCAAAATCGCCAACGGTGTAGTGGGGCGTGGGGATGAAGTACAACGAGGCCGAAACAACAGCAATTCCGACTATCCATGATGTCGTTCTTAAGGTTCGCGATCGAAGCATGTTCATGAACTCTACGCCAAGAAAACCCCGGAAAACACGACGAATTGCATACGTGAGCAAAAGCCCGCCGAATAGAAAACCTACCAAGCCAAACTGCTTGCCTGCATACCTCATGATATTAATCAGGACCAAATTCAAAAACGCAATAGAAAACCACCAACTTACAAGTCCATAAGAAAAAAGCAATTTTCCTTGCGGAATATTCTCAGGACGAGGGGCTCCCCACAGAATCCAGTTCAGGAATTTCATCCAACGGGAACGCCCACGAGAATACAAGTTCGGTACCCTGAGGAAATCGCTTAATAGATAATATCCATCCAATCGGAGCAATGGATTGAAATTGATCAAGCCACGGGTACCGCACGTTGTCAAAACGACAAAACTCAGATAGTTGGGCAATGTCCCCGGAAGCGTGATACGCCAAGCAAACACAGCTAAAAACCAAAGGCATAAATCCATGTAACCACCTGCTGCGGTGATCATCAACCGCTTCCTGCGATCCGCAATAAGCCAAGCGTCTGACACATTGACGTACAGACACGGCATCAACATGATGAAGAGCACGCCTGCCTCTCGGACTTCGCCGCCAAAGCGTTTGCAGGTGGCTCCATGTGCAAACTCATGCAAGACCGTCACCACGAGTGTCGTAAGCCACAACAACACCAGCGTTTCCCATCGCATGGCTGCCAGAAAGGAAGACGCCAGTTCGGCTCGCATGCTCATCATGATGGTGAGCGCAAACGCCATGCATCCCAACGTTATCGCCAGAAACGTTTTCGTCCAAACCCAAGGTACTAGTCGAACGATGGCCGTCAAATGGTTATCTGGGTCAACGAGTGGAATACGATAAAAAAGTAGTGACCCTCGAGGCTTCCAATGATCCGAAACCGAGTTGTCCTCTGGATTATCCTCATCCTCGTCGTCTTGGACTTTACGAGCCACTTGATCCGACGCTTGCCATCGCACAGAATTCGGAACCAGCCCGCGTTGTGTGATGGACTGCAAAAACTCATCGATGTCGTTCCACTGCAATTCTTCCCCGAATTGCTGTTGAAAGCCCTGTTGGAGCAGTTGGAACGTGCAGGGAACCTGCAACGACTTAAGAAGAAAAAACTCCTGCGCCCCAGCGTGAAAGTAGCTGGCGTTTCGCGAGTTTTTAATCACGAATTCGTTCGAACCGAGATCGCTCAAAACAATCCAAGGATTCAACTGAGGCAACAAGTCATGTTGGCCAATGGGATCGCTCTGAGACAGTGGAGCCGTCGGTGTTGTCATCAAGTCTTTATCGCTTTGACTGATGGGATGCTGTCCTTTTGTGGGCGGGGGCCGGTTTGGCCTTCGCTGGCGTGACCTTAGCTGGCGTGACCGGAGCTGGCGTGACCGGAGCACGGACTGTCACGCGATGACTCTCCTCTTCCGTCAGGACATGAACAAAGAACGGAACGTTGAGTTCAAGCGTCCTGGCTGCCCGGTGGTGTCCATCAATAAGAACCGTTCCGTGCAACAGGGTTCCATCTTCTTCCGGATACCAATAGTGTGCCACAATGCCTGGAAACCGAACATCGACGTGTGCTACGTGTTGCTGGCAAATATGACTCCACTCCACGGCATACTTGACATCGTCCGGCTCCAGTTCAACCGACTCTCTTCCATCGGCCACCAACTTGCGTGCCAAGTCGACATCGAACTTGAATTGGTCAAAGAGCATTCGATAGGATTCAGGTCCATCCTTGCAATTTGGGCATTCCTCTTCGGTGTGGTTATTGCTTGCCCCCATAGGACATCACTTCTTGATTCTGCAACGATGGAATGTTATTAAATCAGACATCCAATAGTAATTAAATAAAAATTCGCTCCCTATGCGACACAACTTGCCGCACAGGGAGCTTTGAGTTCAAACGAACAGAGAAGGCTAACTCAACATACTCAAATAATCATTGGATACTTGAGTTGCCTCAGACAGAAATTATCGGCACTTCTTGCCGCTCTTGCCCTTACCGGAGTGACCCTTACCGCTCTTGCCCTTACCCGAGCCACCCTTGCCGCTCTTGCCCTTGCCGGAGTGACCCTTGCCGCTCTTGCCTGAGCCGCCCTTGCCCGAACCGCCGCCGCACCCGCCGCAGCCTACGGCGCTAGGTACAATTCGCTCTTCCAAGCGAGTCAGACTGAATCGAGAAACTTGTGAATTTTGACTGGCCATCGAACTACCTCAATTGGTGGAAAAACAAAGTTCCAGACGCACAATAGCATCTAACAATCGTGAATGTATATAGGCAGGATTGAATGTCAATTAAATTTCACGGCTTCAAGAATATTTTATTAATTTTTGCGAAACAACGGCTTTAATGTCACAGTCGTTCCTACTTTATGGCGTTTGGAAATCCATTGCACCCGAGTTCCTCTCTCGCTTTCAAACTCCTTCAAGCCCGGAAATCTTAGCATATTGAGCCAATGAAATTGGTTTTCCCAAAGATGGTTCGACGTTTGTGACGATTATGCAGGGGATGCATCTTATTGACGAATCAATCGCGAGGAATCTTGCTACGACTAGACGTTTTGACTCAAGCCATCGACTACCGGGGACCTGACGAATGAATTCGGTAAGCCGTTGGACCTCGTTTCTACTCGCATTCTTCTGCGTCCACTCGATCGCATTCGGGCAGGCGAGGATTACTGGATTGCATTTCAATCCTAGCGGGTCCGAACCTCGACAAGGCTTGCGATCCCTTCCCATCGCAGTGGACGTGGAAAAGCAAGCATCGCAAGGAAGTATTACGGGCTTCCACCCTATCCCCGAGACTTCCGAAGCAATCCACCTACGGGCGTCCACCCATTCCAGCGACGTTCAGCCCAATCGATTGCAGTCCCAAATCATCGGCTTGCGAAAAAAAGCCAGTGTATCGATGACAGGCGACGCCATTCGCCCGCCACCGAATCCAAGCCATCAAGACTCGCCGAGACCAAAAGGTCAATTCATTGGTTTCAGAACACTTCAAGAAGAGGTTGAAGCGAAGGGAGCTTCGAAACAAGAGTGTGAGTCGCCGGACAACACCCCAGAAAAACTCCCTTCCGACGAGGCGATTACCACGACGCCAACTAAGGAACGCAAATCTGACCCCGTGATCGCGGCCAGCAAGGAATGGATGATTAGCGGAAGCCAAAGCCGGTTCTTGCCACTTCTAGAAGCGATCCACAAGTCCTTTGTGAGCAAACGAGTCATCCACTCGTTGGGTGCCGATGTCTCCGTTGAGTCCGTTACCTTACTGGATCCCGAGATTACGGCATTGCAAGTTCCCTTTGCACAATCCCGATTCGATCCCATTCTGAGCTCACAAGCTGCGACGAATCATATTGACCGTCCGCCGTCATCCTTTTTTAGCGGTGGTATTCCTATCGCAAACAAACGGGATGAAATCGAATTCAACACTCGGCTGACCAAGGAATGGGCGACCGGCACCACCACGAGCGTTGGGTACGAACCGTCTCTAGCTTATTTGTTTTTTCCGGCAGGCAATTCCGGCGGCTTCAATCCGATCCACTCGTCAGATCTGGTCATGCAAGCAACTCAACCCCTGCTTCGAGGTGCAGGTCGCCCGACGAACTTGGCGACCCTACGGATCGCGGAAAACCGATTGGAACAAAGCCGATTTGAAGTTGAATCGAAACTGCAACAGCAGCTCCGCAGTATTGAACAAGCCTACTGGCTGCTTCACGCGAATCACGTTCGCCGCAAAGCCATCGCAGACGCGATCGCACTTTCGAACCAAATTGTGGAAGTCGAACGGAATCGGTTCGAGGCAGGAAGGGTCATCTATACCGATGTTGCCCGAGCTAGGTTTAAATTGGAGGACCTCTTTCAGCAGAAGTTAAAAGCGGAAAAAGAAATCCAACGCATCAGTCTTCAAATCGGTCAACTAACC
>JANMLD010000191.1:0-36656 GCA_031372345.1 Pirellula sp.
TCCTGAGCGAGGGCCTCGCTCAGCTACATTTGGAGTTCCTAAAATGTCCTTGATGCGTTCGTTGATCATCGCTGTTGTGCTAGTCGCTCTGTTGGTTCCAATCAGTATTTCTTTTTTCACAAGCCCGACGGTCGCCATTGCTACCGAAACGCTGTTGGTTGGATCTGCGGCGCCAAAGCTAAATGTGGAACATTGGGTGCAACACGGAGAAGCGAAACTCCCTAAGATCACCAACTTCGAACCAGGTAAGGCCTACGTGGTGGAATTCTGGGCAACGACCTGCGGGCCATGCGTTCAAAGCATGCCGCATTTGGCTGAACTGCAGACCAAGTACGCTGACAAGGGTCTTCAAATCGTTAGCATCAGTAGCGAACCATTGGATGTCGTAACCAGTTTTCTAGAAAACGAGCTGGCGGACGCGTCGGGGCAAAAAAAGAAAATCGGCGACATTACCAAAGCCTATAGTTTGACCACCGATCCCGATGGTTCGAGCGAGAAGGACTACATGCTAGCCTCGAATCAGGATGGCATTCCGTGTGCATTCATTGTGGGCAAGGACGCAAAAATCGAGTGGATTGGGCACCCGATGGACATGGATAACATTCTCGAATCTGTACTTCAGGACAAATGGGACCGAAAAAAATACATTGAGGAACAGAAGCTGATCGAAGAGATACAGAAGACGGTGGGCGGGCTTGCAAAGAGAAAGAAATACGCCGAAGCCGTCGCAGCGATCGACGGCTACATCGCCAAAGTATTCGATCGAAGAATTCAGTTCGGGCTCTACAAATCCAAAATCGATTTGCAAATCCGATCGAGTGCGGGTGCAACCGCCATCACCAAGTCCTATCAAGAACTTTTTGCAACCTGCGTTGACGAGCCACTCTTCGTTCAAGATGTTGCCTGGTCCGCTTACGAGAACTTCGTCGAGGGCCGGATCGAAAACAAGGAACTGATTCGAATGGCGATTGAAGCGGTTGGAAAAGCACTATCCCAAGTCGAGGGCCCAGTCAAAGCCAATCTCTTTGATACGATTGGACGTCTTTACTCTGCAATTGGCGAAACTGAACCAGCGATCAAGGCTCAATCGCAAGCCGTTCAATTGTCCGATGGAAGCGATCAAGGGAGCTTTAAGGAGTTCCTGCTCGAGCTGCAAGATGAATCCAAGAAGACCAAGAAGTGATGGCTTCCATGCAGGGACCTTTACCGATCGCCGTTTTGATTTCTGGAAGTGGAACGACACTCAAGAATCTAATTGAACTGCGAGATCGCGGAACGCTGCCGGTGGAATTTCGATTGGTCGTCAGCTCCAAGAAAGAGGCTGGCGGTCTTAACTATGCAAAGGAATCATCTATTCCAACGCTTGTTGTCCCCAAGCGGAGAACTCAGTCAGCGGAAGAACACTCGGAAAGTGTCTTTGGACCTATTCGTGAGGCTGGAGCACAGTTGGTGGTAATGGGAGGGTATCTCCAACACGTATTGATTCCAGTGGACTTCGAGAACAAAGTGATCAATATTCATCCGTCGTTGATCCCCTCCTTTTCAGGCAAGGGCATGTATGGACTGAAGGTGCATCAGGCGGCGATCGATTTTGGGGTAAAAGTCTCAGGCTGCACGGTGCATTTCGTTGATAATGAGTACGATCATGGTCCCATCATCCTGCAGAGCACTTGCAAGGTCCTAGAGACCGATACAGCGGAATCGCTCCAGCGTCGCGTTTTTGAATTGGAATGCGAAGCATTGCCAGCCGCCATTCGCATGGTTGCGGCACTTCGGACCTCGCCTTGATTTATTGTCGCCTTTCGCTCCGCGAAAGTGCGCTTCGCAACCGTACTCTTGCGGAGCGAAAGGCGACATCGCGAGTCCGCACCGAGTTCACCCTATACTAAGGGCATCAAAACAACCCTCCGCCTGAATCGGTGGCGGGCGAGAATCCTTTGTTTTATTGAGTCAAACATCTTTGGACAGCCAGTTGCGGCTGACTGGTTGGAGAAGCTATACTTGCATAGATAGCAAGCTCGGAGATTTCTGCGGCCATTGCTTGACTCTTCCTTAACTCCCTCCTCATTTCGTTTTATCGTTGCCAACTCACTTCGAATTAGTGTGGTTCATTAATTCGGAAAAGGCGTTTTGGCATTGATTGAAACGATGCTTTTCGACGCCCTACCAATATGACAGGCCAAGATGATGATGCAGCGTCCCCGATAGGTGATTTGCGCGCAAGACCTCAGTCTAGACGAGAGGAAACGCTTTCCCTCTCGGAAGAGCTGTTTAAAGAAAAACGAAATCTAGGAGCAACTCCGCTTCCGACCGAGAAGCGAGAGCCACTTGATTTTGCAACGTTACAGCAGATGCCCGCCGATGAGCTCTTGGCCATCGCCAATATTGAGCATATCGCCAATGCGGAACAAATGGATCGACAGGAGCTGGTTTTCCAAGTACTCAAGGCGAGGATGTTGTCCTCAGGAATCCTTTACGGCGAAGGGACTTTGGAGATTCTAGCGGACGGATTTGGATTTCTTCGATCCTCGAGCCACCACTACATTTCGTGCCCGGATGACATCTATATTTCACCGTCGCAAATCCGTAGATTTGGTTTGACGACTGGAATGACTATTTCAGGGCAAGTGCGTCCACCAAAAGAAAACGAACGTTACTTCGCATTGCTTCGGGTCGAAGCGATCAATCACCGCAATCCCAACATTGTGCGGTCGCGAAAGCCATTCGATTCGTTAACGCCTCTTCATCCCAAAGTCCGGATCGTTCTCGAAACCACCGCCGATGTCATCGAGACACGCGTCGTCGATCTTATCGCACCGCTGGGCTTCGGCCAACGCGGATTGATTGTTTCCCCCCCGCGATCAGGCAAAACGATCTTGCTGCAACGCATGGCGAGAGCTGTGCTTCGGAATTACCCGGCGTCGTACGTAATCATGTTGCTGGTCGATGAACGTCCCGAGGAAGTCACGGACATGATGCGGGAAGTGAAGGGCCCGAAGTGCGAGGTCATCAGCAGCACTTTTGATGAACCGGCCTCTAGACATATCCAAGTAAGCCAAATGGTCCTTGAAAAAGCCAAGCGGCTCGTGGAAGATGGCGTCGATGTCATTATCTTCTTGGACTCGATAACGCGATTGGCGCGGGCTTGGAACGGTGAGTGCCTTCAGTCTGGCAAATTGCTAACGGGTGGTTTGGATGCCAATGCGATGCAAAAACCCAAATCTTTCTTTGGTGCAGCCAGGAAAATGGAGGAGGGTGGCTCGTTAACGATCATTGCAACTGCCTTGGTCGGTACAGGCAGTAAAATGGACGACGTTATTTTCGAAGAGTTCAAAGGTACAGGCAATTTGGAGATAGTGCTGGACAGAGCCATGGTGGATCGCCGCATTTGGCCTGCCATCAACATCAATCAATCTGGGACGCGCCGCGAAGAAGCCCTACTGGATCCCAACGAGTATTTGCGAATATCGAGTTTGCGAAAATCGCTAGCCGATACCAATCCACCCGACGCCATGGAGGCACTGGTCCAAAAACTCACCAAAACAAAATCGAACGCCGAATTCCTGATGGGGATACGCCCATCGTAAGGCGAGCGGCGATGTGAAAACTACCAATCTTAACCCGATACGTAAGTGAGGGACCTGCGAAATTGTCCCTCGCTTACGCATCGGGTTGGGATATTCCAGTCTTCCGCTCGCCTAAGGCGACCTTAGCTGCGCTCGTCAGAGCGTGGTTGGCAACAAAACGCAACCTCCGACCCTCAAGCAAAACCATGCCGCGAGAAATCTCACCTAGCCCCACGGCCGAGCCAAATACCAACGCTCCAAGCGTCATCGCGGTGGTCGTTTCGGAATACAACGAAAACATCACGGGTAAACTGAGCAAAGCGGCCGTGCAAACGCTGATCGCCAGCGGCATCAAGGATGGAGATATTCACGTTATTCGAGTTCCGGGGGCTTGGGAATTGACTTATGCGACTCAGCTTGCCATCCAACAGCAATCTTGTCGCGGTGTCATTGCGTTAGGGGCGGTCATCAAAGGCGAAACCACGCACGACCAGCATCTCAATCGCGCCGTCAGTATGGGGCTAATGCGACTCTCGTTAGACCATAACAAACCTGTCGCGCTGGGACTGTTGACGGTCAACTCACTGGAGCAAGCGATTCAGCGCAGCGGTGGAAACGCAGGAAACAAAGGGGAAGAAGCTGCAAATGCGTTACTCGCCTGCCTGAAGTTGGCGAAAGCCATGGCTTGAGGCGAGCTGCAGGTTGAAATCTACCTGCCAAGTCTTCATTTGGGAGAGCGAGGCTCCTGCCGAGCTTGGCTTTGGCTCGGCAGGAGCCTCGCCCTCCCGTTAAGAGCATCTCCGCCGCTTGCCTAAATCCACGCCATTTCGATTTCCGTCACTTCGTTTCATCGGCCGCAAGCGGGATCTACTTCGGCTACCACAAATCGGCGAAGCATGCTAAGTTCTGTAGGATTTTGGTCTGCATTTGCATCGCTTTGAGGCAAAGTAGCCACGGATTTCCTCAACCCGCGAACTGTTAGGTCTCTGCCGTGCCTAGACGCACCGACATTAAGAAAATTCTGTTGATTGGTTCAGGCCCGATTATCATCGGCCAAGCTTGTGAATTCGACTATTCGGGCACCCAAGCTTGCAAGGCCCTGCGAGAAGAAGGCTATGAAGTCGTCTTGGTCAACAGCAATCCTGCGACCATCATGACCGACCCCGCCACGGCCGAGAGGACTTACATCGAACCTTTGACCTGGGAGATGGTTGCAAAGGTTATCGAGCGAGAACGCCCTGATGCGCTTCTGCCTACGCTCGGTGGCCAGACTGCCCTCAATATTGCTATGGAGTTGGCAAAGAACGGCGTCTTGGAACAGTATCAGTGCGAGATGATCGGTGCCAATCCTGAGGTGATCCACAAGGCCGAAGCCCGCGATGCCTTCAAGCTTGCGATGGAAAAGATCGGAATGAGCGTTTGCAAAGGGGCTGTCGTACATACGATCGAGGAAGCCCGCAAGACACTGGCTGAAGTCGGTTTGCCCTGCGTTGTCCGTCCCAGCTTTACCATGGGCGGGAGCGGATCCGCTATCGCGTACAATCGCGATGACTTCGACGATTTCGTCTTGAACGGATTGACCCTTTCGCCGATCACCGAAGTTCTCGTTGAGGAATCGATTATCGGTTGGAAGGAGTACGAGATGGAGGTCATGCGCGATGTCGACGATAACGTCGTCATAATTTGCGCCATCGAGAACTTTGATCCGATGGGGGTGCATACAGGAGACTCCATCACCGTCGCGCCAGCCCAAACGTTGACCGACAAAGAATACCAACGCATGCGGGATGCGAGTCTTGCGATCATTCGTGAGATCGGGGTGGAAACAGGCGGATCGAATATCCAATTCGCGATCCATCCGGAAAACGGAAAGATGATCGTGATCGAAATGAATCCGCGAGTGAGTCGCTCCAGCGCGCTGGCCAGCAAAGCCACCGGATTTCCAATAGCCAAGATCGCCGCTAAACTCGCGGTCGGCTTTCGCTTGTGGGAACTTCAAAACGACATCACGAAGAAGACTCAAGCTTGCTTCGAACCAACCATCGACTACGTAGTAACCAAGATCCCTCGATTCGCATTTGAGAAATTCCCGGAAGCGGACTCGACTCTAACGACGCAAATGAAGAGCGTCGGAGAGACGATGGCGATCGGCCGAACTTTCAAAGAGTCGTTTCAAAAAGCCTTAAGAGGCTTGGAGGTAGGAGCCTTCGGTTTTGGAGCGGACAGCAAAGATCTGTGGTTCACCGATCGCCGGCCCGACGATGAAGAAATCCGCAGCAAATTGTCTCGCCCCAATGCGGAACGTGTGTGGTACATCCGCTATGCCATGCTTGGCGGGATGAGCATCGATGAGATCTACTCGATAACGAACATCGACAAGTGGTTCCTGGACCAGCTGAAAGAATTGGTAGAAATCGAAAGTCGATTGAGGGCAATTGGTTCACTCTCTGGCATCGACGCGATCACGATGCGCCAAGTCAAGCAGTTCGGATTCTCGGATCGACAATTGGCGACGCTGCTCAATAGCGACGATGGTGAAATTCGCGAGTGGCGCAAGTCGCGAGGAATCGTTGCTACCTACAAATCCGTGGACACCTGTGCGGCGGAGTTTGAGGCGTACACGCCCTACTACTACAGCACGTACGAAACGGAAAACGAGACGCCACCCAAAGGGGATAAGAAACGGGTCATCATTCTCGGAGGGGGCCCAAATCGCATTGGCCAAGGGATCGAATTTGACTATTGCTGTTGCCATGCCAGTTACGCGCTGCGCGAGCTTGGCATCGAATCGATTATGGTCAACAGCAACCCGGAGACCGTCAGCACCGACTACGACACGAGCGACATGCTGTTTTTCGAACCGCTGACGACGGAGGATGTGCTGAACATAGTCGATACGGTTCAGCCGGATGGGGTCATTGTTCAGTTTGGTGGTCAAACGCCGCTCAACTTAGCCAGAGCCTTGGCCAACGAAGGTGTTCCGATCATCGGCACCAGCGTGGATACCATCGAGGATGCGGAGGACCGAGAAAAGTTTCAAGTGCTGCTCAATGAGCTCAAGATCAAGCAGCCGGCCAACGGCATTGCTCGAACGATGGCCCAAGCCCGGTCGGAAGTTCAAAAGGTCGGCTTCCCGTGTTTGGTCCGTCCCAGTTTCGTGTTAGGTGGTCGCGCTATGGAAATCTGCTATGACCATTCTCAGTTCGAACGTTTCGTGGCCGAAGCCTTCGTTGTCGCCCAAGGTCAACCGGTCTTGATCGACCGTTTCCTGGAGGATGCGACGGAAGTGGATGTCGACGCCGTTTCGGACGGCGATGATGTCGTTATCATGGGGATCATGGAACACATTGAGGAAGCGGGTGTGCATTCCGGCGACTCGGCTTGCGTGATCCCTTCGTTCTCACTCAGCCAGGAAGTGTTGGCGGAGATTCGGCAAGCCACCGAAGCCATGGCTAGGCGATTGAAGGTGGTTGGGTTGATGAACGTTCAGTTTGCCATCAAGGAAGAAGACGGCAAGTCGGTCGTCTATGTTTTGGAAGTGAATCCACGAGCGAGCCGCACCGTTCCTTTTGTGGCCAAAGCGACAGGGGTCGCCGTCGCCAACATTGCGACCAAAGTCATGGTTGGAATGAAGTTGAAAGACTTAGGCATCACGAGCGAGCCTATACCTAGAAGTGTCTCCGTGAAAGAATCGGTGTTTCCCTTCAGGAAGTTCGCTGGGGTCGACATTGTTTTGGGACCGGAGATGCGAAGCACGGGAGAGGTCATGGGGATCAGCGATGAATTCCCAATCGCATTCAATAAGAGTCAGATCGCAGCCGGAGTTGTTCTGCCAAGTTCTGGCAACGTTTTCTTAAGCATTGCCGCGCGACATCGCGATGGCATCACCGACATGGCGATGCAGTTGCATGAGATGGGTTACAAACTCTTAGCGACGTCGGGCACAGCCCAAGTCTTGGAAAAGGCGAACATACCGGTGTCGAAGGTAAAGAAACTTGCCGAGGGGAACCCGAATTTAATAGACTATCTCAAGAATGATGAGGTTTCGTTGATCATCAACACGCCCAGTGGCAAGGGAGCGAGAACCGACGAAGGCCGAATTCGCGCAGCGGCAGTCCAGTCCGGTGTACCTTGCATAACAACCATCGCTGCCGCTCGGATGGCTGTCGAAGCGATGTTGGTCATGCGGACAAAACCGATGACCGTCATGTCGCTCCAAGAGCGATTCGCCAATTAGCACCTTTGGAGTGCGGGGATTCATCCCCGCTTTAAGATGCGGTTTGGGAATCTGCAAATCCACTTGTCGGGGGGGGGGCGACGTCACCGTAAACATCATTGAATTGACTTCACTCAACGAATTCATAGCCCGGGAGGATGACCGGCACCCTCCACAAAGATTTTTTCGGCATATCGCTTGACATACCCCTTCATAATTCAATAGGGAAGTACGTTGAAAGCATGTGGAAGACCATGGTTGGATCAAAATGGTTCACATTACGGATGATATACGACTTAATTGCTTCTAATTCAGCCGCTTTTGACGAAGTTGGGATTGGAGGAATGACATGACATGCCTACTCTACCTGAGTGATCTAGAAGTGAGTCGAGTGAACGCGGAACCATTTTTGGAATTCATCGTGTAATTGTTCTTCGTTCCCTTTGAGCCCTGCATGCGTAATCCTAAAGAACTTTTGGTCGCTTCGAAAGCCTTTACGTCGGAGACGAAATGGATCAGCTGGTGGCATTTGCTTTCCGCCATTGCTTGCTATTCCATTAGTTTAATCGTCGCTTGCTCCGATTTCTTCCCGATGGTTTTGCGGATGGTTAGCAGTTGCGTAAGCGGACTGGTTATTGTTCGATTGTTTATCATTTACCATGATTACAACCACGGCGCAATCCTGAAGAAATCGTGGATTGCCGCGTCAATTCTAAAATTCTATGGCTTATTGGTGCTTAGCCCATCCAGCGTTTGGAGCCATTCCCATGATCATCATCACAAGCACAACTCCCGATCTTCGGGCAGCAATACTGGTTCGTACCCGCTGATGACTCGTGACGAATACCTCAAAGCTGATCGCTGGAAGCGTTTGGGCTATGCCATTTCGCGTCATCCCATCACGGTTTTTGGTGGCTATCTGACCGTATTCTTGTATGGAATGACGATTCGGTCTTTTTTCCTGCATCCCAAAAAGCACTTCGACGCAGGCGTGGCAGTCGTTTTGCACGTTGCCTTGCTCACGTTTTGTTGGATGCAGGGCTGGGACATTCTCCTGCTGGGGATGTTGGTACCTTTGACGGTTGCCTGCGGTCTAGGAGCTTACTTGTTTTACGCTCAACACAATTTCCCGACTTGCCAATTGCATCGTCGGGAGGATTGGCACTACGTTTTGGCGGCACTGAAGTCCTCCAGTTACATTCGCATGAGCAAACTGATGCATTGGTTCACCGGCAACGTGGGCTACCATCATGTGCACCACTTGAACGCAAAGATCCCTTTCTACCGATTGCCGGAGGCGATGGCAGCCATGGAAGAGCTCCAGACGCCAGGCACAACTTCATTGCATCCCAGGGATATCCTGGCGTGTTTCCGTCTCAAGTTGTGGGACGCCGACCGAGGGCATTTCATCTCGTTCCGCGAAGCCGTCAAAGCATAGCAACCTGGATCGGTTCGTCGCCACACACGATGAAGTCCTGATGTGAATTGGCGTTTGGTACGCCGGCATGGAAAAACCACGCGGGTAGTAGAAACGTCTTATTTACGATGATCGAAATCCGGCAATCTGCTATGATGTTGGAGCTTTTCAGACGCCTTAACCCGCAGCATTGGTTGCTGAGTTTCGAATGACAGGGGCCGGCGGATCGACAAATAAAGAGAAAGTGTTTAGAAAACCATGTCAAGAAATTTTCGTCAATGGTCGTTGGGTTTAGTGACCCTAGCAATGATCTTCGGTGGTGCCACGCTAGCTACCGCTCAGGAACTCACGATTGGTTCCAAGGCCCCGAAAATCGATATCGAACACTGGGTCAGCAACGGCAACGACAAATTCAAGCCGGTCAAGGAATTCGAAACGGGAAAAGTATACGTCGTCGAGTTCTGGGCAACCTGGTGTGGTCCATGCGTCATGAGTATGCCACATTTGGCCGAGACTCAAAACAAATACGCCGACAAAGGGGTGCAGTTGATCAGCGTTAGCGATGAAGATCTCGAAACCGTAAAAGGATTTCTGGAAAAACCTGTCAAGGGAGAAGGTAAGGCTGACAAAGAGAACACGTATGGAAAACTAACCAGCGTCTATTGTCTAACGACCGACCCCGACAAATCGGTTTACGAAGGGTACATGGATGCGGCAGGCCAGAACGGTATCCCGACATGCTTCATCGTTGGCAAGTCTGGGTTGATCGAATGGATCGGTCACCCCATGGAGATGGATGAACCGCTCGAGAAGGTCGTCACAGGCAGTTGGGACCGAGCCGCATACCTTGCGTCGTTCAAAAAAACCCAAGTGATTGACATGCTGATGAGCAAGGTAGGTCGATCCGTTCAAACCGGAAACATCAAGGCGGCACTTAAGATTCTTGCCAAAGCAAAGGAAGATGCAGCTGGCGATGAAGCCACGATTGAAGCGGCTGAAGAGGTGGAGGTCCGCGTCAATGTCTATTCGGCCATGAAGAAGTTGCAGGAAGGTAAAGTGGAAGAAGCCCTCGCAGAAATCGAGACCATTTCAAAAACAGCTAAACCAGCCCAAAAGCAGTCCCTGGCGATTGCCAAATGCAAGGCTCTGATCGGTGTTGTTACGGAGTCTGGAAAACTCGAGGACGTGGCCTCCAAAGCGCTGACGGAAATCGCCGAAAGCAAAGAGATCGACGCGAACACGTTGAACGAGCTTGCTTGGAGCATCTACGAAGCCGCAAGTGCGGATGAAAAATTCTCGAAACCCTTGATTGCTGCCGCGGTCGTTGCGGCTGAGAAAGCGGTCGCGAAGGACCCTGAAAACGGGCCCATCCTCGATACGCTGTCTCATTTGGTCTACACCCAAGGGAACCTAGACCGAGCCATCGAATTGCAATCGAAAGCTGTTAAAAACGCACCTGCTGAAATGAAGGAAGATCTGCAAGCGTTTCTAGACGAGCTGAAGAAAGAAAAAGCCAAAAAGTAAAGACGAGAAAGGATGGTGCGCCGGTTGGCGATCCGTCCCCTTCGCCTCAACGTTATCTAAAGTCACCCTCCCTCTGGAGATCGTCCGGTTTAAGGTCTTGTATTTGTTTGCAATTTGGGAGGGCGAGGCTCCTGCCGAGCTATTGCGTCATGGCTCCGCAGGAGCGTCGCCCTCCCGACCAATGAATTTGCAGGTTCCTAAACCGGACGATCTCTCTGGGAGGGTGAATAAACTGGCTAGCTCACCGCGATTTGCGAATGAACGTGATTATGCTCGCCATGTCCACGGGCGTTAACACCTTTTCAAACCCTTCTGGCATAAGGGACTTATCTGACTCTCGAATCTCCTCGATCGAACCGCGAGTCAGACTGATCAGTGCCCCTTGGTCGTTTATGAGTTCAACACGATCATCGCTCTCTCGGACCTTAAGACCAATGATTGTATTCCCCTCGTGCGTCAGGACGCTCATCCGGCGATACTTGGGTTCCACCGATTTGTTTGGGTCAAGGATTGCCGACAACCACGCTTCGTTCTGCCAAACGGACAACGCTTGCAGATTGGGTCCTACCGATGGCACAACTCCACTCGCATCGGTTCGGTCCTGATGGCATTGGGCGCAGTGCAGTTTGTAAAGTGCTTCCCCGCGACTGACATCCGCAGTGGAAGCAGGCCATTGGCGAATGTATTGGTTAACAATTGCCAACCGATCCGCACCCGGTGCCGGACCGAAAAGTTTCTCGACGGTGGCGATCAATTCCAAACTCTTGCTGGCCCTCAATTGCTCGATTTGAGCTGGCTTAAAATTATCCACGCTAACAGCACCCGAAGCGACTCTGTCTAGCAATGTCAACGAATTCTCTTCCCGCGAAATGCTCTCCGCCAAGATGCCCATGCGTGTGCTAGGTTCATAGTTCCGCCAACCCTCGAGCACTTTGGTCAAGGTTGGTTTTCCAAGAGAGATGAGTCCTTTAACCAGTGCGAGACTGAAGTTGCTATCCTGACAATTGGTAAGTGCTTCGATTAAAAAATCGACGCGTTTGGCATCGCTGCTGCTAGTGTTTGAAATTACCAATTCAAGGGCAGAACGACGCGCGTTCAGTTCGCTTTGATTATCTTGAATGATCGAACGTGCATCGATTTGCAAACGGTCGAGACTCGCAGCATCTAGCTGCATGGACTTGTCCGCGTCGAGCGCGAATTGACGTCCGAGCGCATAGTGCCAGCCCGGACGCTTCCCTGCCCCCTGGACGATTCGTTCGCGAAGCTGTTGTTTCAAAACGGGAGTGGCCTTAGGAATCAACTGATCCAGCATGGATCTGTTGCGAGCATGCGAATGGGCCAATAGATATTCAATCGTTGGGTCGATCCCTTCGTCTGGCAAAAAGGCAATGGCTTGGTCGATCCATGGATCCCCCGCGTGTTGCGACAGCAGACTCGCGACTTCGCCAAACGCATGGTCACTAAACGTGGAAAGCGCCACGATTAGCTGCAATGCAATCGCCCCGTGTTGACGCGCAAGCTCGGATCTCGCAACATTGATAACGACTGGTAGCAATTCACCATTAATGAGATTTTGCTTTGACATGGTTTCGATAGCCCATCGGACTACGCGGTGATCGCTATCCCCGCAGGCGGCTATCCAATCGACCGGCGTACACTCTCGCATTGCGTTCAAAGTTGCGAGCGCACGCAGCCGGACGACAGGCTGATCGGATTGAGAGAGCATGCGGCGAAGCATGCTTGGCACAGTATTGGCCAGCACATTAGGTGAGCCCTGATGTCGCCATATCAAATTCTGTCGTGCGATATCCGAAACGGCGGAACTTGGACTTTGGAGCGCATCCAAAAGAATATGATGGTCTGCTTTTATCCAATAATCGAATGTTGTATACGGCTTGAAATCGGACCGATAGGCACGGTAAATCCGGCCTTGGTTTTCGCCTGCCCGGAGATCGATTCTGCGCTGCCAATCGACCGGTATCCACTCAGGGTGTTCGATGACACGGCGATACATGTCCACCACCCAAAGGGTACCATCGATCCCATTCTCGATCCGGACTGGACGAAACCATGGATCGCTACTCCGCAGCCATTCGCTTTGTTTGTCCTCGTCGAATCGTGTGCCAGTGTATGAGGCCCCTTTCGTTTCGACCTTGATGCGAGACACTAGGTTGTGAACGCTTTCACACACCATTGCACAACCCTGCATCTCGGGCGTGGCACCTGGACTCCGACAAAAGATCGAACTACACGCTGAGGTAAATCGATTCGCGGCGAACAAATCATTGTATCGGTCCGCGTCCCGGCTGATCGGATAGACGGGCGGGGCGCTCGGCGGTTGCATCAAATGTTGCGATAGGGATCGCACTGGCGATCGAGCCGCCCCAAGCCAATTCCGATCGTAAACATAATGATAAATTGGATGGCTGTTGTCATTCCCAAACCAGTTGCCCCAATCGTCGCAGCCGCGAATATACTGAGTTGTGCCGGTCTCCAGATAAGCCAAGCCTTTATCCACATCCAGGCTCAGATCGCACCCGCTCACCTTAATCTTCCTGCCAGTTGCTACTTCTAAAATCTCTTTGACCTCTGAGCCAGTACCCATATGAAGCCTATGATCTAGGCCGTACGTAAAGCCATTGACGCGATGCTGTGGATTGGCAAGCGGAAAACCGGATAGCAACACTTTGCGTTCATCGGCCACGCCGTCCTGATCCGTATCGCGAGCAAAGAACACGTCCGGCGCGCAAGCGACCACGATTCCATCTCGCCAAGGGTAAACGCCAGCAGGAAACGAAAGCTTATCCAGGAATACCGAACTCGAATCCAGTTTTCCATCGCCATCGGAATCGGTGAGCCGTTTGACGCGACCCGTTTTTTCACCTCCGGTTGGATAGTCTCCCATCTCGACGACCCAGACTGTGCCGTCGGCGCCAAACGCGACATTCACAGGATCCTGAACCAAGGGTTCGGCTGCAACCAACTCGACGGTCCAACCTTTGGGCATCTGAATCGATCGCAAGGATTCCGCCGGAGACAGCGGTTGATCCCAAAGACGCTGTGAGTTGGCCATCTTCAACACCCGAGCAACAATCAAATCCTCGGTGCCTGAAACCCATCTACCAGGTTGGTTGTAGTACAGCATGGATGCGTCTACTTCGTAGCCACCTTCCTTGCGAACTCGCTCAGAAGCCACGTAGGCAAAGACATCGTCCGTATAAGCCGCCACCCAAACATTTGGAAATTGACTCAGTTCCTTCTCAAGCCGTATTTGGTAGTCGACTACCACTTCGCCCCCCATGAAGACCCATGCGAGTTTGTCACCGAAATTCCAGAAGTGGATCGGGGCTGGGTACGATTCCGGCAGCCGGTTCTTTTGCTTAAGAATATCAAGCATCACCTGTGCGAAGTTCCTTTCCACCACCGACTGGCTCTTGGACAATTCCATTAATCGTTCGCGTGAAGGCCGCTCCGAAGAGATCGCTACGAACTGAAATACCTGCGATGAGGGTGGAGGTAGATCTTGAAGCGAGCCGGCACAGACCGACTGAACCGATTTCGCCATTTCCTGGGCATGCTGTTTCGCATGTTCGTATTTGTTACGCGGATTGGGATTGGCGTCTGCCCCACAACCGATGATAGGTAATGCAACGGCATCAGGAGAGTTGGTGCTTCGGAAGGCCTCTTCCAGCAAACCAGCCGACAGCCCAGCCCAGTCTGCGCTAATCTTGTTCAGTTCGGGCGCAATGGACGTACAGTGGCAGGCGTATTGATAAACCACTGCGATGGTCGAGCCGTCGGGACGTTTGGCATGGATGACGCGGACACTTCGATCGACAGGACCGTCATCGACTGTACCGAAGCCAGTCCAAATATTGTTCTTAAGCACTCGGCGATTGATTGCAAAATCCGCTCGCCCCGTTCCAAAGCCGACCTTAGCCGGTTGCAGACGATCGATCGATTCACCGACGATCTTGACTACCGCCTCAATGGTCTTGCGGCTGGTAGTCGACATGTTTTGCCGTTCCTCATCCCGAAGGGGAGTTGAGTACAGGTTTGGCAGGACATCGTCCAACTGAGGGGCGGTATGCGAGTGCGTCGTGCACAAAACGACTTGTTTTCGGTCAAGTAAAAACTTTTCCTTCAACTGCGCATGGATTTGGTCAGTGAGTGATGCAGATAATCCGATCGCATCCAAAGAGACAATAACCAGAGGCGGTTGTTCGCCATGTTGGAGGGTCATCGCTCGTGCGAAAAGTCGATCAACGATTTCGGTAGTAGACTGGGTTCTGGAGCCATATCCGCTTAGCCGAACGGGCACCTCGGGAGTGATGTCCTTCTTGGCTGCCCCTACTCTCCACTCGCTGGCAGGTGATTGTGCCCACACAAAACACGGGCTGAACAGGGAAAGACTTAGTATCGCGATCCATCGAAGGTTATCGGTGTTGACCATTTTGCAAGTCGATTTCATTGCGTTTTTTCATCCGTTGTCGCGGCCTCGACCGAGTTCGTCAGGCCAAGCGCAGAAGTTGGTGAGCGAGTATAATAGAACGCTCCCCATCATACTGCTTTTTCAGACTGTGTTGCAAACTTTGAATTCATCAGCACTTCGGCGAGCGACCTGTCTTTGTCTGGTGTTCGCTTGGACTTTCAGTGCCTGCCCAGCAATTGCCCAAGAAACCGGAGCGACCACGGAAATCGACGCTGCCATCAATCGGGCAGTCACCTTTCTGCTTTCGCAGCAACAGACCAATGGTTCCATCGCAGACCGAGGGCACGAAAATGCGATGACCTCCTTGGCGATCATGGCGCTCGCCTCGGTTGGGCATCAACCGACAGATCCGACCGCCGAGGGGGCCGTAATGAAGAAGGGGCTAAAATTTGTTCTTGGATCCAACCGGCAAGACAAAGCAGGATACTTTGGAGCAAGCGATGGTTCCAGGATGTATGGTCACGGCATCGTCACCCTGATGCTGACGGAAATGATCGGTATGGGAGGAGACGACCTAACCGATGACGCCATCCATCAAGCGTGCCAAAAAGCCATCGACCTCATCATTCGAAGCCAGCGCATAAAAAAGCCGGCGTTTGCGAAGGGAGGCTGGCGATACACTCCCGATGCCGCCGACAGTGACTTGTCGGTTTCGGTTTGGCAACTCATGGCTCTTCGCAGCGCCAAGAACGACGGCCTTGAAGTTCCTTCCTCAACGATCGATGACGCGATCGGTTACTTGGTTCGTTCATTCACCTCGCCTGTCGATACCAATGGCCAGCCCAGGCAAGCCAAGAGTGGCTTCTCGTACGAAGCCAACAACGATAGCCCAACCTTTACGATGTCCGCGGCGGGGCTGCTTGCGATGCAAGTCTGCGGCCAATACGATTCGCCCCTGGTTGCCGGTGCCACCGATTGGCTCAAGGAGCATCCGCCAAAGTGGAGTGAACGTTTCGTTCTTTATGGTCTTTACTACTACGCTCAAGGTATGCATCAACGGGGCGGCGAGACAGCGGAATCCGCTTCGAAATTGGTTGCGTCCGAGTTGCTCAAGCATCAAGATGCCAACGGGTCTTGGCAGTCGTCGAGCGGTGAAGAGCAAAACGCAGGCAAAGTCTACTGCACCGCGTTGGCCATTCTGAGTCTGTCGGTAAAATACCATTACCTGCCGATTTACCAACGATGAAACCCTGCCAAGCTCTCTTTCTATTGCTATTTGTCGGAATCGCTAAAATCGCCGACTGTACGGAGCAAGTCTTCGATCAGGTTCTGTTCAATGGCGTCAACTATTGTACTAGCGACCTTCCGTTGCGCTACGCCGCTGAGAAAGGGCCGTTACCTGAATTCACTTTTGACAATTCGTCGAACTGGAAAGGTTATGTCGCGGAATGGAGGATCCAGGACGGCAAGCTTTGGTTAAGCAACTTTCAGGCAACCGTAAAAGGGAAGCAGTTCAATATTGTAGATTTTTTAGAGAAAGGCCCGATTCCGATCCACGCAACATGGTTTTCCGGCTCACTCGACCTGATACCTGGAACGGGCTCGACGGGGAGGATTGGGGAGTTCGTAACCAATGGTTGCACCGTTTGGATTGAAGAGGGAGTTGTAGTGGAAACAAAGCAAAATGCTTTCCGAATTAGCCACAGAGGTTTCGTTGGAATCGTCCTTAAAATGGATGGCGATCGAGTCGTGGTTAGCTCAATATCCAAAAACAGCCCGGCTGAGAGATCAAAGCGAATTGATGTTGGTGATGAAATCATCTCTGTCTTTACGGAAGGGGATCAGGAAAGAACAGTTGACCAGCGACTTGCCAGGGCTCTCTGTTTTCTTAAAGGCTTTGACAGGACCAGCGTGAAGCTTCGAATCAAAAAAGCCGGTAGTCAGGACATAAACGAGGTTGAGTTGACTCGAGTTTTCTTTTACGAATGAAAGCCAAACATGTCTTACAGGAATAAAATGACAATGGTTTTTGGGTTTCACACCGTGACCGTGTTTATGCTGGTATGCAGCCTTGTCGCTACAACTGGCCGACAACTCCATTCGGCCAATTTGTCTGCGGGAGTTGCCAAAGTTGATATTACGGATCGCGGAGCCGGACCGGTTAATGATCGCAAGCCACTGTCATGGAGTTGTGTGTGACGATGTCACCGCACGAACCAGGTTTTTGCTAGCGAGTCATTCTTGAGGAAGTCGAGCAACAGCCCAGCGACTTTATCCTTTCCAGACGCCGAAGGGTGCGTGCCGTCGCCAGCGAGGTCGTCCCGACTATAGCTGAGTTTGTCGTCCTTTCGAGGCGTCGTCCCATCGGCCCATAAATACGGTCCCCACAAAAGCAGCGGGACTTTCACCTCTCCTTTTTCCGAAGTGAAGTTCAGTCCGGCTTCGCCTCGCATCTGATCTTGAATCAGCCACCGCACAGCAAACGCTGACTCATACGCGAACGGTTCAGGATTGAGATTACTCGTAGCATAACCACCGTAGATGCGGCTGGAGAGATAAACGATTCGCAAATTTGGAAAACGGGATTTCGCATTCTGAAGAACTGCTTTTGTGTCTCGTTCCAATTCTCGGCCATGGGATTCTAAGTCGCCTTTCGGTCCCTTGTTCGCCAGTTTGATCCAAGCGACCTGCACTTGCTTAGGAGCAACGTTAGCAGCCGCTAGCCGCCGTTCAGTTTCCTTCCACGTTGGAGCGTCTGTCGGCGCCCATTCGGCCATGGCTTGACCACCCTGAGCGCAATCCACAATTGTTACCTTCTTGGACTTGCCAGGATCTGCATCCGCAAGCTGCTTGAAACGCGTGAACTCTTGCGTTGCATTCGACATGCTGATGGAAATGAAAGCGATCTTTCCATCGGCGGCAGGCTGGCCTTCGAAATTGAGCGGCTTAATGTTAGCCACTTCCAATTCTGCCGCACGGCGATGTTCTTCCGGAGGTGAATTGTGACCGCTCCCGTACAATCCGCCGTCTTGGTTCTTGTAGCGGTCGTTGGCTGTCATTTCATTGAGCGGATTTAGGCCCGTCGATTCGCGAGGGACTGGATTTGCTGACTGTCGGCCTGAGGATTGCCCTGCTCCGTTACGACGCGCTTCCATGGCCCGCTGCAAATAAGTCTGTTCGTCCGAGGATAACGGCTCGCCACGCTGACGTTTCTGCAGCAACTCGCGAGCGAGATCAAAGTCGATGGGCTGTTCAGTTGACTCTTTCGTTTTCGGAACCGTTTGGGCTACGGCGATCGCACACGATTCGAGAAGGAAACAGACAGCGACTAACCACAAGATAACGCGATTCATGGCACAACCTCGTTGACGGCGGTACAACGACTTAGAAAGCAATCTCAAGCTTTCATTGTACTGTCGACAAAAGATGAGTTGCCCGCCAATCACGCGAATTACGCAAATTGGAGCCACTCGTCGATGATGGTAGTGGAAAACCGAAACTTCCGCAGGGTAAACCTGCGGGATTCATATCGCAGCACACGTAGGCGAACGTCAGATTGGAGTATCCCAACCCGAAGTGTAAGCGAGGGAAAATTTCGCTGGTCCCTCACTTACGTTTCGGGTTGTGATGGGAAGTTTTACATCGCGGCTCGCCTTACGACAGCTTGAAACGCGGGGCTGTCTTGGTAATCTTCGCGCTTGTTCCTACAGGAGATTGCAGTTCTTGATGCGATAACGAATTGGATGCGGAGGATGGCTGCGAGGTCTTGGCGGGCAGCATCTCGCGGACCTTTTGACTTAGTATGGCCGCATCGTACCAAGTGAATGACAGTTCAGGATTGGCAGCATAACGCCCTAGCATGCGTAGAGTTTCAGTACGATTGGCTTCATCAAACATGAAGACATACTGTTCTTCGCCGCGAACCAGCGCGACAACATTGATTTCGCCGTTCATCCCACCAACCTCCGTGCCTGGATACCAAACTTGACTGCTCGTGCCCGGAGCAGTTAGCGTTCGTATCGACCGACAGGCCATCGAAGGATCATTCGACTTTCCAACGATCCTCCGCGAGATTCGAGGGTTTCAACGATGTGCTGGTGGCAGCAAAATCTTATAAAGTCTTCGCTGCGTTGGAGATACGCTTGCCAGCCCCCAAACCGCGCGTCGTCACGAAAGTAAAAGTACTCCCCAAGTGCATGCGTGAAATCTTCGTCATTTCCGTTATAAGTGCGCATATGTGAAATGATCGGCTCGGTTTGAGCCTTCATTGGTGGCGTTTGTGGTGTCGGTCTTTTCGGAATGAAGCCTTGTGGATCAGGCCAATTAGCTGGCAAACCCGAGTTTTCCATGCCTTGAGATGGGTCACCTTCCGTTTGCGTCAATGCATCCGATAGTTCAAGATTGGGTTCTCGCACTGCTAACCCAATAACGGATTCTGGCATCTTACTTGGCTCCTGAATTGCACTTGCTTGCACGACTTGCGATGCATCGTCTTGGTCCTCGCCGACTGCAGAAGGGACCGGCAATTCGATTCTTGCCGCCGCGATACGCCCTTGTTTGGTGTTGGAGCTGGATTTGTGGTTTGAGCTGGTTGTCTTCGCGGGGGGCTTTGGAGCCGGATTCATCTCGACAGGCGAGTTTGCCTCGGCCTCATCAGGTGTTTGGGTCTTCATTTGTTCGGCGGCCAAGGCACGTTCCGATTCGAGTCGAATCCATTCCGGAATCGTCTTTTCCTTCTTCGTTCCCCATGGCAAACCATAGCCGACTGGGATCGGGTGGAAACCAGGATTCGCCGCGTACCAATTCACTTTCATC
Source organism: Pirellula sp. (assembly GCA_031372345.1). Classification (GTDB taxonomy): domain Bacteria; phylum Planctomycetota; class Planctomycetia; order Pirellulales; family Pirellulaceae; genus JBKCUI01. The sequence goes on from JANMLD010000191.1 coordinate 19,971, forward strand.
GTCATGCGCGGCGGATAGTAAGCGTCATAATCGGTGATCGCACCTTGCAAAACGGCGTCAACACCCAAGTGCTTGGCAAACTGCTGGAAATCGATCGGCGAAGTGATTGGGCGTCGAAGAACATTCATTTCAAAATAGGCGAGTTGATTCTCCACAACGCCGCATGGTACGACTTCAAAACCGCGAATCGCCTGCAATTCGTTGTAGTATGCCATGGAGACTCGAGCACCGCTCAAGGTCGCCTCTTGACTCTGATTGCGAAACGGAAGGATCGCAACTTTGCTAATCTGCGGAAACGGATTGTGGTACTGAGGCTTGTGCTTGATGTCTGGAATGAAATTGCATCCAGACAAGAATGCGAGAAAGATCAGAACAATGGCTCGAAGTGTGCGGTGCCCGGCAAACGAACTACAAACGCACGCAAGCAAGAGATTAAACCAAGCGAAAACACCATCGATTTGGCGTGTGAGAGTCCCACCGTGGAGACTGTCCATAGCCGAAGGATGAAGTGAATGTTGGTTCATTTTGATTGGGGAATGAGTTTGTCGGATGCAACAAAAGTATGTGCAAGGAGCTACTGCTAGGCACCGCAGTAGCTCCATCGCACATATACCTCTTCCCCCTAGGCACAAAGCACTTGATCGGAATAACCAGCAAGGTCTGTTGAATCAAAAGCAGCAATAATTCCATTTTCCTTTCTGCAATGCTAGCCAATTCGGACAAGGAAGAGTTTTCCCAGAAGAAAGACTCATCGCACATGGGCCAAATTGCCGAGTCAAATTGACAGTGTCCGCCAGTTCAGAACGTACCGTACCTATTGGTTACGCAAGTGATGGAATCAAAAAAATCGATCGAGGTATTGGATGAATCTACCTATATCGTGGGTAGTCGCCGGGGCGATTCCAGCCAGCCAAGCATTAAAGAAAACCGCGGACCTCGCGGCGACCTCGGTCAGCCATTTCTTTGGCGAGCTGCTGCAGACAAACCCGCCGCCAGCAAACCCGTCAACAGCAGTGGACAATGGCCGCTCGGCTCAATTCCTACAAAACCAGATTCCAAAAGCAAGTAGCGAACAAAAGACTTGGACGGATCGAGTTGAGTCGATCCGCAGTAGTCTTTCAAAATTGGTCAGGGAAGCTCGCGCCCGCTTCGGCCTACCTACCAACTCGGCCCAGTCCGAGAGCATCTCGATCTCCGCCAACGGGAAAGACCAACCTGTCTTGAACGGTCCAGAACCGCTACGGACGGAACTGGAACTTCAACTGCAAAAGCGTCCCACACTCGTCAAGGAAATCAATGAGTTAGCATTGGAGAGCCCGCATTCGGGACCACTCGGATTGCTTCCACGACCAGACTCTGTTGGTAACTCAAGTGGACCGTGGAAACTGTGGATCGACGGCTAACTGCGAAGTCGCCGATGGAACAAATCGAATACCATTGGGAAAATGATCTGCGATAGCGCCGGATCATACCGAGGACCTTCGTCGCGAAGAAAAGCATGTTCACCATTGAACTCATGCCACGTGAAGTCTAACTTGGCCTCCGTCATGGCATCGTAAATGACCTTTCGACCTTCAAGCGGAATGTGCGGATCTTGGCGTCCCCACACCATCATCATCTCGGCTTGGATTTCAGGCATGCGATCGAGGGTGTTGTCGTTCAGGCCCTTGCCTAGACTACGCTTGTGTATATCGGTTGCGTAGAAGCAAACGCCCGCTTGAACGTTGGCGTTCATGGCAGCCCGAAAGGCTAAGTGGCCTCCCAAACAGATGCCCAACGTCGCAATCTTGCCGCTGCAGTAGGGAAGTTGCGGAAGATACTCGATGAGGGCAACTGCATCGGCGTCATAGCTTGCCAGTTCTTTGGAAGTCTTAAGCCTATTGCCGCGATCTGTACCTTGTTGATCGTAGGCGAAAACCTCGCCTGGAGTTGCGAACTCATGGTAAACCTCAGGCACGGCGACCAAAAACCCGTTTCCCGCGATAAATGCGGCAGTGCGAGCAATCGGACCGGTCATTTGGTAGATTTCGGAAAACAACACAACCGCTGGGTACCTATCTGTTCCACTCGGTCGAAATAGGTGCGTTCGCATCGTCCCGAAAGGGGTCGGCAAGTCAATGAATTCGGCTGGATGGATCCGCATCGTATCTACCTGTGGTTAAGAACTGCGGTTTTGCTTTCAAGATACACGGTACCCAAAAAAAAATCGGCCCGTCACAACTTATGACGGGCCGATTTTTATTAGATCATGTCTTGAGACAAGCTGTCCAGAATTCGAATTAACGAATTCGGGTGCTGCTTGCTTGAATGACATGACGCTTGGTGTTCAGATAAGCATGTGGGTCAACAACTGGTGCTGGTGCAGCCATTGGAGCAGCCATTGGTGCCGATACTGGTGTACCGCCACAAGAGCTGCATCCACTTGGAGCATTGCAACCGGAATCACAGCTTGGTGCTGCGTCGCAGCAGCTGTTGCTCTTGCATTTGAAAATCTTGGCGAGCAAACCACCGTGTTTGCGTTTCATGCCACATCCGCTGTCGCAGGATGGAGCTCCGCAAGGATCGCAAGCAGCGATTTCAGCGCCGCAGCTTGGTCCGCAGCTTGGAGCTGAACCGCAACCGGATCCGCAAGGTGCCATTTCAGCGCCACAGCTTGGGCCTGCGCCACATGCTGGAGCTCCGCAAGGGCTGCATGCTGTCTCAGCACCACAGCTTGGTGCACAAGCTGATTTGCAAGAAAGCTTGCTCTTCAGACCGCAAAGCTTAGCTTTGAGAGCCGAAAGGATCGGTCTGCGAGGTCCGCAGCACGAGCTTTCAACTCCGCAGCTTGGACCGCAAGCAGCGATCTCAGCGCCACAACTTGGTCCACAGTTTGGTCCGCAGCTTGGAGCTGCAGCACAGCTTGGAGCACAGCTTGGAGCTGCGCCACAACCGGATCCACAGGGTGCAGCCATTTCGGCTCCACACGATGGATCCGCAACCGATGTATCGCAGCAAGAGCTAGAAGCTCCACAGCCGTGACCACCGAGCAAACGATGCAAAAGGTCGCCGCCAAAGCTCTGTCCACAGAGGCTAGCGCTCAGCAACATCGACCCTACTAGTATGTTCAATTTCATCGAGCCAAATCTCCCTACGTATATATTGTCACTGACTATCATGTACAAGTCGACTTGAACGGTTGAGTTGAGACCGGTTTCGGCGCACGAAGTCGCCGCCGAAATCGCCCTCTACTGGCGTGGCATTGTGCGGTGAGCTTTCACTCACCACCATTGACTTCGTTAGCCTCGTTTCCAAAATGGTCGCCGTCATGTAAAGCTACCATTTCTCCGTTTTCCATCGTGTCTCAAACGACCCCTCAGTCCTTTGAAACAACACAATAGTTGCCGGTCGAGTATTCCTGTTACTCGATCAGTTTCTGGGTCACCGGCAATTCAATGGATCACATCTTTCCCTCTCAGCTGCACGTACAACCAAGGTAAGATGCGTCGTTGAGGGAAGGTATCGGCCAGTCGATGAAATACCCTTGAGCAAGCCATTCCATTTTTTGAAAAATCATGCCTGATAAGAGTTTACGTCAATTTTAACGATCGAACGGATCATCCGAAACATGCGGACACTGCGATCGTATAGATTACCCATTCACCCAATTCCCAACCGGAATCTTTGAGCAGTCGTTAAAGTCTACCTGCCTTGCGATCCCGCTTAGGACTGAAAGAACAATTATGAAAATAGCGTACCTCACCGCCGGAGCGGCCGGAATGATTTGTGGCTCCTGCCTGCACGACAATGCGCTCGCCAAGTCGCTCATTCGTTTAGGCCACGATTGCATCTTAATCCCCGCATACACCCCAATCCGCACAGACGACCAAGATGTCAGTATCGATCGAGTCTTCATGGGCGGTATCAACGTCTACTTGCAGCAAAAGTTGCCCTGGTTGGCCTACTTGCCAAGATGGATGGACAACTTTCTCAATCAATCCTGGATCCTCAATCCACTAACTAAGAATGCTGGCAAGACATCACCAGCGTTGCTTGGCGCGTTAACGATCTCCATGCTGCGCGGAACACAAGGTCGACAACGCAAAGAATTCCAAAGTCTACTGCAGTGGCTATCCCGCGACATCCAACCAGACGTAATGATCTTCACCAACCTTTTGGTCGGTGGCGGCATTCCTGAAGTGAAACGAATGGGTACCACGCGGGTCTTTGTCACTCTGCAGGGTGACGACATTTTCCTGGATTCGCTGCCAATCCAGTTCCGAACGAGGGCTATTGAATTGATGCAAGGCTTAGTTCGACATATTGATGGCTTTCTGATCCATTCCCAAGACTATGCCAACCGAATGGCTTCGTTGTTGCAAATACCAGCCAATAAGATCCAAATTGTCCCACTCGGAATCGACACAACCGATTTTCAGAAATCCAACCGTGCCGTCTCGCCTCCAGAGTCGTTCTCGATTGGTTACCTCGCTCGCATGGCACCCGAAAAAGGACTCCATCGATTGGTGGATGCGTTCATCGCAATCGCTCACCGGCCAGATGCGAAGCATGTGAAACTGAAATTGGCTGGCTGGATGGGTCCTCAACACACGGAATTTTGGGAGGAGCAGAAAGCCAAATTGAACAAAGCCGGCTTGAGCGACCGCTGGGAATACCTCGGCAGTATTGATCGTGAGGAGAAAGCCAAATTCCTGAGCTCGATCAACCTATTCTGCGTTCCAACCACCTACACCGAACCGAAAGGATTGTTCCTGTTAGAAGCCATCGCGGCCGGCGTGCCTTATGTCCAACCCGACCACGGTGCTTTTCCCGAAATACATCAACGCGTTCAAGCGATCGCCGAAGGACGCCACATCGGCACCTTGTTCCAAGCCGATTCGATGGACGATCTTGCCGCCAGGCTTTTCGAAGCCATCCAGTCCAACACAAGATTGGAAACCGTTTCCCGAAAAGTCCTCGACGAAATCGATATCCAGAAACATGCGGAGCGAGTCTTAGCTTGCCTCGCTCCCAAGTAGCAGGCACATTCCATGTGCCGTGGCTTGAGGCGGACGGCACATGGAATGTGCCTGCTACCTATGTGCTGGTGGTTTTCATTCAGCCGCTCGCAAGACTATTTCAACTCGACCTGCGTGGGGCTAGCGAGATATCCGATGAGATCGCGCACCTGCTCATTGGTAAAGGTTTGCAATAAACCATCAGGCATCATCGAAACCTTGGATAGGGATCGTTCCTCGATCTCCGACTTCGGTAAGACCAACCGCTCGTTAGCGGTTTGGATGGTCAAAGCGAACTCGCTTTCATCGACGACCAATCCCGTGATCACGCGACCGGCTTCCGTTTGAAAGAGCTCCATCTGAAAGTCTTTGGCCACAGACGCGCTGGGATCCACTAAATTCTCCAGCATGTATTCTACGTTGGTGCGTTGCGATCCTGTGATCTCTGGACCGATCGTTCCCCCTTGGCCAAACAATCGATGGCAATTCGCGCAGTTCTTTTGGAAAAGAGCCCGGCCTGCACTCAAGTTTGCCTTCTTGATGGTTTCTTGGGTTAAAAGCTTTCGGTACTTGGTGATCGTTTGTGCTTTGTCGGCGGATGTGGTTCGCATCTCGCCCCAAATCTTCGCAATGCGCTCACTCAGTTGGAGATCCCCCAAACTCTGCAGTTGCCGAGCCGTAAACGCAGAAACATCCTTTCGAGGGATTTGCTCCGATTCCACGGCTTGCATCAAACTCGAACCCCATGCGACGCGCGATGCCAATGTCTGTAACGCATCTTGACGCGATTCACTATCAAATGCTTTGTAATTGTCGATTAGCAGTCGAGGCATGGCCACGTGGTCAAATTCCGCGAGCCCTCGAATGGCTTCCCGCCGGACGTCCGGATCGCCCACCAGTTCAACAAGAAGCGATGCCACGTCGGTCGCTTTCTTGGCGACGAGCGAGTGAACTGCACGATTTCGATCCTTTGGAATAACGGATCGGTCAATCGCAATTCTTCGTAGCGACTGGAGGGCACGTGGATCGCCGAAGACAAGCGCCAATTCGATTGCGGTCTGTCGAACATTCCTATCCTCGCCGGATTCCAGCCTCGAGAAAGCCGCTGTCCAACTCTCTGGCATGGCGACGGATCGACGCCCTTCCAGACCATGCATCATTCCTGTTAGCAGATCGAATTGAAGTACGGAATCATCGGAATTGGCGAGGACTTTTGATAATGCGTTTAGGCCAGTCGCGGACTTTTCGTGGGATGCCACGCGTCGTGCGATATGATTGCGAACGATAGGGAGGCGGCTGTTTTTAGCCAAATCGACAAACCGCTGCAGATCCGTATCCACCAGCGGCTCAATCGCGTACCAATGCATTAGCGGTAGATTCATGTCGTCGGCATCTTCGGCGTGTTCCAGAAGTGCTTTCGCGATTGCCCAGCGGTCATCCAGTTTCAAGCGTTGCAGCCCACTGGACAAATACAACCGAACCAGGGGCGAGGCATCCTTGGACGCCAGTTCCGAAAAGCGCCCGAGTGCGAGGGCGGAGGGCTGATTGTCTTCGCACAAGAACCGGATGGACCAGGCTCGGACGTTTTCACTCTCATGATCAAGCTGCGCGATCAGGAATGGTTCGTCGATGCCGCCAATGACTTTCAAAGCCCAAAGTGCTCGTAGTTGGATCGGGACCTCAACGGATTGGCGGAATAGCGCAAGCAGATCCTGTCGGACTTGCTCCATGCTTTTCCCTTGTGCGGCACGTTCCTGCAATACGCGACGAGCATGTCGAACGTGCCAATCATTGCGATGCGTTTGCAGTTTTACCAGTGCATCATCTGAAAGGCTTGTAATATCGACAGGCGTAAAAGTGGGCTTGCCGTAAGTGACCTTAAAGATGCGTCCCGTCTCACGACGTGTATTCCGAGTGCTATGGCATTCGCCCGTGTCCGACCAATCGCTTACAAAGACCCCTCCGTCAGGCCCATATTGAATGGTGACTCCCATATGCCAAGGATCGCGAGATCGCAGGAAATCTGCACCATGCGAAGCGACAAAACCCGATCCAGAGCGTGTCAGCAAGTCGTTGTTAACTCGCTTTCCGTGAATGTTGTTCGTGAAAACGGAGTTTCGATATGGGTCTGGCCAATTGTCGCCAAGGTAGATCATCGTACCGCAGTGCGCGTGCCCTCCACCCGCAGCATCCTCGGCTGGGCTACCAAGCCCCTCGTGGAAGTTCGGTCCGCCGATAAAATGCAAATGATCCGCGATCGTTGGAATTCTTTCGTAAGCGTAGCGGCTCGATTCTCGATTACGCCATGGCTCGTAGTGGGCACCTTGAATGACATGGAACAGATGAGGATTGACGCAGTTGGTTACAAATCCTTCGCCAACGTCATTCCAGTCGATCCCCCACGGATTCGTTGTCCCATCCGCGAACGGCTCCCAAACGTGTCGAACCGGATGATAACGATAAACTCCACCGTCGAACTGAACGCGTTGCGAATCCGGTGTACCGGGCTTGGCAATCCGTGACCAATTGGTCCGTCCATGTGTACCGTAAAGCCATCCATCGAGGCCCCAAGCAAAACCATTTGCCAAATTGTGGCTATTTGCGTGGTTCCCGAAGCCATCGAGTAATACTTGTGGCTGAGCGTCCGGCACGTCATCGCCATCGCGGTCCGGTATGAAATAAAAGTTGGGAGGTGACATGACCCACGCGCCACCGAATCCCACCTCGATACCCGTCACATAATTCAGTTGATCGTAGAAGACCTTCCGTTTGTCAAATTTTCCGTCACCATCCGTATCCTCAAAGATAACGATTCGGTCCCCTGGCTTAGTGCCGTGGTTTGGATAGTTGTACGCTTCTGCCACCCACAACCGTCCGCGATCATCGAAGCAGAATCCAATCGGCTGTTGCACATCTGGCTCGCCTGCAAACAATGTGACCTTGAAACCCTTCGGAACAATCATGGTCGCGGCCGCTTCTTCAGGCGGTAACGGGGCGTCCACCACTGAGTCGGTGGCCGTGTCGGCAGACGAGGCAACCACGGTGTCCGACAAGCTGGCTGTAGCTACACATGACTGGGCTAGTGGCTGAAAGAGCAGAGTTAGTAACGATACAAAAATAGACTTCATCGATTGGACCTACTTTACTTCTTGTCATTTTCACAGGCGAAAAGCCTCTAAGGCGAGAGGCAGATTGAAATCGAACTGCCAAGACTCAAGTGGGAGAGCGAGGCTCCTGCCGAGCTTAGCTTTGGCTCGGCAGGAGCCTCGCCCTCCCGGCAAAAACAACTCCACAGCTCGCCTCACGATTCTAACGACAAGGCGTGGTAACGGATAACGCGTAACGGGCAGCGATGCAGGAATACGGCAGATTTCACAGCCTCTTCCACGAATTGCCGAATAGTTCGATTCCAACGATTGGCGCGTTGCATTACCAGAAATCTTGCCCCAACCCGTACGGATTGCCAGCCATTGCTTTGGCGGTGACCCATATTTCAAGGCCATTTCCGCACCGTTTTCCTTCCTGGATTTAAAGAACATGTCGATTGAACGCGTCAGTATCGAACGCCCAAACACCGAACGCAAGGCACTCGCGGTCAATCTTGACCCACGCCGCTATGGATCGTTTGCCGAAATCGGTGCCGGACAAGAAGTCGTTCGTTGGTTCTTCCGGGTGGGTGGTGCTGCTGGCACCATTGCCAAGAGTATGTCGGCCTACGACATGACCGTCAGCGATGCAATTTACGGCCAATGCGAGCGCTATGTGTGCCGTCAGCGACTAGAGGATATGCTGGAGCATGAGCATTCCCTCAACCTCGAGCGATTGCGTGAAAGCCGCGGCGACACGACCGCTTTTTTTGCCTTTGCAGACACGGTATCCGCGAGAAATTTCAAAGGGACAAACGACTGCCACGGCTGGATGGGGGTGCGTTTTCAATCGCATCCTGGAGATCAAGACAGCCAGATCATCATTCACGTGCGAATGCTCGATACCGAAAATGCACTCCAACAAGAAGCCATCGGCATTACGGGTGTCAACCTGTTGTATGGAGCCTTTTTCCTCAACCATGAACCGGACCAATTGATCGAGTCGTTGCTCGACAACCTTAGCACACGCCGCATTGAAATCGACATGATCGAATTCTCGGGCATCGCCTTTCGAAACGTAGACAATCGAGTCATGAGCCTGCGATTGGTTCAGTTGGGGCTAAGCAATGCCGCCATGTTCTCCGCCAAAGGTGAGGTCCTTCAGCCGTCCGAAGTCCTTTATAAGAAACCAATCTTGGTGGAGCGAGGCAGTTTCCGACCACTCACCAACGTCAATTTAGATATGCTTCGTTCGGCTCATGAAAAATTCTGTCAGGAGCCCGATGTAGAAGCCGATCAAGTGGTCACACTAGCTGAGATCACGATGCGTAACTTGAAGGCCAACGGCGATATTGACTTGCGAGATTTCCTCGCACGTGTCGACCTTCTGGCTGCCTGCGGCATGACTGTTTTGATTTCCGACTACTTCGAATACTACCGGCTGGCAGCCTATCTGGCTCGTTACACGAAAAAGAAAATCGGGATCACGATGGGGGCTGGTAGCCTGTGTGAACTATTCGATAACAAATACTATTCTGAGCTAGACGGCGGGATCCTGGAATCTTTTGGCCGCTTGTTCAAGAACGACCTTAAACTATACATCTATCCGCTGCTCGATCGAAATACCGGAGAATTGACGCTGGTGGACAATCTTAAGGTTGCTCAAGAACTGAGAAAACTCTACGAATACCTTGTCGATAAAGGCTGCATTGAACAGTTAGACAACTTCAACCCACTGAACTTATCAACGTTCTCACGGGAAGTATTGCGGCAGATCCAAGCGGGTGATCCAAGCTGGATGGAACACGTGCCTGAAGAAGTTGCAGAAGTGATTCAGCGACGAGGATTCTTCGGATATCGACGCACTCCAATTGCCAAGCAAGCCACTCTCGCTTTCGGGCCAAAGGCCCAATCATTTACCTAGCCCAGGCCAACGGCCTGGGTGACATGCTAGCTGATTACACGCCGCCTACATTCTCAACTAAAATGCAACTCTTACCGGCGGCTTCTGCAATATACGCAGGACAGCTGGACTATTCTAATGGGTGGCGTGAGTGCAAGTCGATTGTTGACAAGAAATGTTGCATTGGCAATGCGACACGGCTAGCTTCTTATTCTCATTGGAGATCGCTGGCTGAAAACCAATCTGGACAAGCCCATCGGCTACGGCATGATTGGCGTCACTTTCGGACTGGCTGTCAGCGCAGCCATAAGACCAGTTATTGGTTGGAACATGGCGCCGATGCTCGCACTGGTTTTAGCTGGAGGCATCATCGGTACCATCATCGGCATGAAGACGCAATCATGAGTCGGACGGTTCGCCCAATCGTCTGACTTTCCTTTCGCCATTTCAAAGATACGGTCTTTTCCAAAATCAACTGGCTCGCAATACACATGAAAATCTCTCCCTTCCTTATCGCTCTTCTGTTCGATTCGCAGGCCGTGATTCACGCGACGGATAGTGTTCTGCCGCCAACGGGCGCTGGCGTCTCGTCCTGCCTCGCACTTTTGAAGCGGAAGACGCGTTGAAGACGATCCCGTCGGACAAGTATCTTCGTCCGGAACTAAAAGTCACTTTAGAGTCAGGCCAGCCGATGCTCTACGACCTGCAAGTTGATTCGAATGAGGAAAACAACATCGCGAGTACTCACCCGGAAATCGTTGCCACCCTCCGCACGAAGCTCAACACGCATTGGACACCGAAGGTCGCCAAGCCATGAAGCGGAACCGCATTTCGGCCTAACCGACGCAATATCGCATACTTTCAGCCCCCAACACCATCATGTAACAACTGAATCGAATTCTTGCGGCATTTGTATCGCCTTACCAAGTTCCCCCTTTTCGTTGGATGAAAAATATCTTCGATTCGGTGAGACTTTTTCGATTCCTTTTTCGCATTAAAGTGTAGGCGGATGGGCGCGACAAAATTCGTTCTCCGGTCTGCAGATTGGTTCCATGCCAAGGGGTGCACGCGAGGCGTCCATCGCTGCGCTCATCTTTTTGTGGAAGCGTCCGATTCCCTATGCATCATGATTGCATAATTCACAAAAAGAGAGGATCATGTTGAAGTATCCCATTCGTTCGAAGTGTTGTTTGCCGTACGGTCGGCGAGTGTTCTAACGCTGAAAGCCATCTGTCACTATTTACCCGCAAGGAGCTATCATGCCGCGGTGCGTTAATCATCTTGGCAGAGAGTCGGTACTATCAGTTAACTCTCAGAATTACTGTGAAAATTGCCAAGACGGAATCGTTTCAGCCCGTGCGAGGGTTGATGGACACGTAGTCTAGAAGGATTGTTTTGTATGGTATGTCGGCGCTAACAACTGGCAACCAATTACGGGGACTGGGTGCGCTCATTGGGTAGCCCATCAGCGTCGGTTTTAGGTCATGATGAAACTTATCTACGACAGTGGGTCATTGACTTTGCTTCAACACGTTGTCGCCTTGATCGGAGCATCGATAGCCTTCGTGTTGAGTCTAGGGTTGGCTTCGCTTCCCTTTTTTGCATTCGCTCAGAATGGTTTCCAATTAGGCATCCTGCTTCTCGCAGCCTTTGCGATCTTCTTGGCCATCGTCCTGTCCCTTTCGGGAGTCCAGGTTTTGGCACCGGTCTTTCTCCGATTCAGCACAAGGGTCTACCTAAACGGTTCCCGAATCGAAGTGGTGAGACCATTTCCATTCAAGGTGATGAATCAGGTTTTCGACCTGGACCGAATCAATACCGTTGAAGTGGTTCATCGTCGGAAAGGGGGCTGCGTCATTTCTGTGCTTTACCGATTTTGTCAGGATGGGCCGACCATGAAGGACTCGGATTCGATCGGGCCTTTCTATACCCGTCGGCAAGCTGAAGCGATCGCTGCGGCGATCCAGTCCGAACTGATCCCTCAGAACTTTGATGTTAGGCAAATCGAACAGAATCAAGAATTTCAGCAACGCCTTGCCTGGAAGCTTGTGGTCGGGTTTCTTATCGTCTTTGAGCTCATCGTCTGCTCCTCGGTCATCTCCGGATGGAATCGAATGGGGCTTATTGACGGACTCCTTTCCGTGTTCATGGTGTTTTTTCCCGTACTTCTGTGGTACCGTGTCCGTCGCGAGATACGCAACGAACCAATTTCGAAAACCGATACGCAAGTTAAAAACACCAATTTGATGTGAACCAGCTGTCGTAGCGGACGTCAGCGTCATTTGCGAGGCTGCAGTCAGTGCGCCATCACTGCCGCCAGGACCGGCCAAGAAGTGAGATGTCTACTCCGACGTTCCGAACCGTATTCGCGGCCTCTGTTCTGTTGGGATGCGTCGCGATCGGCTAGAATGAAGCGGCTAGCTGCGTGGGAGCTTGTTGGCTTGGAATATTTAGCCCTTTGATCTGATCTGTTGTGTCGGGATAGATTGCTGTGCGTACTTCATTCATTTGTTCGATGGGCCTATGGAATGACTAAAATTTCCGCAACCATTGCCGATGGTTTCATCCATTACTTTCAGGAGTTTCGGGACCGCGTTCATGTGCTCTCTGGTGCGCTTACAAATGATCAATTTTGGAGGAAGCCCTATCCATATGGAAACAGTTTCGGAAACCTCGTTGTACACCTTTCTGGAAATCTGAACTACTACATTGGATCTCAGATCGAAAACTCGGGATACATCAGAGACCGCGAGCTAGAGTTTAGGGAAGTCCAAAACGTCAGCAAAGACGAAGCACTTGCAAGGATGGATGATGCAGTCGCAACTGTTATCAAATCACTTGGACATCAAAACGACCAAGACTGGTCATTGGACTATTATGCGATCGGCGTCGATGATGTACACGATAGATTTAGTATTTACCTTAGGTGCTCCAATCACTTCCACCACCACATTGGGCAAATGATTTACCTCGTCAAGGCATGGTCCAATGCGCATACCGATCTTCCAGGTTGATGCCTTCACCTCCCGCCGATTTGCAGGCAATCCTGCGGCCGTGATGCCAATGGAACGCTTCCTGGATGACGCGGTTTTGCAATCTATTGCGGCAGAGAACAACCTGGCCGAGACCGCGTTTCTCGTCCGACAAGATAGCGACTATCGTCTGCGCTGGTTCACACCAACCGTCGAAGTGCCATTGTGCGGCCACGCAACGCTAGCCAGTGCAGCTGTTGTCATGGAACGACTAGAACTTAATCGCAGGCGGGTGGTCTTTCATTCGGCGAGTGGACCATTGACTGTGACCCGGACAGATTCAGGGTACGTCATGGACTTGCCCGCCCGGTTGTCCAAGCCATGTGCGATACCGCCTGGGCTTAGCGACGCGTTGGGGGTAGTGCCGATCGAAGTAGTCGAAGATGCCTTCAACTACCTAGCGTTGGTGGAAGGAGCACGGATCGTGCGAAACCTTGCTCCTGATTTTGCTGCGATCGCTCGCTTGGGTCGCGGTGGTGTAATCGTGACGGCACCCGGAGACAACAGTTATGACTTTGTTAGCCGTTACTTCGCCCCGGCGAAGGGTATCCCCGAAGATCCTGTGACCGGAGGCGCACACTGTGCGCTCACACCATACTGGGGGAATCGAATGAATAAGACTGTTTTTCGAGCTTTTCAAGCGTCGCAACGCGGCGGCGAGCTACTTTGCCGCTTGGTCGGCAATCGCGTCGAACTTGAAGGTCCTTGTGTGTTCTACTTGGAAGGCGAAGTTGTGATATGAGAGCTTCCCAGATTCGGTCTCAGTGGGCTTCTCGAATTGGCGGGCTGGATTCACGGCTAGCCAGCACGACGTCCAGGAGCAGCGTTGCGTGCTGAGTTAGCTGCCTTGGGGGAAAGGAGAAGCATGGCCATTCGAAGCCTTACCGTCTTGGATTGCCTTCCATCGATCGATCGCCAAAATCGTTCCGGGAAAATATCATCGAAAGCGGAAAACGAACCTGACGAAGATTTCGGATTCCCTAATTTCGCTCTTTGCAATCGCTAAACATCGAATCAGGCGACGAAGGCTCCCAGTCGACTTTCATCAACGAAGAACATTGGCTGATTAGGAACGGCAAGAGACTTCGGTCAGGCAGGCAGAGGTGATCCACCGGTTCGATAGCCGCGTTGCCCGCGACGTATCGCTTCCTGAGCAAGTGACTCCGGTGTTCCCGCGACTCGTTTGAAAATCTTGCCGAACCGTCTAACCACGTCGCACCATAGCTCGCCCGATAGTCCGATCCGTTCCAAGATCGGGGCCAAGTCAGTTGGGATCCGGCCTTTCTTGTTGCCTCGATGTATCTGCCTACCTGTCCAATCCAGCAGCTTCAAATACAACTCGAAACTCATCCCCAGAAAACCTTTGTCACTCGCCCGTTTGCCATTCTTGCTCGGCATGGCCCCGCGATAAGCGGCCGAACGTTCATCCACAGTGATCGGCGTCAGCCATTCGTCACCACGAACATAAGTTGCCTGGCCAACTCCCACAGCAACTCTCGAACGGCTTCGCGATGCCTGCCGCTTGTGCACTTTGGCTCGAGCTTTCTCCTTGCGACTGGCTTTCTCCGCTTGAACCCGTTCGTACACCGATGTGTATTGACTCTCCTCTGGAGCTTCGGCAACCCCAGCCCGAACTGGATTAAGATCGACGTAAGCCGAACATGCCAAAATCGCCGTTTCATCAGCCAATTTCTGACATTTGAAGCGGCCTTCCCAAAAACGGCCGGTGCATTTGTCTTCCAAATTACTGCGTCGGGCAATCGGTTCTGCCAACGCTCGCATCCACCAAGAAATATCGCTGAGACGGCTCCGCAACTGCTTGCTTCGAGCAGGCGTCATAAACAGCTTCAGTTCACTTTCGGTAGGGACGGCTGCTGTCTTGTCCTTATTCTTTCTAAGCGGGAAAAGCTGCCACCAACGTCGAGCGACCTCCTCGTCCGACCAACCAGCAACGACATCTGGCCTGTTGCGAAGAATAACGTGAACATGATTAACCATCACAGCAAAGGAGAGGCAGTCAATACCGAAGCTAGCCGCGAGTTCTTGCAGTCGATTTTGGATCCACGTCCGACGATGTTCGAAGGATTTTCCGGATATCGGATCCAGCCGCTTACAAAAGCTAGGCCAAACACTGTGGACGTTGGCGCTGGCTCCGGCCAATTAGACTACTCCTGCGGGATCGGATAGACTGAAATACGCGAGCGGCAGGGAAGCGTGTTGGATTGGATTAAGCAACCAAACCTGTTTCGCTTGGCTGCTGTCGGGAAGATTGGCCTATGCGGGGACGCACTCTGTAACCATGCATTTGTCGTGCCGACGCCCGTTGCAATCGTCTTTGGAGTTCGGCAAATTATACTGTTGACGTGTCCATACGAGCCTGCTATTGAGTTCAAACGGATCAACCTCTCTTCTTTTCCGGTTCATACCATTCGAACGGACGGTCAATTGTACTAGGAACGCTCAATGCTGATTTCTCGATGCGGGAAATGCTTAGCTTGCATTAGTATTCTGCATTTGTTTTTTGCGCCACGTCTACTTGCTGGAGATTTGGGTCGTTTGACCAACGATCAGGTATCGAGCGGCTATGGACAGCTTCAGGAGGCACCTGCGAGTCCCCAACAAAATCAAAGCAGTCCGAAAAATTCGATTTCAGCCCCCCGCCGCCCCCAAAGCGCCAGGTTGTGCGATGAGCGTGATGACGACACATTGAGCTCACAATGTTTAAAGCTTGCATTTGGAGTTGTTGGTGCGGCAGCTTACGGAGTCGCTCGAAAGATCGACCCACCAGGGATATCGTTCTGGGAAGTTGAGCAAATCCCTCGGGAGCTCCAGTTCAACACAATCTGGTATTTCGAAAGCCGATCCAACCGCCAACTTTTGTTGGGGCAGCCAATGTCTAATGCTTCTCGATTTGACTGGACGGGAACACCTGGTTTTCAAGTTCGCTTTGCGACGCAGCCGATATTGCGACTCGGGCAAGAGTTCCTATTCGACTATGCGAAGCAAGACGAACTATTTTCGTTTTCGAATGTCACTGACTTCGCGACAAATCCAATCATTTCCTTTGCGGCGAATTCGGTCACCACCGAGCGAGTGTCGTCCTTGGCCGTAGGACAATGGAATGTTCTCCTTCGGGAGCAACCTTACACTTTTGCCTTTGCAGGTTTGCGTTGGTGGCATCAGGATGACGAGCTTAGGTTGACTGTAGTACCGACGGGCGCTGGGTGGAGTAACAAGTCGAGATCGGACGCGCCGTTCTTTCAGATCGGGGGACAATTCGGTACGATCGGCACTCGTTGGATGTGGCTCAATCGAATCGGAGTTGGGATTGGAGCGACCAGAAATACAAGCCGGACAACCGCAATCAAGGTCATCGGCACAACAGACCAAATTGACATTGCTGCCACAAACTTCTCTGCCCTCGTCGACGGCAAAACTGAATTTGCGATGGCTCTTACAGAACGCTTGTCTGTGCGATTTGGATCGCAATTGATTGGGATCTCAGGTCGAGTTCGATCGTCAGAGCAGATCGACGTCACCAATTTAGCAACCAGTGAGAGCCGCTTGAATCGCGATTCGTTACTTATAAGCGCTCTCTTCGCGGGAGTCAGTTATCAATTTTGATGATATGCAATCATGATTTGCAATATCGTTTCGACACTAGGAAT
>JANMLD010000193.1:0-2040 GCA_031372345.1 Pirellula sp.
TCGGCGGTCTTTCCATGCCCCAATTGCTCCGGGCCGAAGCCGCCAATGGGATCGGCAATTCCAACAAGTCCGTCATCATGGTCTACCTGCCCGGCGGACCGCCACACCAAGATATGTTCGACCTCAAGATGGATGCCCCGAGCGAAATCCGTGGCGAATTTCGACCTATCAATACCAATGTTCCCGGCATTCAAATTTGCGAGCATCTGCCCCTCTTGGCAAAACTGACCGATAAGCTGGCTATCATCCGATCTATGGTCGGTGCAAAGGACCGGCACGAATCGTTTCAGTGCATGACCGGTCGCCTCAATGAACGCAACCCACCCGGCGGATGGCCAGAGTTTGGTTCGGTCATTTCCAAGCTGCAAGGAACGCAAGATCCCACGCTGGCGTCCTACGTGAATCTGTCCCCGAAGATGAAGCATACGCCGTACAACTTCGGCAAGTCGAGCTTCCTCGGCCACTCCCACACTCCCTTCAACCCCTCGGGCAATATCAAGGACGACATGGTGCTGGGCAGTATCACCAAAGAGCGACTCGCGGATCGCAAAACACTCCTGGCTAGCGTCGATCGATTCCGACGGGATCTCGATCTTAACGGTGCCATGGAGGGCTTCGATTCCTTTCAGCATCGCGCCTTCGATATCTTGACTTCCAGCCGAATGCTCGAAGCCCTCGACCTTGCCTCCGAAGCTCCCAAACTGCGAGAACGCTATGGCAAAGGGACCGACAAAGAACAAGGGGACGCAGCTCCCAGACTGAGCGAGCAATTCTTGCTCGCACGTCGACTCGTTGAAGCCGGCGTCCGCGTCGTGACGCTTAGCTACTCATTCTGGGACTGGCATGGAAGCAATTTCAAAATAGCCAAGCAAAATCTCCCAGACTTTGACCAAGCCCTCAGCGCACTGATCGAAGACCTTCATGAGCGCGGCATGTTGGAGCATACCACCGTCATTGCTTGGGGAGAATTCGGGCGCACTCCCAAGATCAATAAAGACGGTGGACGGGACCATTGGCCAAACGTTTCCTGCGCGCTGCTGGCTGGCGGCGGAATGAAAACCGGTCAAGTCATCGGGGCCACCGACCGGCTAGGTGGCGAAGCGGTACTGCGGCCTGTTACCTTCCAAGAAGTCTTCGCAACTCTCTATCACAACCTTGGCATCAACGCGTCGACGACAACCGTACCCGATGTGACTGGCCGACCGCATTATCTCGTCGACGACGGTTATCAGCCGATGGTGGAATTGTTTAGGAGTTAGACGTCGCAACCAGCGATGTGCCCTTCTGCCACCGGACAAAGAGAAAGACATGATCCGCATATTTCTTTCACCACAGAGGCACAGAGACGCACCGAGAGATTTTTAAGATCTTCAAGGTTCGTCCCCTTTGGTTCGCTCCTCTGTGTCTCCGTGGTTCGTGTCGTTGATCGACGCGGCCATCTTCGGTGTGCAAGTCAGGCCTCATTACTTAACACGCATCATTATCTGCCATCGCGACCTGACGAAGGAACACAGAGGTTCTGTCTCGCCGTATATTTGAGGCTCTGTGCTGTACTGTGTCTCCGTGGTTCAAATAGTAAGGGTGGTTATTGTGGAACTTAATGAAATTACGGGTCAGATCATCGATGCTTCCATCAAGGTTCATCGATGTTTGGGACCAGGTTTATTGGAATCGGCATATGAAGCTGTATTGGCATACGAACTACGCAAGCGGGGCTTGCACGTCGACACCCAGCTTCCGCTGCCTGTCACGTATGAAGAAGTCAATTTGGAAGTTGGATATCGGATCGATCTTTTTGTCGAGCACGAAGTCATTGTAGAACTGAAAGCAGTCGAGAAAATGATTCCACTCTATGATGCGCAGCTCCTGACGTATTTGAAACTCAGGAAGAAAAAAATCCGACCTGTACGATTGAAATTGCGAAAAGTTGAAATGCTAGCGTGATTCGCTTGTGATATCGTAGCGTTTTTGTGGTTCGTCACGACTCTATCTTGAGGATCAAAACGATGGCTCGAAACTTGGAAGTATCGATTCGAATCG
>JANMLD010000195.1:0-10662 GCA_031372345.1 Pirellula sp.
CACCCCCCGTTCTCTTTTGGAACCCGTTAAATCGATTGTGAAATACCGGAAATTCAAATCCGGTTGCCGCGCGGCAACCGGAGATCATCCGGTTGCAAGTTGCTTACTGCAGCAAGAATCAGATCATCAAGAATTAGAAAAGGATGTCAAGTGAACTTTCAAAAGTTTTTTGTCTAAACCCTGCACACGCCGAAATCGAGGAATTCCGATTTGCGCCAGCCAACCGGAAAAATGGCTCAACCCGAAACCGGAATCGACATTGGCGACGAAGACTTGGACCGGTTGAGCGAGGCTTACGTGGTTCTTGCGGAAGCCTATCTTGCACATCGAACTGGCCGTACTGATTCTTCAAATGAAGATTCCAGTTTTGCGTCACTCCGCAAGCGGGTACTCGCAAGCGAAGAGAATCTAGATATTGGGGTGGAATGCAAGCTCAAATGCGATTTAATCAATACCGAGAAAGAGAGGCCCATCGAGTTGTTCAACAACCTCGGTCAAGTCGAAGTGTTAATTGCAGCAATCAAGATTATGCGTGATATTGGTCTTCGTCCGATCAAATCGGCACCAACGCAACAGTCGCAGGACGACGAAGGCAACGGAGTTTCTGATCTCGAAGGAGATAGCTGGAAATTGGAGGCCTTTGGGGGGCAAAATTGCACTAGCAATCAAAAGCTGTTTGAGGACCTGTGCACTCTCAAAACAACTCGGCGAAACGAAGATCGGATGTTTTTGGCTTTCCGGAAAGCTGCATGGGATGCTGCTTATAAATCCAAAAAGCTTTCTCTGGTATCGCGAACGTCCGTGGGTGGTACGACCAAGAAATTGAGGCCGGATTTTCATAATTGCAAAGTAAATGTGCAAGCCGAAATTCAACTGGTTGGAACCTACGACGACATCTTTGTTTGCGAGGTTCTGGACCTTACTTGTGTGCCATCACAAAGGAACAGCAAATGAGTAAGTTGGAGGTCTTGCAAGCTATCGGTCTGACTTGGAGGTACAATATGAACGAATTGGAGAGAATTGCCCGTGGAGGTCGATGCAAAATCAACAGATCAAGCGGGTCATAGGACTTTTTTGGGTTGACGGCCAATCGTCGCCAAATTCAGGAATTGTGAAATGAAATCGGAAATGCTGAAAAGACTGGTGCGAGCGATTGCGATGGGTGCGCAAGAGGATCTCGATCGGTTGGCTGAAACGATTGTTGATGGCGAACGCAGAAGCGGCCACGAACGCTTAGCTAGCGAGCTAGAGTCGATTCTTGGTGATCGCTCCAAGCCGAAACGCTCCAGTCGCGGAGGGATCGATTCCGATCGCAGCGTACGCTCGCTCCCAATTAGCCGCCGCAGCCAAGAGATGCTGGTCAGCCTGATTCCGCACGACGCGTTAGAGCACCACATCGTCTTGCCGCCAGATATTGAGATGCGATTTGAACGCATTGAAAAAGAATTTGCAGCTCGCGAACGTTTGTCTGCCTATGGCCTGAACCCTCGAAAGAAAATCCTTCTTTACGGCCCTCCTGGCTGTGGAAAAACTCTTGGCGCTAAAAGGTTGGCATGGAACACTGGCTTGCCTTTGATGAAGATTCGATTTGACGCTCTCGTATCTTCCTACTTCGGTGAGTCTGCTTCTAACCTTCGTACGGTATTCGATGCGGCTCGCGAAAAGCCATGCGTATTGCTACTTGACGAATGTGACTTCATCGCGCGATCTCGAACGACGTCAAAAGACATTGGGGAAGTAGCTCGGATCGTGAACACGCTGTTGCAGTTAATGGAGGAGTACGATGCCCCAGGTTTGTTGGTTGCAACAACAAACATCGAGAACTCCCTCGACGAAGCGCTCTTCCGTCGATTCGATGATGTGTTTGCAGTGCCTTTACCTGGCAAGATTGAAATCGAGCAGTTGTTGGCGTTGACTCTATCTGGAGTCGAACGTGCAAAGACAATTTGCTGGAGTGAAGTCGTAGATCGACTTCACGGTGTTTCCGCTGCGTACGTTGTCCGAGTCGCACAGGCTGCAGCCAAGTCTGCTGTGCTATGTGGCAAGAGAATTGTTGAACAGGAGCATTTCGAGGCCGCAATCTCTGAGTTGAAGCTGCCATCGTCAAACGAATAACGGACTAGGTTGTAATGGCAGACAAGCGTAGTTTTGATTATCTGAAGTTGCTTCGTAGGGAAAACGGACTTGCCAATTTGAGCGGTGGTGGACCATCTGCAGATAAGCAAACTCTTGACAATAGAACAGACCGAACAACTCACAGTACGAACCTTCGAACTACGACTGAGTCGTTCGTCGAATCTCATCGCAAGATCACCGAACTCAGAAAGTCAGAGAAACTCCCAGAGCTAACGGGTGGCATCCCATTGCTTCTTCAAGTGGATCCGGGACTAGATATTGACAAACTCCGCCACCATTTCAATTTCGAAATTGTTTCGGAAGAAGAAGGCGGCTTCGTTATCGTCGCGAGCAGCGACATTGACCTCTCGGAATTTTTAGATGCCATCGATGGGTTTGCAGAGGGGACTAAACCGAGATTAGGAACTGCGACGCTCGCCAGCGTTCATCGATTGGATGACGATCTCAATCAAATTCAGCGATTAAAGTTGATCCTTTCGGAATACCTCCAATCGATTTGGGGCAAGTTGGATACGGTCCAAAGTTTGACTGTCGACATCGGCGTAACTTGCCTCGGAACGAGGGAAATCCCCAAGCAACCTGAACAGTGGAAGCGAGAGACCGACGAAGACTGGGCTCGAAGGGTAAGTGAATGGGCGAATGAAAGAATCGGTGCTTATGACGCCTGGTACGACTTGCAAGAAGCGAGGATCAAAGAAGTTCGATCGATTATTGTCGATGGCTACGGTGGAGCGATCGAAGAGGTTGCGCATGATGATGGAAAAGATGCCGTCACTTTGCCCGACAGCTTCACAATGCGAATCGTCGTTAACGGAAGAGGCCTAAAAGACTTTGTTCTCAATTTTCCATTCGTATTTGAGGTTACTGAGCCCGACACTGTCCACCTTCGAGAAAATCAAGTTGATTCCCGTGACGGAGCCGATGACAATCCAAAACCTTTGCCACCCGATCCCTCGGCTCCAGCGGTCTGCGTTATTGATAGTGGAATCCAGGAGGAGCACAGACTAATCGAATCCGCCATCGACAAAGCGACTTCGTTCTGTTTTCTTCCGCCTCCAGTGTCATCTTCCGACGTGAGTGACTACATTCCGCCAGGTGGGCACGGCACTCGTGTTGCCGGAGCGGTTCTCTATGGTGAAACGGTTCGGCGAGAATTCGAATATCAACTCCCATTTTGGATTCAAAACGCCCGAGTCTTGGATGCCGATGGTTACCTGCCAGTGACACTATTTCCGGCTGCATTGCTCCGAAAAGTTGTGGATCAATTCCACCACGGACCACGGCATACAAGGCTCTTCAACCACTCGATCAATGCTGATTGTCATTGC
Source organism: Pirellula sp. (assembly GCA_031372345.1). GTDB lineage: Bacteria > Planctomycetota > Planctomycetia > Pirellulales > Pirellulaceae > JBKCUI01. The sequence continues at coordinate 3,465 of JANMLD010000195.1, forward strand.
CGCCTGCGTCACATGTCAGCGTGGGCTGCTCAAATCGATGCCATGTCGGAGCAGTTTGACATTCTCGTCATTCAAAGTTCGGGGAATATCAAACATTCGGCTTCCTCGCCTCGGGCTGGAATTCTGGACCATTTGGGTGCAGGACGAGCTTATCCCAATTACTTGATCGAACCTTCGTCACGCGTAGCGAACCCAGCCCAAAGCCTTCAAGCATTGTCGGTTGGGTCTGTTGCATACCAATTCTACAAATCGACGGGGTGGCAAAGTTTCGCAACAAACGAGGCCGAACCGTCAAGCTTTAGTCGGTCGGGTCTCGGCCTATGGAACGTGATCAAGCCCGAAGTTGTTGAGTTCGGCGGCGACTACCTTCTTTCCCCCGGGGCACTTGCGTTGCTTGGTACTCCCACGGAAGGCCGCGATTGCTTTCCGGAGTTGGTTCGATCAACAAAGTTCGGACCCGGGCCAGAATTCGATCGCGATGACATTGGTACTTCCTATGCTGCCCCTAAGGTGACACACATTGCGGCACATTTGCAGCGAGTATTGCCAGACGAACCGTGCTTGCTGTACCGTGCACTAATTGTTCAATCGGCCAGATGGCCGGAATGGACGAGAGGGACTGCTGTTGACACGAAACTAGCAATTCGCACGCTTGGGTATGGAGTACCTGACCTCGAGCGTGCGACCACGAACAATGATTATCGCGTAACGTTGATTACGATTACGAAATCAAGGTTTGGGTTTCGAATCCGTCCGAGCGGCAATGGTTTCTGCTCTCACAAGATGATACGAGAAGGCTCCGAGCAGGGCACCACGATAAACAGCGTGGCACTGCATACAACTCTCGGACGCTCGAATTGACCCCATGAGCTGGATCTCATTGGTTCTAGCGGCGATGACTAAATCCTCGTCGTATTCAAGCGAATGGAGCGAGTCCACCTCAAACCGATTCAGCGAGCGAGTCTCGACGTTTGCAAGTTTTTCCATGTCTGGAAGGTACGCGGAAACGTAAACCGCTGGCGAATTGCTCTTCAAAAGACTTACCAGCTCCAAGCTCTTAAGTAACCAAATGGCGTCTGGTGGAGGAGAGCGATCGACGGCTCTGAACTCCTCGGCGACGTGTTCGTCCAATTTCCTGTTCCATGGGGTGTGCTGCCAGCTAAGGATTTCCCCTCGGTAGTCCCAGGGCTCGATTTTTGGGCGGCGGTCAAGGCGATGCGGTACAAAGCCGGAAACCTGCTCCAAGGACTCGACATGGCCCGAGCGGCGTGGCGCAACGAATTCGTCTCGAGTCCGCTGATGCATACGAAAGAAAAACTTGGAACTAGGGATCATCAATGGGTATTGTTCTGCAAATTTCTTTTTGTCCTGTGCTATGTACGGCTGAAGTAATCCTTTCCTTTCCTCGCCATTGCTACGCCCATATGCGTCCGGAAAATCGGACGAATACGCGTCCGGATTCACTGGATCGCCTGGATTCGAGGTTTGCGAATTTGCGAAAGTAGCGTCGAACGGAATTGGTGGACTACACGTGAGTTCCAAATAGATCGCACTGGGAGGTGGAGTTCGATTCCATCCATTCCCATCTCTTGCAATAAATTCTCGAACCGTTTCCTTATGCAGGAACTCCAACGAATTTGGGCGAACATGTTCGCCGTCGGTACGGTGCCCTTTACCTCCCTTTGCTTCGTAATTCTGTAAGCCAGACTCGACAATTGGGCTCAGTCTCGGCACGTACCTAAGAGCGGCTTGCTTTTGTTCATAAGCCAAGCGAGGCCTCAGCGACTCGTAGGCAAACCGCGTTCGCATTGCATGGACAAATTTTTCTGCCCGTTCGTCCGTTATCTGACTGCTCTTCCCTTGTCGAATCGAATCCAAGATCACCTTGATTTCGTCTTGCGTTACTGCAAGAGTTTTGACGTCGTCACCTTTTTCGTCTCCGACCATAAGAACGAACGTGGCGATGACGAAGCGAAAGAAGCTGAACAGAAGTGTCATTTGCAATCTAGATCCTCCTCCTTCCCTTCGCATCAATCGCCAATCTTTTCGCGTTACTTCTTGCGTGATGCGACGGGTTTTGCGAAACTTGCCTGAGCTTGGCATTCTCTCGTATTTGAGTTTAGCGTTTGAGTCTGTTGAACGGTAAAAAAAAACACTTGCAAATTTCAGGCCTTTTTTTGACACCTCTCGACGATGCCACCAAAATCCGTATGTGATTACTCCAAATCCCGTAGGGTAAACCTGCGGGATTCATTGTGGCAAGATCCAACTCGACGAAGTGCTCGAACTTTGTCGCAGCACCTATGGACAAAGTTAGTAACCATCCCGCTGTTAGATTGTCCGCTTTATTCACCCTCGCAGAGAGATCGTCCGGTTTAGTGACCCACCCCCGCCGTGCGGGCGACCCCCCCCCCGGGGGGGGGGCGTTTTTTTGTGCCGAGGGAGGGTGACTTTTCTTGCTCCGAAGCGAGGATGACTTTCGTTGAAAATCCCTTAGAAATAGACCGGACTGTCTCCCCATTGCGATCCGCAGCAGACCTTACTGCATTTCGCTGGCTTGCAACACGCATTCCTGAACCGTCAAATCATGTTCCAAGGAATACGCTACTGCGCTTTCTCCGCGAATGGCGGCTGCCAAGCCAATCATCTCGGCATCGTAGCGCCCGGTCATTTTTGGAAGCTCGACAACTTGAGTGCCTTTGCGAAATTGGCCTCGAGGCTGATCCAAAGTGAGTGTTAACTGTGGCGGCTCGAGGGGCTCAATCGCAATCGTACCCATCGTTCCGCAAACCACAAACTGACGTCGACGGGTGCCATCAATTTCTACCAAACTACTCCGAATCGTGGCGGTGGCTTTTGCATACTGAAAAACGGCCAAGCAGTTGTCGTTTAACTGGTCAAATTCCGGTTGCGTCTTGCGATTTATGGGCACCACCGATTGCGGTTTGCCAAGCAGACTTACCACGGCATCAATCAAATGGCAACCAAGTTCGAACATGGCACCACCTCGATAGCGTGCCAATTCCGCCCGTTCGTTCGACCCGACTTTTTTGCTTATGACACCGTGAATTTCAAAGATCTCGCCCAACCATCCTTGCTTTACCGCCTCATACAAAAACTGAAACGCCGGGTTGCTGCGAAACATATACCCTAGTTGAATAATCCGCCGTTTGTCCGCCGCGAGTTGAATGACTCTTCGGAAATGATCCAGTGATGTACCAGCAGGTTTGTCTATGTGAATATGAACGCCGGCCGAAAGGCAATTCTCCGCCATCGTGAGCAGCTGATCGATTTCCGTCTCGACGAAAACCAGCTGCAGTCCGGGCTGATTCAACAATTCGTCGACCGTCATCCAAGTGTTGTCGGCATAGGCGGTCGAGCCTTGCATCTTATCTCTTTGGACCTGATCCTCTTCGACGACACCGACCAATTCGAAGAGTTCACTGAGTTTTTTGATGGCCTCTATTTTTCCCGCAGCATGACCGTGTTTCGTGCCGATCTGTCCGACACGTATTCGCGTTTGCGATTGCCCAAACGCCTTGCTTTTCAATTCAGTCGCGATGAGCGAACTGGCCACGAACGGAGTTGCAATAGCCAATGAGGTTTTTGCAAAGTTGCGACGAGTGATAGGGTTCATGGCTACCAAGTGAAATGGAGAAAGATGGAAGGGAATCAATTGCTGTTGTTTTTCTTTAATTCAATCTGCCTGTAGGCGTCTTCAATGCCACACAGAGAATACATCATTGGAAACTGCATCGCGAACCCGAAGATCGTAAGCACTCCCAAAACGCCGCTAACATAGTCTCGCTTCCAAATTGCATGTGACTTGCGGAATACGATCGCGGTCAAAATGCACATCACTGGCAAACATCCTGTAACCACGTACCACCACGCGGACACGACAACGCCAGGTAAACGCACAGCCAATTGTCGCTCGACATAGACATAGATGATAGACTGAAAAAGAACGGCAACGCCTATGATTAATGTTGTCGCCCACCGCATTGTAGCATCCCTTTGTGGTTTCATGGAAAATGCATTCCGCATAGGGAGTGCGACATCGTATTCTGCATTGCTGAATTTCCGAATTGCATTGTGGGTACCGAAATTATACCAAATCTCAAATCTCAAATAGCAGATAGCAGATAGCAGCCGACCACTGACAACTGAAAACTGAAAACTCTTATGCCTCCCGTTTCGGAAACGCGAGCGCTTCAATCAAGTAACCAAGCTCCTCCTCGACTTCCGCCGAATCGGAAACGGTCGAAGCAATATGCCCTTTGACGATCTCTCGAAATCGTTTCCGCCATCGATGGATCGTGATTTTGACGACCTCGGTCGATACACCGAGTCTTGCAGCGACATCCGCATGAGTCAGATCGATCGGATCGCCGCTAAGCCAAGGTCGGAGAAGTTCAAAACGAGACGATTGCTCCTCTCCCAAATCCTCTTCGAGATCCTTGAGTGAATGCTCAAGAATCGCCATGGCCCACTGGCGATCGAACGCTGCGTCGGGCGGCATCGCGTTATGTTTATTCGTCGTCCTTGAAGACGCATCGACTTGGTCGACCGACACATGCGAAACCAAACCGCCCCGCTTAGCCGCTTGGTCTTTCTCGCGCTCGTCGGCCAGAAAATGCTTCACTGCACCGAGCAGATAACTTCGAAACCTCCCTCGCGACTGGATAACGGAATCGAGGGATTTCCCTTCTAGAAGTTTTGCAAAGAACGCATGGGTCCAATCGCGAGCGTTCTGGTCGTGACGCGAATAAGACTCCACAAACGCGTACACAGGAGCGTAGTAGCGATCGCAAAGTTCCTTTAAAGATTGCTTGGCTTCGGCCGTTTCACCTCGTGCCGATAGGACATGTGTCCACTGCGTCGTCAGAAAGCGACGGCTTGCACGGTCCGGCTTTCCAATGGGATCTCTCACGGTTGGACGTCCGGCCTGCGATATCCAGTGACCGCTGGGATTGCGAAAGCTTCATACTCTCCAAATGCGCTGTTGATTTTGAAAAGTTGAATCATGCTGTTGTACGTAAAGGGTTGTGTGCTGCTGCGTTGTCGCTCTATCCTATTCTTACCGACGAGGGCTATGTCAGAGTCTGGCAATGCAAACGCGAGGCTTAGCGTGTGATCGTTATCCGAATGAAAGGAGAGTATTTCTGATCGCTCACCTGGGAAAATGCATTTGCCTTGATAGCTCTCCGATGCCAGAAGCTCAGCTTTTGGAAGCAAGCTAAAGCCCCGAAAATCGACTTGAAAACTATTTTCAGATGGGTCCCTTACGACCACGATAAGCACGTTCTCTTTCGTCGTTGTCGAGACTATCTCAAGTTGCAGTGGCTGGGCCATGTAACCCTGCATAGCCTTGGGCCGCACGGAGGTGCCCGGCAACATGTACACAATGATCAGGCCAAAGAACGCCCAAAGACTCAGAACAATAGCTTTCATCATCATTTTCAACGTTGAGACGAATTGGCCAGGGTTGATCGAGGTCGAAAAACTTGGATCCGGCTGTGAACGTTGGATTTTTTGCTTCGTCATCCACATCCCGACGAAGGACATCGCAATGCCGAGAAACAGGCAAAACGCATTGGTTGCAAACATAACCGACGGTGAGGGCGTTCCCTCCATTTGATAAATAATCCCGTTCGCTAAATAAAGGCACCAACCAATAACTATCCCAAAAGGCCAAAAGGTACCAGCAATCACTCCCCTCTGTAGACCATTCCGAGTGCCACTTCGCTGCAGAAAAAGCAAGTGAATCAATCCGAGCAGAGTCCCAGGAATACCGAACCATGCCGAAATCAATCCTAGACTAAAAACCAATCTATCGGAGGGGCCTTCATGTTGTAGGGCAACTGAAACGGGTATTACGATTGACGCGAGCACCATTGCAATTGCAATCGTAGGTCGAGCCGAAGAGCGTTGAAACGATGTGTTGGAGTTGATGATCGGAGGCTTTGAGGTACTAGTTTCGCGTTGCCTGGGATTTGAGTTCGAAGGATCGCTCAGCAGTTGAACCTGCGTACGGACTTCGTTCGCGCTTTGCTGCCTTCGTTCGCGGTCTTTTTCTAGAGCTCGCATTACGACTGCGTCTATGCGAGCATCGACTGTAGTCGCTCTTTCCGAGGGAGCGGCAAACCGTCCTAGTGGCAATTCACCGGTCAGCATCTCATAGAAAACAACACCCAACGAAAAGATGTCAGCGCGGTGGTCGACATCCGCTGGTCGTTCAATTTGCTCGGGAGCCATATAATGCGGAGTTCCGATCGTAGCACCCGTCGCTGTTAATCCAGTCTTGTCGTCCACGCCAGCAAATTTTGCGATTCCGAAGTCGGCAATTTTCACGCGGCCTTTGGTGTCTAGAAGGATGTTCTCAGGCTTGATATCGCGATGAAGCACCCCTTCGTCGTGCGCGAATTGCAAAGCTTCACAGATCTTAGGGATGACGCTCAAGGCTTGCTGTGGAGTGAAACGCGCAGAAGCGAACGCTTGACGTAGGTTGACGCCATCGACGTATTCCATAATCAAGTAGTAGAGCCCGTCGGTTTGGCCGAAATCGTAAACGCCAACGATGTTTGGGTGGTTGAGTCGAGCCAACAGTCTCCCCTCGCGTTCAAAACGTTCTGCAAAAGAGGACTCTCGAGCCAACCGCATGGGAAGGATTTTCAACGCCACGATCCGATCCAGTTTCGGCTGCCGAGCTTTAAAAACAGCCCCCATGCCCCCTTGCCCGATTAACTCAAGGATCTCCAACTGCGGGAATGCCGCTCGGATGGTTTCAAGGTCAGGCGGCGATCGATCTTCCATTGGAAAGTCCGCTCCGCCCTTTCTGATGGCCACAAACTGCATCAAGCAGTGCGGGCACAGGCCACCGGGTGCGTCTGCGAAGATAGTAGACTTGCATTTTGGACAGCGTTTCAGTGGTTCTTCATTCATCGATGGCGCTCAGTGACAATCCTCGAATCGAAAATGACGCCGCGACAGTGCGACGTCATTAAGAATACTTGAGGATTCGCAGGGTGTAGGTTACCAATTTTCGTTCAAATCGGCGAAACATCCATTGCAATTGCGAAGCACTGTCGCCTTTAGCTGCGCGCAAATGGGGTTTGGGTGCGCACATTAGCGGGGCGCTAGGCGGCAATAAGCAACGCGTGGTTTAGCAAACGAGCCCACACCATCGGTGCCGGTT
>JANMLD010000244.1:0-30445 GCA_031372345.1 Pirellula sp.
CCAGTATTAGGTCCCGCTCCTCCTCGCTCACCGCTGGATGCTCCGTCGGCTCGTCGCGGAACCAACGATAAAATAAGTACGCCCAGACAAACCCGATCGTTCCAAAGCCGACAAGAATAGTCCTCCACGATAGGTGCCAGTCATTCATCAGATGCACCACCAGTACCGGTGTGACCGATCCCGCCGCGTAAGCCCCGGCAAAGAAGACGCCCTTGATCGTGCCTCGCTCTCGATGCGGCAGCCAGCGTGAAAAAACCCTTGCCACACAGGGCCACGCGCCCGCCTCACCAGCCCCGAACATGAAACGCGTCACCAGTATGGAGGTGTAGTTGAAAGCCCCAGCGGTGGCCATGGTGAAGACCGACCACAACAACACGATCCGCGTCAACACGGTGCGCGCACCTTGCCGGTCCGCCCACCACGCCGTGGGAATCTCGAAGCCGGCATAGGCCAAAGAAAACGCCGCAAACACATAGCCCATCTGCGATTTCGTCAATCCCAGGTCGCGCTGGATCGCCTCGCTCATCACGCCGATGCAGGCGCGGTCGAGATCGGTGATCATGGCGAGTGTCACCATGAAAAACACGACGTTGTAGCGGGTCTTGCTGTAGAAAGGCATGGGGATGAAATTAGAAGTTAGAAGTGATTGGCAAGAACATCTAGTTCAACCCATACCCTACCATTTCGACTTGCTGGCTGCACAAATCGTGACGACAAAGATATTACGAACTGAAAACCGTCTCATGCGATCGAATACACAATGTCCGTCAAAGGAAATCAACGGGTGAAGAATTTGCTGGCGGCTCCATCCACGACGCTGAATCAGTCTAGCCGAGCCCGCAGGCGTAGTCTAATCGGCGGGAGCTAGTGTCCACGATGATCTGAACCAAATTGCGGAAGTGGCTATTTCCTGGCTACGGCTTTGTCCAAAGTGGTCACGACCCGACCTGTGAAAAGCGGCCGATGGCTGGCTAACGCTACGTGCACACGGGGGTGGGAAGCTTGGAGGGTAGCGAAGACGTTAGCTGCTGAGTAGGCAATGGTGACCGGGAAGCTGCATCGTTACTCGATTTCGGCGAAGTGGGACAAGCCTATGCGGAATCGTACCCGTCCCATTCGACACGGGCCATGTAAAGTACCAGGGCCGTCTCAATTGCCACGTTGTGGCTTCGTGGCGGTCACGAGACGGGCTGGCCAGGACCACCATCCTAGCCGATTCGAAATGCCGACCCGATTGTGCACACAGGATCACACGATTTCGCCTGGAAGTCTCGACCATCCGTTGCTCTTGAGCTGCATGTACTCGGTGTACATTTGATTGGCTTCTTTCAGCTTGAGTGAACACTGGGTTGTTCGCTTCAAAATCTCCTTGTTGGTCCGCGACGGCTGACTTGGTGCCATGGACAGAAACGCGTTGTATCCGGTGAGCGCGCAGTAGAAAACCATGTGGCGAAAAAGCAGCCGACACATCGGGTCTTCATCGATTTGGCCAGAGCTATCTAGGTACCTTTCAAAATTGTCTTTTACCACTCTGGCCATATTGCCGTTTCGGTTGGCGGCTAGCGAATAAAATGCGTTTTTGACGAGATCCAACAAGTCGAAGTCTTTCGTAAACAGGTCGGGGTGTTTGGCGGTCACGTCCAAAAGTTCTGCAATGGCATCGGGCTCGCAGTTTGTCGCGTTCTGCAGCAGTTTGGCCAACATTTCCTTGGTTGGCGATCCACCCTCGGGTGACGCGGTATCGTTTGCGGGTGAGTTGGTCTTTGCTTGCATTTTAGTGAGCCCTTCTTTTTTGATACGCACGAAACCATGCTGGGAAAGTTCTGCGGCGTAGGCACGCTGCAAAAATTTAAAACTAAGATCGAGGAGTTTTGCAAAGCCGACGTACTGACTAAAGTATGCGTTGGCCTCAGCCCGCTCTGCGTCCATGGTTGCCGAGTGCAGTGCTGTCATCCGTGCATACATTTCTGTTGCAGGATGTTGCTTTGGACCGACCTTTACACGCCGCGGTTGGCCTTCGATTCGCCGAGAAATCGTCAGAAACTCTTTCATTCAAATCACCTTGATTTTCTGGTTAGCCAAAGCACCTATGCTAGCGACGATCGTGCGTAACGGGCTCGAACATGCGCGTCCGTCCAAACGGCAGGTGAACGCGTTTCTGCTGCAGTTGGTTTAAGACGTTCTTGCGGGGCGACTGAGTCTACGTCCACCACTTCTGTTGTTTTCTCGTCCGGCATTTCGTTAACCACGGCCTGCCAGTGCTCGAGAAACGTGGGTTTAGCAAAGCTGATTAATTCAAAGTTCGACGCATGGATCAGATTGGACACACGCAGATAAGTTTCACGATCCGACAATGGCTCGACGATGTTCGCTAAAAATTTCAGATAGTGGATTTCAACCTGTTCTCGTTGCCTTCCGATTTTGGTCGACAGGTCGTGTGTCTCGCCCCGATGGACGAATGCATCCAAAGCCATAGGAATCAAGTTGCTGCTGATTCTGTCCATGAAGCTGTACAGGAAATTCTCGAAGCGATCATACTTCAGGTCTGCATACGATTTGGCACTCAATCGAGCAGGTTGTCGCTGACGGAACTGGAACACACCACGGTGTCGCTCCTCGCGTACGTCGAAAAAGTAAATGGAGTATGCGACAACGACCCCTACATCGACACTCATGGTTTTCGCAATCGTTTTTGGAGACTGACCGCCAAGCAGTCGCAGACGAAGTTCCAGTCGTTTCACGCCGCGTTCGTCGTTGATCGCAATCGCCTCTTGGAGGTCAATGAATTCCTGCATGATCTTCGCTTGCCGACGCTCGTGCAGATACCCCATGCGCATTGTGCGTAGGTATCGGTACATACGCGTCACAGCGGCACCTTCCGCTTGGGGCGAGCAGTATTTTTTGGATCGCCCGTGCGTGGATGCTAACTCGGACAACAGTTCGTTCGCTCGTAGCCAACGCCAGTCTGGCCGATAATCATGACCATATGTGAAAATCTTGTAGTACCTTCGCTTGCGTCGTGGCATGTTCACCTCCTAATGGTGCAATTTGTAATTGAATTGGGGGGCGTGCAAACGTGAATGTTGGCACATTCGCGGAGCAGCTACTTGTTCCTAGCCAATTATACCGATCCAAAGTGTGGCTCTTCGACAAGCGATGTTTGGTCGTACCGTGTCAACCATTCTTCCAAGGCGACTCTATCGCGGTAGACCCAAAGATTGCAGATTTTAAAAAAACTTTGGTGCTTTTATGCAAGCACGTTAAATGACAATGCCAGCCCACGTGCGTAGGCTCATTCACATCACGTCATTCATTGTCTCGCCGTATGCGTGGCGATGACGCCGGTGCTTAAGCACCGCGTTTGGTTGTCGCGAACTCAATGCTAGCCTAGAAGCGATTGTCAGAAAAAGTTCGTGTTCAACATGCAGCGGTCTCAGTCAAGAGACCCGCAATGTCAACGTCTGCTACACGCGATCTGCATTTTACGACCAAGTGCAAAGGGTAGCCTAGAAGCGTATGACGTATGCTGTTACGTCGCGGTATCCGGCGGAGTGTTTGCGAGCAGGTAGTACGTAATAACAGATGAAGATGCCTGGAATGATCGTGCTTCAGCCAAGTTGACAATTTTAAACTCTAGTGACAAAAGGGCCGCGCGTGTAAGTCGGTGGTTGATTGTTTTGCACGTGCATCTTCGGGGCATCTACCTCGTCCCTATTTACCGCATGTCGCGGTACGTTGAATTTTTTTTTACTACATTCAGCACATGTTGCGGAACACCCTTCAATGGAGCCATCTTTAACCTTGATGCAATTTGGTTACCGATCCGGCCTTGAACTAGTGATTTTCAGTGGTTTTGGTGCTAAGTGATAGCATTCTCACCCCTTGGTTTGCGATACCGAGCCTACCGATTTCGGCTGGAATCGCGCGCTTGGAAACAGGCAAGGAACAATTTCATGCAACTGCCAAATCCACTTTTGCGCCCCAGGGTGGTTTTTGGTGGACCGGCTTAAATGCTGTCAGTTGTGGAAGGACTGCGACGTGACAGTTGCGACAACTACTGGGCGCGTATTATGACCGGGCGTGTCTCGGCGTTTTGGCCAAGACTACATTCTTAGTTCGAATGCGACGCAAGGCGAGATACTGATTGGCCGATTCTTCAGCGTTCGCGACTCTCACCGGCCATTCACAACCCAGTCACGGCGTATAGGGGTTCACCCTATCCAAGATCACGATCAGGAACGTCGCAAGTGGGCCAAAGAAGAGAGAAACAATCCACCAAAACAAACTGCTTCGATTTTTGCTTTGGGCCAGTCCTGCATTGATAAGTGATAACGTGCCCCACCCTACAAAAAACTGAGCTTGGTCGTTCATTCATTCGTCTCCTGAATCGTTTTGTTAACAGGCGAAGTCTAGCGGATCCAGCTGGCGTAGTGAATCCATTTAGCAGCCGATGTCGATGTCTGCCAAGTTATAGAAGGTAGCATCGATGCGAGTGACGCTCATTGCAATGTCGTCATGCCGTTGGGTCGGCACCGCTGAATTCAGCGTTCTGGACCGAATTTGTCCCATCTTGCGGTTCGCAGCGATGCCGCTGTTTTATGTCACGGCTTGCCGCCTAAATCGAGCCCCGAAACGCGTCATATACCCTGATGGGAAACATTGCTGTTGGACGAGCTTGCCAACGGCTGTCTTAGTGGCTGCGACGCGTAAAACGCCAGCCGCTTTCAAAATTACTCTGTTCGAAGGAGTGATGTTTTATGTCACATCACAAGGTCGTGCGTGCTCGGGTGCGTGATCCGCCGGATACTCGGAGCGATTGTATGCGTTTAACGTTATCCCCATCAACGTACGGGCTGGCATGCTGTTCCTGGCCAAGGGATCGCTGGGCTGCAAAGCTAACGAATCCAGGGGCCACGACGTCAGGCCCTGGGGGAGCGATTGTCTCGAAGTTAAGGAAAATGAAAATGGCGACACCAGCCGTGCACGCTAACGCGTGGTTTTGTTTGGCAATGGCAGTAGGTATGTTGTTGGTGATACCAACCCCCAGGTTAGACCCGGTTTGGTTGATGATCGTTGTGTTGATAATTGGCTGGATCTGCTATTTGGGCAGAAAGTGATGCAGTGGGTATCCGGATCCGCAACGGTTCTGTGAAAGGGCTGAGTCGGGGTAATTACCCCGACTCACCCTACTCGCCGTTTGCTAAGTCGCTTCACAATCGGGCGGTTCTTGCTTCAACCCAACAACGGTAGCAAAGGCGGAAGCTTCTGAATGCCAAAATCGTGTCCTGCTGGCTTTGGTGCTCCAGCACCGAGATCGTCGATTGTAAGACCATCGCAGACAACCCCGGCGATGAATGGCGACAGCCATGTTGCAGCAGTTTTTTTTAGCTATTACGGCCTTGCCTATCCGGCTTCCCCAGCAATCCAAGTCCGTGGGATCGGCCCATCATGACTGCGTGCAAGCTTGAAGGTTGACAGTGGCTCGGTGATCGAGTTGCGCAGCAGTCAGCAAAACATGTGCTGAACTACCTGCGTTCTTAGCTTGACTGGCAGTCCATGCTGTAGCCTCTGCTAACCATGCAAGTCTTTGATAGCAATGCACGGCAAGAGAGAGCTTTCCACCAACCGGTGGTGCTGAAAATTGCAGTGCCAAAAAAGTGGCTTCGGGCTTGATGACAGCGTTTATGTTGAATAATATCTTTTGCATGGAATTGGGACGACGGTGATCTGCGGATTGTTTGTCCTCCTCCCTGCCTGCCGTGTGGTGGATCAAGATCCTTGTGACAAATCACGCGGTTGCTGGCGCACTGGGGGGGTGAAGACTCACCTGTTTAAAACTTCTTCGCCAAGTGCATGGCTATTTGTATGCGGTGACCGTCCAATAGTTGTATCGGCGTGGATCGCTAACCGCCAAAGCGGTGCTCGAGCACCCAGCCGATGGATATCTGGCTTTGGCAAGCCGTGATTGCCGTTCCCACCCCCAAACATACGGAATAGATACTGGAAAAAATGCGTAAACGAGATCGGTTGTTATCACCATTGGTTCATTCTGTTTCTGCAGTAGATTTACAACTTACTGTTTTGCCTCTGCCCCCATTCGATGTGGCGGCACATGCCATTAAGACAAGGATGGAAGGGCAATGTCTGTCTTCGCGACGGGATCGCCCGTCGCTGCTAGTGCCAACCCACGAGCGTCGTGCTGAAAATATTCACGAGGCGATGGCACAACAATCCAGTTACCTGCGAGAGCTGGGGTTGTCAGAACCGGTTGTCTCGGCTGGACTCGCGGACATCTTAATTGCCCAACTTCGTTCGATGGGGCGTGAGGTTCATGTGAACCTACCGCTCTTTAAGCCCGAGCGGTTTATCACACCACCTGCGTATGCGTCGCCGCTTACCGAATTCATCACCGACCATAATCGCGGCGAAATCGTCATGCATGGCGAACTGGCCCTCGGACAAGCAATTAATCAAATCCTTCGGGCCTTCCCGTCGTTGCAGATCGCAATCGTGACGATTGGCAAAAGTGGTGCAGAGAACATCGTCAAAGCCATCGAGGACGACGGCCAAGAAAATGCGATCGAGACCAGTGCTACAACGGGCAACTGGCCGCGCGTGTCGGTTGGGACATGTTCTCAGTTAGAGCGGCGTCTGAATAGATGTCCTGATTTGCTCCTCGTCACCGAGCCTCGGATATGTGCACATGTTGAGTTCGCGGAACTTCTAGCGCACGGTGCATGTAGTCTGCGGATTTTTTTGCTGACGCAGTCCGGCAAGAAATATTCAGACAAGAATTGGGACCGCGTTGTCCCTGCTATTGGATTTGACAGTATCTCGGTCGACCAGGCATATCGAGTTCGAAGTGAACTGTCGGTTACCCACACGACCGTCAAGTGCAACATTGGCACCGGGCAAGGCCTCGATGAAGTGGACCTAGTTCGTTTGTTGGAAAAGAACAGGGAACGCAACAAGAAGATTGCGAAAATCGCCAGATCTCAGACCGAGAGAAACCCAACAGGAGAGGTTGTCGTGCTGTGTGCTGCCGCATCTCACGCTAAAGCCCTGGCGAGATACTTGCCGGGCTGGACTGTCGTCACCGAGTCGGATGGCATGCCAAACGGGCCTCCAAGCCTATCGGCGCCTAGCGGAGCTAAGCTCATTTGCACCATGTCCGTTCTCCGACGCTTCCGCCCGGTTGGCGAGCAACTGACGGTGTTGTGGGCTGGATCGCGTCCGAACGCGTTCCAGTTGCCGGAGGCGTTGCGGTGGCCGCTAACCGGTAATCAGGGGCTTGTAGAAGTGATCGACATCCAGGACTTCATCTTTGTTGGTAACGACAGCAACGACAAACCCAAAGGCCAAAACCCAAGTGCAGAGCCTTTTGATCCCATAAAAACCGTGAGATGTTGGAATCAGTGTCGGATAGACCAGTATGAGACGGAGTGGGGCCCGCCTAGCAAAGCCAAGCGAGTTGAGAACGCACTACGTAGGTTGGTTATCAAACGACGTGGTGCCAGCCGAAGCAGCGTTTCTGCAACGCCAGCGGAGGTGTGCGATGAATAGAGGATACCGCTACGCGGAGGATTCATTGGTTGCGTTCAATCTTGGATCAGACCGATTTCTTACGCATTCGCCACCAGACCGCACAATCCGGGTTACCGAGTCCGATATTCTGACCGACCCCGACCAGCTAACGCGCAGCAATTTAAACGACGCCGAGCGCTACGTTCGAACTTTTGAGCTGTGGCGAACGACGATGGGGCCGTCGCCAGGCGTGGACGGTATTAAACTGAGCGAATACACCAAGGGAGAGATGGGAAAGGCCCTACGCTTGACAGCCAAAGCTATCAATGACAACACATTTCACCCAAGAGACCACCGTGAGGTGAAAATCCCCAAGCCGGCTGGACGGTTCCGTACGCTTAGCATCCCGATCGTTGCAGAACGCATTGTTGCACGGACCTTGAATCTGGCGTTGCTTGACATTCTCGACGCCCAAATGCCTGACGCGTTCCATGGCTACCGGCGCGGTCGTAGTATTCACACGCTGCTCGCAGATCTTGCGAGAGCGTACATACCGGATCAACCGTTCTTCGTCGGGACAGCTGACGTACGCAATGCGTTCCCCAGTGTTACGCGACTTGCCGTCGAACAGGCGCTCAACAGATTCGTACCAGATCGAGGGTTGCGAGACCTGTTACTACTGCTGACTTTTGCACAATCCGATTTAGGTTTGCCGCAGGGCCTTGCGACAAGCACGACTTTGTATAACCTTTTAGCATCTCACCATTTGTCTTGGCCAACACCAAAACAGGAGGGGAGACCCCACCAGCTGTTGTACGTGGACAACCATGTATACGCCGGTGGATCGGCCGAATCGATCGAACAAGCGTTTGGTGATCACCAACGGGAATTGGCAAGGTTAGGGATGGAATTTACACCACCCCTAGACCCTGTTGACCTCTCCGAAGGTAAAGCGGAGCTTTTCGGGTTTGAACTCAGGACCAGCAAGGGACAGGCAGCCTACACCCCCACCAGTGAAAATTGGTCAAAGCTGGAGCGAGCCATACGGTTTGCTTACTTGGACTCGGATCCGTCAGCACAAGCGGAAAGCCATATAAAAGCATGGATAGCATATAACGCCATCACGATTGAAACGGTGGGAGTTGAGCGGTTACTACGGAGGATTTCCTCTTATTGCCGACAGAACCAAATCCACTTGAACCTGGACCATATACGGGTTGCGGCTACACGAGCCAGTGACCGGTGGAACCAGTTGATAGCAGGACGAATTCCTACGGTAGTAACGGGGGATGATCTACTAGTGGATCGCCCAAGAGATACCCAGGAGACTTGGTAATGATTACTAAGTTTGTTTCGGTTGTCGCTCCGCTAACCTATTGGCGATTTTGATCGTCACTGCCGATCGGATGGTCGGACTTTTGGCAATCTTGTACTGCTCGGCGACACATTGGTTGTCGAGCAGTACTTGGTTCCAATTTCAAGATTTTAGCAGTAGCAGTGCTCGAGCACCGCTACTATACTTTCGATGGTCCGACCAATACGTGTTGTTGGCGGAGATGGAATGGCATTGCGTGCAAAATGATTTTCGCACGTAAACCTCGAGATTTGTCTGTCTGGCAGACGTCTCGTTGAATTGAAATGGTTGTGAGCGATGCTGGATCGGATCCCGTTCGCTTGATAGGACAACCACCCCGGTGTCGATCTGAGTACGACACTGGAGCGATAACTTTATCGCACGCAATACCTTCGAGGTATTGCCTCTCGCCCTGTGGCGTAATTCATCCATCCACCTTCCAACAATCAGAAAAACATGTCAACCATTCAGAGCACCCCCGCGCCTGAGGACCACTCCGCACCTAGCGATCCCCCGGCTCCTGTTTTCGCAATGAGTTTAATAAATCAGACCGTGACTATGGACGCGCTGCTGCCGTTTGAGGTCGCGTGCGAATCTATCGTGCCGATCGTGCAAGCCAACGGCCAAATACGCGCAGTTCGATCGCAAACCAGTTTGATATACGGCGAGCCAACCAATACGTATTGGTTTTTCCATGGACCGTTGTTGCCAATTATCGAAGATGAGCTCCGTCGCCGCGGCTTGCAGCCTATCGTTGAACAGTCCAGTTTGAACTTCGTTACATTGCCAGCGACACCGCTGGGCAGCAGGGGAGCCAATGCCGAACAGCAGCTTTCCCGCGAGGATTTACCGAATGCAACGCTTGAGTTTTTGTCGCGAAATCAGTACGCGACCCTTGAGTATCAAGATCGCAGGCACATGTTCGAGTATGTGGGTCGCCTTGCCGACCAATTTCCAAACGCTCGAATCGCCATTATTGCGGGCTCACGTGACTACTGCTGGAGCTTCTGCCGTGGGTTGTCGCAACAGACAAGATCTAGGGCCTACGTTGTGGCACGAGACTTGACTGAGGCAGCATTGGCAGGACTTGAACGTCCACCACGGATTGTGATTGGAATGCCATTCACCCTTTCCGGTAACGTGGGTTTTACACGTGCAAATAGTTTCGACATCTTCATCATCGCCGACAAGCGGCTCCTAAATCGTGAGTATCTCTTCGATTTTTTTCAGTGGGCGCGAGCTGGTGCCCGCATATACACATGCCTGCCCAGCGACGCGGTGTGTGACCCAAAATGGCAGGCGAAAATCTTCGAATATGGCGGGCTCACACGCGGACTATTGTTACCCGGCGGGGGTGTGTTGCGTCAGCCTCGCATTGCGATTGAGAACTTAAACTGGAACGTTAGCGGCGACGATCTTTCAACGACCGAAGCCGAGTGTGCGATAGCTTGCGACAATGAAAATCGCCGCATGCGGGCAATCGAACGATTGCTGGGACGACGGCAATACGTTGACCGCCAACGAAACACGTACCTTGTTTTCGCCACCCGAGACGCAGCGGACAGGTACTGCACATTGGATCGGACATTCTCGCGGTTTCTCGATGAAGACACATTTATTGGACATGCAACGCGCATGGTCCTCCACTCGGATCAGTTAGACCGGTTACGCATCGCTGGGGACAACCTGTTTGTGTGGGCTGGCGCACGTAGCGAGCCCATTGACCTCTATCGCGCCTTGGCAAACCAAATAGTCGACACGGCGGAATTAGCGTTCTTAGACCTTCAAGACTTTCCGCAGGGTCGTGGTGGAGCTGGATCCAGTTTGGCCAGCATTGCCAGGGATTGGAATCGTACCCGGAGGCAAACCTACGCTCGCTGGGGTTATTTGCCTGAAGGTGACGATTTCGCAGCACTCCGTGTTGCGCGTCACACTCTGATACGGAACAGGGGAGCAGACCAAAATGACTAGAGCTCCATTTAGGGAAGACAGCTTTCTCAGTTTGGGATCGTCTGGCATGCGTCAACCCAGTAGAAACAGCAGCAGGCGCGCACCGCGTGAATTGCTTCGACTTCCTGCGTGCATGCCGTTGGGCAATATTGCGCCTCGCCACATCTTTAATCGGGATGTAGCCCTCATGTGGTATGACGCAAACCGTGGAATTCAAGGGAACGGAGCCGGTGTAGACGGCCTACGACTCGACGAATTCCACAGGCACGACATAGTCAATGTATGCGGGCAAATCATTGCTGCGATCCACAACGGTACTTTTGTGCCAAACGAGCTTCGACGAGTAGATCAGCGGCGTCCAGATGGGAGAATTCGTTCGCTGCAAGTTCCCGTCGTGTGCGAGCGCGTCGTGTTTGGGGCGGCTGCCGATATGCTTGCATTGCCGGTCGGGCAACACTTGGGTCCAAACATCTACGGGGTAGTAAGCGGCCAAGGCACGGATCCGATGTTGTTGGACATCGTGCGGTTCATAAACACTACACCGGCTGACCAAGGCATATATGTCTGCGAACGCGATGTGGTACGTGCGTTTGATCGCGTACGTCACGAAGCCGTTTGGAGTGCCCTACGGCAGTTTGGTTTCAGCGAAGCATTGAACGACACGTTGCGTTGAATTGTGACCGGATCGCATGGACCGACAGAAAATATGGGGCTTTCGCAGGGTAACCCATTTTCGCCTATGCTGTTCGGCATTACATTGTCTTTGTGCCTTAACCTGACTGACAACCAGGAAGAGACAGCGGGAGTCCTGACCCCGCGGGTGTATGTCGACAATGTCGTCTACACTTCGACCCAGGAACGGTTGATAAGCAGTAACATCGACAGGCACATGGCCGCTTTGGCCAATGCTGGACTCGAGTACGGGGTATCCCAGGATCCGATCGCCAACCTTAGGGAGGGCAACTCGGTAAAGATCCTAGGATACCGGATTTCACTTAGTGGCAACCAAGCCCTTGTTGAGATCCAACCAGAAAGAATAGACAGAGCTATCGCGACCTTACGGGAAACGGTGGCAACGGCTAACCCAGCAAAAGCCATAAGGGACTTCCTAAATGGCTATGTTGCAAGTCACGGGATTGTTTACTCAACCGCTGGAAGAGACTACTGCAGGTCAGTCCTCCTACGCTTATGCGAAAGCATAGAGATTGGGGAGACAGAGTTGGAAACAACTTTAGACCGGTGGGAAAGGAGTGGTAGGCGAATACAAAACCTATTATCTCCTCCCCCTAGGACCATCTAGTGTATTCCCCTTCCTTACGGACAGCTACAGTGTATGCTCACCACATACACAATAGGATTACTCCTACTAGCCGTCCGGCTGCACCGCTCTTTTGGAGCAATACTGGCCAAGTGCCATTTTGGGTGGCGGTCATCGCGTAATGCGTTGGCCGCCACTTTTCGTTTGTTGGTTGGTAATGCCGAACAGCCCACACATGCCAAGCCACTGACTTGATCGTTGAATAATAACGATAGCTTTGTTGCGATCAGTTTCGTCGCATTGTTGCGATGCTTCACCATGGCGATGTTCATGCACAACTGCTGCAGCTTCTGAACTGTCCGATCGTCGTAGCAACGTTACAAGGCGATGCCGAAATCGATTGCGAGCCGAAGCTAACACGCTTCAACGTGTAACGTTTGGTCTATGCCAAATCCACTGACCTGAATCGGGGCGAGTGAGGCTGTCGCGAGTTGAAAGCAAGGTCTCGCATATTCGACCTGCAAGTGAACATCCAACTGTCCAGTGGCAGCAAAAAAAGATTCTTCACGCTCGACATAGTGGTCTTTGCGTGAAATTGCAAGAAACGCTGAAGTTTGGCAGGTTCGCCCCATAAAGGATACCTGTCTGTAGAAACCGTTGACCCGTGCCTTGCACACCTGCGCTCTGCGTTTAGAATCCGCTGTAACGGATCGCTCAACCCCTTGAGCAGAGTCCAGCCAACTCAATAAGGATGACACGTCAGTGCTCTCGCGACAGGTCGTGAAGTGAGCACCGCGTTTTCCATACTGGCTATTCCGTGCATCAAATACAAAGGAGGCAGAACGGGTCGAATTCCAATTACTCAAGTGCGTTATACGCGGTAGTTAAATGTCACCAGTTTGGGTGAGTAAGTAATGGAATTTGAGCGGAGAGAAAATAATGATGGTCTTGCACCATTCAGTTGGCCCAGGTAACGCACGTCCGTCGTTCACTGGGGCTTTGGGAGGCTTTCGTTTTGAAAGCCGATCTAGTTGGATGTATAAGCACGGTAAAGTAGGTGACTGTCGAACGACTTTCGCTTTCAAAGCGATCGATGCTGTTATGACACTGCAATTGAGCTTCCGTCTAGGAGAGCCCAGCCATGTCGAATGATCCACTTTTGCCACTCCTTAAAGCGATTAATCAAGTAACAGGGACCCGTCCCCATAACAGTACAGCCATACGCTGGATCAGGGATGGCGTCCGTGTTGGCGATGTTAGGGTTCGGCTCGAGTCCTGCCGTGTTGGTTCCCGACATTTTGCTCGAGCTTCGGCCATCAGGGCCTTTATCGATGCGACCACCGAGGGACTTAACCAAAAGGTGCCATTGGCACCGACTAACAAACCTGTGCGATCGGACTCGCAACGTCGAAAGGCGATTGAGCAAGCCAACGCGAAGCTAGACGAGTTGGGCATTTAGCGAATAGGGGCTGTTTCAATCAACTTTTCATGTCGGTGCTGTCCAAACATTTGGATAGCACCGACTTCTGCTGGTGATTTAGGTGCGCATCTTTAAAGAGTCTGATCAAAACGGCATCGTTATCGATGGCCTAGCTAGTGCGCGCAAGCCGAACTGGTCGCTGCAAAGCATCCGGCGTATTTGACATATCGTTGGTCGTTGAGGTCGCCAAAATACCTGGGAGGTCTTGCAAACCTGACGATACTTGGCGTGCCAAATTAAACCTTCTAACGGCAGATCCAATCCACGGCCAACGCTTTGACGAGCGTAGTTGTACCGGTGCCAAGCGGCCCCTAAGTCTTCACAAGCACAATCGGAGCGCGCGAGAATCACACCCCTTTCGCGATGCGCCAACACTTACCATTCGCTTCGAACGCCTTGGCCTCCAGCATCTCCCACGCCGTCAGTGGCTTGGCGTGGCTGCTACTAAGTCGGTAAACGCATAACCTGCGTACAGTGTCAGAGCGTCACCGACGAATTGTAATTTGACCGCAAACACCTAAGAGTTGGTGCTGAACGCGGGTCTGGTGCCAAAAGTTGTCTATCGATCCCAGTCAGTTATCTTGCCGAACCAGTCGGCAAGTAATACGAACAACTCTGCAGTAGGTAACACGCTTGCAGTAACAATCCAATGCGAAGCGAGACGGGGGGCGAAAAGACCATTCTCGAACAACGAAAAAGGCAATCCGGTAATTACCGTTTTGAATCCGGTAATTACTGGAAAGTCCTGCAATCTTCGCACTAAATTGCAACATAAGCGTTGACTGTTTTCTTGGCAAATAGTACAATAATCTCCAGGGAAACAGCGATTTCCTGCGAGATTCCAAGCCGTCTGAAAATCCGTGTGTCGGCGGTTCAAGCCCGCCCCTGACCACTAACGAATTCCCAGGGTTCACCTGGGTTTTTTCGTTTAAGGGGTCTGAATTTTCATTTTCTACTGCACCCGATTCTGCACCCATTTCCGTGGGTTTCCGTCGTTTGCCGCAATTGACTGCACCCGATTCTGCACCCGGTATTATGCTTCCATCCTTTAGCGGATGTGTTGGCCGGTCTTGGAGGTCTGTTTTCTTCTCGGTCGCGTTCTGGAATGCGTCGCTGGTAATCATCAAGTAATAATCTTTGGAGACCTGTGATGAATGCCCCAGCCAATTCGAAACCGCGTGCGCAGGATGCCCTAACGAAACGAAGTGAGTCTCGCAAGATCGCCGTAATGTCTTAAACAGTTCCTTCCAAGGCTGTAGTTTCGCATCTTTGATAATCGCGGGTAACTTCCTACGGACATTGGCAACTGATAGAGTGAGGATTGTAGTTGCTTTCTCGGCCGCAAAGTCCCAGCCTCTATTCAACAATTCCATAAGCTCAGCCAAAATCGGGCACACGCGGGACTCGGCATAACGTCGCGTCTTTTTGGACGGGATGCAAAGGGCCTTTTTGTCCCAGCCGACCATGTCCCAAGTAATCGCGAAAGCTTCACTTGGTACTCGTAAGCCTGCATATCGAGCCAATCCGATCAAAAGCTTCCATTGAAGCCCAGGGCAGGCTTTTAGAAGCGATACGGTGTCTTCGGGGGTGACGTAGTGTCGGGCTGTCGCTGCAAGGGATGTGGATTTCAATTTTCGAAACGGGTTGGCCTCCACCCATCCATGATCAGTGGCATACGCGAACAACAGCTTTGCATAACGGTTGTGCGTTCGCTGATGGGCGTCACTGAATCCTCGTTTCTTGCCGAACGACTCGAACTCGCTAGCGTCTCCAAGTGTGAGTGAGGCAATATCGCGTTCCTTACCGTTGCATTCCACAAGAACGCCCAAACACTCTTCCTGCTTGTCGATCGATCGTTTGGCAATCATCGGTCGTTTGAAGTCAGTAAATCGATCCACAATCGATTTAAGAGTCCTAACTTCGGGGTGCTTTGGCTCGTCGACTTGCTCAGGCTGTCGCGCATCGGCTAAACCAATATCAGGAGTGGTCGAACCAACGAGACGATTCCTTCAACGAGTTTATCCAACTCGGTGACAAGCATGCAGCTTCAGAGGCAACCCTTTTTGCGACCGACTCAATGGGTGTGAAGTCAAACCGTGACGATTGGGTATACAACTTCTCACTCGACGAGCTGCGTCAAACGCTAAAATGCGCGATTCGGTTCTACAATTCTGAATCAAAGCGAATTCGAGAAAACGCCTTGGGCGAAGATGACCTTGATCGCGACAAGAAGAAGATCAAATGGACCTCCGATCTTTCGCGCCAAGCCTTAATGGGAACAGTACATTCATTTCAAACGGATGCCGTACGCATATCACTCTACCGCCCCTTCACCAAACAGTGGTCCTACTTCGACGCTTCTTGGAAACGCAGCCTACCCCCTCGAACTGTTGCTACGCGTCATCACTGTTAGCCTAGAAACAAACAGGATCGTTAACAATTTGCCGCGTCTCGAGATTGACTAGTCTGTACCTCCCACGCAGATCATTTTTCCATGGCACGCGTCCTGCAAACGGCCACCGACAGAAGTCCCTGATTGCCTGACAATCCGCATGTTTGGTGCGGCGTATTCGACCTAGCTCCGAACCTCCATGGAAGTTTTGGAGGAAAATGCTATCATCCACAGGGTACTATTTGTGATCTTCAACGCCGCCACCAAAACCATGTCCAGGTTTAGCCTAGAGAATTCACCACTCGCGATCGTCTTGGGGCAAGTGAGTTTTTCGTTTGCACCCGAGTTTAACAGTTGCGGTGATGTTCTGCGCATGGCATTCAAGAACATTGGGTTGCCGATAGTAGCGAGGCAACAGTCAACGCATTTTGAGCATGTGTCGCCTCAGTCGCCACCCAGAGTTGAAAATCAAACCTTATGGATGTTCACAAATCCCGAAAAGTCCTGTGGCGTTTCGATTGGCCCAAAGCACTTGGCATTTGTAAAAAGTGACTACAAATCATTCCCTGAGTTTTCCGAATGGGTTGGACAGGTGACTAGAATCGTAGAGGAAAAGTTTCCAGGCACGTACTTTTGCAATGTCGGACTCCGGTATGTTAACGCGTTTAGTGCCGAGGCTATTCCAAGCAATTATCTTGTTGATTCCGTTCGAGGGATTAGCTCGGAGGGGATCGACACTGACCACGTCCATCATAAATACGAGTTTTGGTGCACAACCAAAAAAGGGGTTCTGATCTCTAGATGCAATCTTGTCCACGGTGGAAAAGTCCCAGCCGGATTGGAAATCGCAGCAAACATGTACCCTGCTCGATTCCTGTTTGAAAGTAAGGATCACGTATATTTGGTCGACATCTTTGAGAACTCAAATCCGCTTGATCCCCAGAGGCTACTTTGTGAAAATGAAGTTCTTGGGTTTTTTGCTGATCAACACGATACAATTGAAACCGCATTTTTGAACACTCTAAGTACTGAAGGCAAGGAGCATTTCGGATGGAAACAACACAGCTAGAGCCGACAATCTCGGGTGAATTTGAATGGAGTAGCCCAGGGCTACAGCAACAGTACAAGAAGAGTTTTGGTTGTCGGGTGGGGGGCATAGCATCAGTCTTGGTTTGCAATTCCGCGTGGTGCGAAACTGAGTTCGTAACACAGTCGATCAGCTCATACAACGCTCCTATATCGGCCGCGAACCGCTACGAGAATTGCGTTGCTCCGGGATCAATCGAGCATTACGTTTCCGAGTCGATCCCGAGAAATATCGCTGAGTTCATCGACGGGAAGGTCGATGATGCAACTTTGGGTGATTACCTCACCAATCAAGGCTTTGAAAATCCAGGAATCGATTGCTGCGCACAGGCAAAAGACGTCCTAAGATGGATTTACAACACTCGAGGACTACTTCCTGCAAAAGTAGCGGTTACCAAAGGCGGTACCCTCTACGTCGCATTTCGAAATCCAAAGCAGGATTCAACACTGAGGTTGGAGATTGACGAGGACGGAGATGTTGTTTTTTCGATTGAGTCTGGCGATTTCCTAGAGGCTGGCGTATTTGAAGATGAAATGGCTACTTGGGCACTTGATGTTTTGGCTGGAACGGTTGTCGCGAACTCGGAGACTAAGCCAACGCAATCGCAAGAAGTTTAACGCCTCCGATTTCAATAGCGATGACCAACTCTATCGCGGAGTCGGTGTGGAAGACCTGAGCGACGGTAGAATCGATATTGAATCATTTGAGAATTCAGACCTTTCGGTAAACTGGTCGCGTTTCAGTATGCCGTCCGACGTACGATTCAGAGCAAATGCAAAGCCAAGCGACGGATGCATTTCTTTCACGGTGGCCGATGCATCATACGAGAAACTCGCTATGACATGCCACGCTCCTTTGCCAGACAGCTACTCACATGCTGAGATTCGTTGGTTGCGTGAAGGTGAAACAACGGAACCTCCACCTGGACGCGACAATCCGAAATCAAAAACGATGAAAGCGGCTAGGCTTAAATGGCGAACATACATTGCAAAGATTGCGAAAATCGAGATCTACCCCCAGTGATCGCCATTTGCCAAGTGGCGCTCGAATGACGGTTTTTGCATCAGCAAACATCAATAATCCCTACGAACGTGGGGATTCGGAGTGGCGCTCAGTCGGAAGTCTGAACCACGCGTGGGCATATAGGGCTACATCGGCGCGCGGAATAAGCAAAAATGCCTTTGATCCAGAATCATAGCGCAACCGCTAGACGCATTGTTGTTCCGAACGTCGTCTCAGCCCCTAGCGGCAGAGAAAGGCCATGCTAGGCGACATTTGGAGGCTCTAGCGATTCCAGGATCGATTCGGCTGCTCGCAGCTCCGCTAGGATCGGCCCAAGCTTCCCGAGCGTGTAGAGATCATCCAGCGGCGTGGTATCGATCAGTTTTGCGATAGCCGACCGACTGGCCTGAATCGACTGTTGGGCGGTTGAAAGCAGGTCGTCTTGGGCTGCCTCATTGGCCGCCACCTTCCGCGCCTTGGCCACTTTCTCATCTGTGCCGATCCCGCTTAACGACTTGATCCAAGCCTGCGGTTGGTTATCGATGCCCCATTTTTCCAGCGCTAGGATTAGGAACTCTGACCGATCGAAGTCGCCTTGAATTCGTGTTGAGGCGATCAGGACCAGTGTTCTCCTCGGACCGCACCGCCGCTTTACGAGCCAAAACGTTGGTGACAATACCGATCCCAACGCAAATCATCGCATAAACAAGCGGTAATGCGGCGTAGGATGGATCTTTTGGATGAAGCGATACCATCACGAAAAGTGCGCTTGCCATGAAGGACGTCAAGGATATTCCAAGATATGCCAAATACTTTGCATCGTTCATTTTCTGTTGATTTGAAACCATCCTCTTTGAAACCTCGTAACTAGAGAAAAATAAACCCATTCCCAACTTAGAAATCACTACATTCTCAGACACACTTCTAATCAAAATGTTGCAGGCAAGATACACAAGCCGCAGACGTGTCACTTTGATTCGCCCGTCCATCACCCTAACGTCTTGACGCAGAATCTCTCGACCAATTTCTCGATACAGATTTGCTGCTAAAGCAATGGCGGGACGGCAGCCTCGCGGTAGCATGGCTATTCCCTCAAGTCCACTCGAATAGCGAGCCTCGGCCATCGCTAACAAACGTTCGACGCTCTCCCGAATTGCTGAGTTCGATGGGGGAATCAACAATGAGCCCACGCCATCCGCGGGATCCGCATACGGGTGGGGTAACTCAACTTCAACCCAGGTCTTTGGAAGATAGCTCCGGCCGCGTTTCCAATCCTCTGCCACATCCCTCGCCATGTTCGTCAATTGCATCGCCATCCCCAAATCGATCGCATGCTTTTCGGCGGATCGGCTTTGAACGCCCATCACCCGGCACATCATCAAGCCAACGACTCCTGCGGCGCAATAACAATACCGCAGCAACGTCTCTTCATCTTCGACTTGCCCGAAATGCAAATCCATTTCCATCCCGGCAAGCAAGTCCATCGCTTCCACTTGTCGAATACCCTTCGATTCGACGAGTTCCGCAAGCCATTGCGATGCCGGATGCGCTACGATTTGTCCGTCGAAGACTCGTTGAACATCTTCGCGAAGAATCGCGAGCCGGACTGTCGCATCAGGCAGGTCATGAGCGCTGTCGACCGCTTCATCACACCAACGGCACCATGCATACAGTTTCTCTACGTCGCCTCGCACGTCAGCAGGCAGCCATCGTGCTGCCATCGAAAACGAACGACTGTGTTTGCGAATGATCGACGTCTCGTCCAGTGGAATCACGGAAAAGGAGTCTTGGATCGCGTCGTTTGAATCCAACGGAGCGTTGGGCGGAATACGTTTGGACTGCTTGCTCATTGGACTGTGACTCCGAAATCGCGAGCCACTAATCCGCATGTCGCCTTGGCTGTGTTGATTACTCCAGGCACCCCAGCGCCTGGATGTGTCCCGCTGCCCACGATGTAAAGCCCCGGGATCGAATCGGATTTGTTGTGCGGACGAAAGTAGGCGCTCTGGGTCAGGGTGGGTGCAACCGAAAAAGCAGATCCTTGGTACGCATGAAGTTCCTGTTGAAAATTGGCTGGAGTGAAATGCCGTCGTGTCACGATCGAGTCTTGCAAACCCGGAAGATGGTTCTCAAGCGACGATAGAATGGAATCGCCGTAGCTCTGCGCGACGGAATCCCAATCGATGTTCGCCCGCCCTAGGTGAGGCACGGGGCTCAACACATAGAACGCTTCGCAGCCAGCAGGCGCCAATGACGGATCGGTAACAGTCGGGGCATGCAAATACAAACTGAAGTCGGACGGAAGCGTATGACCGCGAAAAATGTCACGAAGCAAACCTTCGTATCGATTCCCGAAAAGGATCGTATGGTGGGCGAGTTGATCAAAGCGACGGTTGGTCCCGAAATACATCACAAACAGCGACATCGACCATTCCATCCTCTCCAACCGCCGACTCGCCTTGCCCGACGCTGCATGGCTTCGATAGAGGTGCGAATAGGTGTGGTGGATATCCGAATTAGAAACCACCAAGTCGAACTGCTCTCGAGCATGGTTCTCACTCGAAACCCAATGCTTGACGCTATTGCCAGATGACTCGACTTTGATCTGATCCACCGGGGAATTCAATCGCAATTCGCCGCCTAGTTCTTCGAAGAGTGCAACAAGCCCATGCACCAAAGCCCCTGTACCACCCTTGGGGAAAAACACTCCCCATTGACGCTCGATCCAATGAATCAGCGTGTAGATCGCGCTGGTACTATAAGGGTTGCCGCCGACGAGCAGTGGATGGAAGCTGAACGCCTGACGAAGGTGCTCGTTCTTTAGAAATCGGGAGACCGCACCATGAACGCTCCGGTCCGCACGAAGCTTCATCAAGTCCGGCGCAGCTCGCAACATGTCCCTAAAATTGAGAAACGGAACAGCTCCAAGTTCCTCATAGCCTTTGTGAAATACACGCTTGGAGTATTCGGCAAAACGTCTGTAGCCCTCGACATCAGCGGGTTCAAAACGGCTAATCTGTTCAATCAAGCGCGCTTCGTCGGAAACGTAGTCGAAACTGGTACCATCCATCCATCGCAGTCGGTACATCGGGTCGACTGGCATCAATTGCACGTAGTCCTGCATGGAGCGTCCGGAAAGCTCGAACAGCTCTTCGATGCAATGGGGAGCGGTGATGACGGTCGGACCGGCATCAAACGTGAAGCCTGCATCCCGATAGACGTAGGCTCGACCTCCAGGTTGATCGCGGCCCTCGAAACATACGGTTTCAAATCCCATCGACTGTAGACGTATCGCGGCCGCCAATCCGCCAAAGCCACTGCCGATAACCGCAACACGACCTCGCGTTCCAAGTCGGCCTGTCCTTGAACCGTTAAGACTATCTAGGTCGTTGCGACAGCCTAGGGGACCAATGGACTTGCTGTCCAATGGTGCTGGCAATACGTTCGAGGGCATCGCACGGAGGGTGTTATTCCGGGAGGTTTGCATCGGCATCCTTCCTTAATTCACAGCTGGGGTTTGAAATGCGCTCGAGCACCTTCTTCATTTCTGCGAGAGCTTGGTCATCGATTTCATGAGTTGAAAGTTCGCAGAATTGGCGGTCAAACCTTTGTTGAATCGCCGCTTCCCCCTTTCGTTCTGAGTAGGAAAGTAACTGAGTTGCCAGTCGCGACAGAGCGAGTGGATCTTCCATGCAATTGGGCAACTTTCCTATCAGAGCCGTGAAGTCATCTAAAGAGCAGACCGAGTAAGCCCAAGCCCATGGCCAAGTAATGCGTGCATTGCGCAGATCTTCCATTCGCTTGGTGTTAAACTCATGACTATGGTTGGTCATGGACCTAAGCTCTTCGAGATCATTCCGCATCTGCAACGCGATACCGACATCCATCCCAAATCGTGACAATGCCTCGCGTAAATGCCGGTTTGCTCCCGCCGCTACTGCTCCGAACGTTGCCGCCATCGAAACAAGACTGCCGGTCTTTAATCGGCTGATCTGTAACACGACACTTTGAATGTTCTTTCCCTCGATCCGATCGACGTGTGTTCCTAGGTCGAGCGATTGGCCTTGATGGCAACGCAAAGAGGCTCGCACAAGGTTGTGCACCAATCGATTCTGAGCAGCGCGACTAAGCGAGTTATCGAATAATTTCTCAAGGGCTTGGAAGTACATCCAATTACCGGCATTCAAAGCGAGCGGTATTCCAATTTGCATGTGCAACGATGGCAGACCTCGCCGCATTGGCGATTCGTCTTGAATGTCATCGATGACCAAAGAGCCCGCATGCAGCCATTCAATGGCTTCTCCAAGGCATGGTGGCAAATGCCCGGACCCGCCCGCCATTGCATACACCAATTCAACAACCGAATTGCGTATTCGTTTACCCGTCCGCTCCAAGAAATCCGATGCCGGTTGAGTCAAATCTCTATGCACCAACGCATCGCAAATGAATGATCTGTTCGAACGAGGGATAGCGACATCTAGGTGATCAACGACACTCATAGGGCAATCTCCTCAATCGCTTTCGTTGTTGAAGGCGGACTGGTTTTCACAGATGCTTTCGTGCGGGCAGTTAGAAAAGAGCACATGAATCGAAGGGGTTGAAGCCCACCGGGGGGCAATCCGACAACAATTCGAAAGCCATCTTGCCAAGTAAATCTGTGTGAGTAAAAGCGGGCAATCGAATCGTTGGAAAGGACCTTGTAGAATCGCCTGAAGATTTGGTAACGGGCCTTAGGTTTTACAAGGCGGAAAAGCAAACGATTTAGGAATCGTCCGAAGTGCGAACGCGAGCGATGCGCGGTAGCAAGTTTGGCTATTTCTGATTCCGCGGATTCCGGTGTTGAGCGAGCGATGGCCTCGGCGAAAGCGATCGCAAGCGGAAACGAGTAGCCGGTAGCAGCGTGAAACCACCCACCTGCATAGCCTCCGCAGATGGCTTGAGAGTTCTCTCCTGTTGAAGGTCGCGTACTTGTCCCCGGCATCCGTTCCGAGCTGATGGGCATAGGCAAGATTCCATGCTCCTCCCGTACGATAGACCAATCGTCGACCCCAATAGTAGCGAGATACTTTCGAACCTGCGCTAAGCACTCGTCTCGATCGATCCCAGGTTGATTGGCGAATCGTGTATCCTCGACCAACACCCGCCTACGCTCGAATGGTAGCGTGTAAACAAATCGAAAGCCGTCCGATTGATCGATGCGATCATCCATTACGATTGGAGCTTCGAACGGCCAGTCAGATCTTAAAGCGATCTCAAAGCCCCAAAATTTTTGAAAGCCGCATACGGAATGGGGCAGTGCACCGTCATGTCGGGGCCCGCGACAGTCGAGTACCAATCGCCCCGAACACCTCTCACCCTTGGCTGTGACAATCTCAGTTCCGCTGATCTCTGTTACTTCTGTGTCTGTTCGAATGACTCCGCATTCCCCCTCAGCCATGGATTGCGCTACTCGTTTGGCAAAATGTTCCGAAGAGATCGAAGCGTAAGAAAGATCGATTTTCTTTTCAAACCCCTCGAGTCGCACTTGGTAATTGGGCCATCGATACTCGACAATCGAATCCAACCATGCGTTGGCTGTCTCTGATACATCTTTCGGATGAAAAGACCAAGTGTGATTTCCACCGAGCCGCTCACAACGCTCCACGACCATCACTTTTGCTTGTGGTTGATAATATTTTAGCGCCAACACGACTAACCCGCTTTGCAATCCTCCTCCAACGATGATGTAGTCAAAAAGCGGAGTACTCATGCGGCACTCTGAATCTTAAGCTTGCTTCTGCAATGATTGCGACGAATCAACGCTGGCATAACATCGTGCAAAACCAGATGCGGCACCGCCATTCCGGACAGTCCTAGGAATAGCGTCCGCATGAGTTCTGCAGTTAACTCCCGACCACTGCCCCAAAACCAAGCCCCAATACTACATAGGACAATGGCGCCCAAGGACATTGGTAACGCGGCTACCGTCAGTTGATTGAGCGTCATGCGATGTTCGTACATCAATTGACTCAGTCCTCGAATCGAATGCCAACCGCAAAAGAAAAGACAAAAAGAAAACGGAATTGGCGTTATAATCAACATACAGATCAAAAGCGAATGCCGCAGAACTCTCGCGATACCGCCCTGAGTTCGTGCAGTTGCCGATGCTAGAGAATACGCGATGTCGGCTAAAGCAACCGGTACAAAGACGCTCGCTAATACTTGCGTCCAAAAAACAATCACCTCACTCGAGACACCAATCCCAGCAGGAATGATGGCCTGCAAAATCTGCTGCATCTCAAACGGTCTCGCAATGGCTGGAACCCAAATCACCAATCCGCCAGACCCAATTGCAGTGAGTGCACTCCAGATCGGTACTGTTTCGATTGACGGTTCGCTTAACCGATCATCACGTCCAAAATGGTTTGCGGAAATCATAAAAAAGCCAATAGCCGTCCAAAGTGGAAAAAGCAACCATCCGGCGATGGTCAACCCGGCAATAGCGAGATAACCAAGAAAAAAAGGAGCTATCCAAAGTCGGCCGCAGCGATTCGAAAACCACTGACGACCCGTGAGGTGATCCAAACCACCGTGAGGCACTCCGATCACACAAACGGATATCAAAATCGCAAACATGAAGCCCGATGCATTGAGCGGTGCTCCTAGCTGAACCAACAACATGGTCCCAATGCAGCTTGCTATAAAATAATTATTGTGCATCGTTTGCCTGTGACCATCTGTGGCATAGGATTGTGGCCTGTGTTAACCGACTCATTCGCAGGCTGGAAGCCTATACCACGAGTTCGAATCTACCTGCTGCTGATCACTAAACTGTCGCCGCCATCGACGGACGTGTCGCCTCACTGGTACGTGTGCTTTTGGCTCGAGCGATGAAGTAGATCAAGACGCCAAAACCCGCTTTGGCTGTCATGTCCGCAATCGCATACCCAACTTGCAGTCCAACAATTCCGCCGCCGTCCACCGAACCGCCAGCCTTAGCCGTCAACGCTTCGACCGTTCCACCCATTGCATACGCAATCGGATACACAGCCCATGTAATCAGAAGTACCAGCCGTGCGATTTCAATCAAACGCCGAGCGGCGACAGGCTGGGTCCCCAAAGAATTTGTCAATTCAACCCACAAAACAAAGAGGATGTAAAAGAATGGGATCGAGGAAAGAGCACCCCAAACCAATCGCATTGTCCATCCCTCGGGAGTCGAGATCACTTCGCCTGGATAACCCAGCGCAATCATCAACGCTGCTGCAATCACTAACCGAGTTAACAGAGAAGTTGCCTTGCCCTTTTCTAACCTCAGCACTGAGACCAGTTCCACCATCAAAAGAGGTACGGTGAGGATCCAGTCAGCATATCGATAAAAGTCATTGAATGCAGCACCACTCCCTTTATAGGTGCCCCCCGCTAGAGTGTAAGCATCTTGCCACGAGTGGCGTATCATGAAGTAGTGATAGCAGGCGATGGTGACGACCAAACCCGAAATCATTAACGCTGGCCGATATTCTTCGTCGACGGATGACCTCGACATGAAAAGAAATAAGGCTGCTGCGCCCATCGTGGCAACGGTCATCGAAAAGATGTTATCGACGATGTTGAATTGAAAAACAGAGAGGTCGGGCATAGCGCCCAACACGGTTGGAACCAGGTGAAACATTGCAATGCTCCAAAAGAGAAATGGACGATACGATTTGTGTTTATTTTTAGGTAGCCGCAACACGAAGGGCTGCCTTAACATCATCGTTCGCGGTCAAGGGAGATTTTTTGCGATTCGCTACTTAACCAATGAGCGGCTTTTTCGCAACCCTTAACCACGACCGAATTGGCCAGTAAGGCGAGCGGCAGCATTGATTTTACCGGGAGGGAGAGGCGGGAGAGGCTCCTGCCGAACCAACGCCAAGCTTGGCAGGAGCCTCGCTCTCCCATTGAAACCCGTGGCAGGCAATTTTTAGTCTGCCGCTCGCCTAAGGACATCTAAAACAACGCCAGCAGTTGCCGCATGCGGACAGTGCATTGTTTCCGATCGATGTCACGATCACGAGTTGGGAGTGATTGAACGAAATGCAACCTACGCTCATCCATCCGATCCTCCATCGTCTCGCCAGACTCTATGATGATTGTAGTTCCGAGCGTCAAAAGCGACGCATTGAGACATGGACTCTATGGTTGGCGGTCACGGGCTTTATGATTCATTTAGCGCTAATCGCCTTGGTGAGTGCCGTACCAAGTCTTCGAACGGGTGTGCTATCCGATCTGGATCGAAATTATCTTCACGCGGTCTACACTCCGTTTAGCTTCATCTTGTTCTACGAAGTTTTGCTTCTGGTTTTTGCGCTGCCCCGATCCCACACCAGTTCGATCGCAATGCAATACGAGATTCTTTCCTTGATTGTGATCCGTGGCGTTTTTAAGGACATCGGCGAGTTCCGAGATCCGGCAACATGGCTCGAGCAAACCGATGCCGCGTTGATGGTCGTACTGGACATGTTCGGGGCATTGGCCATGTTTGCACTCATTGCTATTTTTCGCCAAGTGCGTCGCACCGTTCATCATGCTCCAGAAAATCCGCAACTGGAACAATTCGTTGCAATCAAGAAGTCGGTTGCTTTGGTACTCTACGGTACCCTGCTTTCCTTGGCGGCTTACAACGTCGTTCAATGGCTGATCGGAGTTTGGATGCCGAGGATCGATTCAGCCCATACGGCCAGGGACCTCGACTATTTTTTCTTTCCGATGTTTTTTGAGTTCATGATCTTCACGGACATTTTCTTGTTGATCGTTTCAATCCCGTTTTTCGAGCGATATGATTATGTCGTTCGCAACGCGGGCTTTGTCATTTCGACGGTTCTGCTTCGATTCTCGCTCTCGACGCCAAAACCCTATGATTTGCTGGTCGGACTGACCGCGATTCTGTATGGCTTAGGCGTGTTGTGTGTTTTTTCTTACAGTACCCGACTCCAAACTCACAGTGATGACTAAGTACGCGGACCGGCAGTCCGAAACGAACCGCTTGAGCCTGAGGCGCTAGCCGAGCGACGCCGCTGGAATTCGGCTTGCGCCTAAGGCTCAGTAAACTCCCACTAGATTTCAATCGTACAATTCAAAGCGGTTTTTCACACGCAGTTGATTTTTGTCCATTGATGTATTCCGTGAAAACTAACGAGCAGAATTCTTTTGAATCATAAAATAATGAATGACGGTTGCATATTCGTCACGGGTGCCACGGGTTACGTCGGTGGTCGTCTCGTTCCCTCGCTGCTTCGCGCTGGATACATGGTTCGTTGCTTGGCCCGCGAGCCACGTAAACTGGAAGAACGACCTTGGCGCAATGATCCTAAGGTTGATGTCGTCACCGGAGATCTTTCGGACGTCGATCAACTCGTGGAACAGTTGCAAGGGTGTTCAGTCGCCTATTTCCTAATTCATTCAATGGAAGCATCAGGTGGAAAATATGCGGAACGAGACCTTCTACTCGCGTCGAACTTTGCCAAGGCGGCCGCAATCGCTGGCGTCCGACGGATCATTTACCTTGGCGGATTGGGGGAACTTGGCGATGGACTCAGTCGCCACCTTCGTTCGCGCCGCGAAGTTGAGGCTATGTTGGAATCGACGGGTGTCCCAGTCACGACATTTCGCGCAGCGATGATCATCGGATCGGGTTCGGCGTCTTTCGAAATCCTGCGCTACCTCGTTGAACGACTGCCAGTGATGGTCACTCCCTCTTGGGTAACGACGGAATCGCAGCCGGTGGCCATCATCGACGTTTTGCACTGGCTTGTCCGTTGTCTGGAAGTTTCGGCAACCACCGGGCAAACGCTGGAGATCGGTGGCCCCGACATTTTTCCGTATCGTGAACTTATGCGGATCATGGCGGAGGAACTGCACATTCCGAAGCGATTGATTGTGCCAGTTCCAATCCTTACGCCAAGGCTCAGCTCCCTTTGGATCAGTCTCGTCACGCCGGTTTCTTATAAGATCGCAAGACCGCTGGCCGAAGGGCTTCGCAATCGCGTTGTCGTTACCGACGACAAAACCCAAAGTCTTATGCCTCATGAACCGCTTGGAGTTCGAGAAGCGATAAAGCGTGCGCTACAGAAGGTCGAAGCGAATGAAGTCGAAACGCGTTGGTCCGTCGCGGGACCGATCCCCGGCGATCCGCATTGGGCGGGCGGAAAGGTTTTTACAGACCAACGCTCAGTGATGATTAACGCGGATTCCGCCTCCGTTTTTGCGGCGGTGTGTCGTATTGGCGGCGGCAATGGTTGGTATGCGGGCGATATTCTTTGGCGCATTCGGGGCTGGATGGACACGCTGGTCGGCGGACCCGGCTTGCGCCGAGGACGACGTCACAGCGAGCGAGTGGAGTTTGGCGAAGCACTCGACTTTTGGCGTGTCGTCGGTATCGATCGTGATCGTTCGCTGTCGTTACTTGCAGAAATGAAGCTTCCGGGCGTGGCGATGTTGAACTTTGATCTCGATTCGGAGGGCAATTGTTATCAAACCAAGTTGACGATGACGGCTCGGTATCGGCCCCGAGGTTTGATCGGAATCCTCTACTGGTACACGGTCGTTCCGCTTCACAACATCGTCTTTGGCGGGATGTTAAAAGGGATCCGCAAGACGGCAGAAACCACACAATTAAAAAAGGCCCACTTTGTATCGGTTCCAACGAAAGACAAAATAGCAATGTTAGGCTACGGACGGGCACGACTTTGGTTAGGTATCTCCGCCGTCGGCACGCTGGTGACACTCGCGACGTTAACGCTTGCTTGGGGGATACTGTCCGGAGTCCAGCCTGCGACCGAATCGAGCTTTGGATCACAGGTCACCAGCCTGTGCCTGTTCGTCATCATGTACGCGTTGCTCCAGCTACCCTTTGATTTTCTAGGAGGTTACTCATTACCAAAGCGATGCGGCCGATCACACCCAAACCTTGGAACGTTTCTGAGAAGTCTGTTTCGAGGCGTTGTAGTGCATGGTTTTCTTTTGCTGATGTCCGCCATTCTCATGATGACCGCTGGAAAATACGGAGGCGTTGCAGGGACAGTAACAGCGGGCTTGGCGATTAGTTTCTTATTGCTTCAACTCCGGGTTCGCATTGCATCCATAATGTCGCACATGGCGCTTGTTCGCGATCCAGCGGCGAAAACTTCGCACGATGAGCACCTCGACGTCATCAATGTGGAAAGTTCTGATGAAGGTTTTACAGGAGGTATTGTGGGAGTGCTTCGACCGCGATTCCAATTGCTTCCGATGAAATGGCGAGAAGTGCTGGGGCCCGAAGGTTACGAACTTGCCGCAAGTCGACGAACCTTCGCGATGAAGACAGGTAGTTGGTGGCGAGGGCGAGCGGTCGCATTGCTGTTTACTGCGGCTGGACTTTTGGTCGCGGCCTTACTTGTCGGTTCGACGAAT
Organism: Pirellula sp.; assembly: GCA_031372345.1. Taxonomy (GTDB): domain Bacteria; phylum Planctomycetota; class Planctomycetia; order Pirellulales; family Pirellulaceae; genus JBKCUI01. Next base: position 29,457 of record JANMLD010000244.1, read on the forward strand.
CTTGGTACAGCCTGGGGAACGATTCAGTTTAGTCTCTGGTTTAGCCTTTGGTCATTCCTGGGACTTCTCGTGTTGCCAACGCTTAGTCGGCGTGGGGTGATAGAAATCGACGAGCGGGTGCAATCGGAGGGATACGCCTCGCTATTGATGCGGGCCAACACAGAGCGACTCGATCGATTGCAAGATGGCGAGCCGATGCGTCCGTCATTGGTTGAGACGATTTTTCATCCGGTCCCCAGCGTCGAAAACCGCCTTGAGGGACCACGATCGCATCATGTCGTCGGCTTCTGGGATGCGGCTCGCACATCCATTTACCTGAGTGTTGCAGGAATTGGACTTCTCGGACGCGCCGTTCATTGCAATTGCGGTCGCCCAGCGTTGTGGGTCTTTCTTCCAACTGATTGAAGCAAAGATTTTCATCCCGCGAAAGAGATCCCAGATGTGGATTATGTGAATTGTCTTCTTTCGGATCACCGTAGGGATTGCTGGTCTATCACGTCTGTGCTTGTATGGGAAGAACGCATCAGTTTTTTGCGGGCACTTTCTTTAAATCCACTTTCGTTAGTTTGCCATCGGACTTGTTCAACGCATAGATCTCATGAAGTTCGCGGCCAAAAAGATAGACTGCACCATTTGGTCCGTCGAGCAAATACGGAAAAGGGGGATCAGGCATTTCAATCTTATGGACCGCGCTGTCATCTGACTCGTCTACAACAGTGATCGGGATAGGTGCTTCTTGAATGTAAGTGTAGGCAACGCGGAAATTTATGTCCTGCGGCCAATAGGCAGTTGCCAACTCGTATTCAGGTCACCGAAGACCAGTTTCCGTATCCTGCCCCGGCGCGTCGAACCGGAGACATCTGAGCGATCGAGTCAAGGGCAGTGATTGATTTTGTTTTTCTTTTTTAACGTTTTGTCAACTTGAGTACAGACATATTTTCCACGGCCATTTCGTCTCGTTGGAATGATTGTTGCGTATGCTCAAGTTT
>JANMLD010000253.1:0-2699 GCA_031372345.1 Pirellula sp.
CGCGATTAGCATTGTCTGTACCTTTTGATTCCGCAACGGCTTTGGTCTCAAAATCCTCAAACGCTGTCTTTCCTTCGTCGGCTTTACCAGCGCGAGCCAGGACCTCCCCTAACACAAATAGATTTTCCGGGTGCGGCGCAGCACTTACAAAATCCCTAGCAAAGGCTACGGCTTCGTCATAGCGTTTTTGCGCCAATCTTACCTTTACCATATTGCCCAGCGCGTAGTGGTAGCCAGGGAAGAGCTTCAACGCATCTGCCAAAGCCAACTCGGCAACTTCAGGTTTGCCGCTGAGCAGTTGCAGGTGTGCAAACTGGGTGAGAATCCACGCGCGGTCCTCAACCTCCGACGGGGGTGTTTTGTTATAAGCCGACTGCATCAGATCGACCGATCCTTGGATATCCCCGAAGAGTTCGCGAAGATAGGCTGCTCGAGTAAGGCCTGAGATATCCCCAGGTCGCATATCAAGCGCCCACTGCGCTGCCTTTTCGGCTTCTTCGTAGTTGCCCGTTTCCACGCATGCATCGGTGAGCAAGGAATAGGCCAACACGTCGTCTGGCCGGCTTTGGCTCAGAGCGCGAGCCAACGGTAGGGCTCGAGCAAACTCATGTTTGCCAAGTGCAATCCAAGTCTCCATTCGGCGTGCATCAAAATTATCGGGCGCGAGCCGTAGCGACTCGTTCACCGCTTCTAGGGCTTGCTCGTAGTAGGCCGGATCGGACGTCTCCCGCGCCCGGCGAGACAGGGCGAATGCCAGTTGATTGTAACCGTCAGCGTTCTTCGGATTTAATTCTATGGCTTTTCTGGCAACAGCGATCTTTTCGGCCGCTGGAGATTTTCCTGGTTCGGACGTCTGAGCCGTCGTCGGAATGGATGCGCAAACAAAGCATAACAATAACAGGCTTAATGAGAATAAAGTAAAAGGTTTCATTGGAATTCCATGTTAGGAAAAACGACAGCGGAGTAGAGAAAGCGACACTAAGGAACTGCGCCTGACTCAGACGCAAAAAAGGCGAGTCGGAAAGACTCGCCTACCATTGGCAATCTTTCAACTGTCGTTCCGTCAATAAAACATGCTTGACACGAAAGTGGATCCACCGACGCATAAGGAGGCAAAGCCTCCAAAGCCATGCGTTCCCAGGCGGAGCCTGGGAACGTGCGATTTTTTAGGTCTTATGGAGGTCCGCCGCCAGCTTCGCCTGGGTCGACGTGTCGGCGATCCCGTCCGCTTGGACAATTCGCAAGGTAAGGGAACGTTGTGCGATACGGCGCATCGTTGATGTTGACACCATCACCTAGCCTATTGTTGGGAGCGATGTTGAAGCTTGGATTTAATACTCCAACCACCGCTCGCAACGAAATGTCGGTAACGTCATCGAACAGACGACGCCCATTGGGATATCCGGCTGCATCGCCCCCGAGTAGCCCAAGTCGGCTTGCATTGGCTACCGCTGTAGGCGGAACACCGGTATTGAGCCGAAGCAAATCAGCCACTGGGCCGGCCGACGTTCCTGGGGCCGCAATGGGTGCCGCGTAAGTCACCAGCGGCAACAGGTCGGTACGTGGAGGCGGTGGTATCGTTACGCCACCAGCAAACGCTGCATTAATAACACGTGCTAATGTTGGATCTAGAAAAAAGTTAGCGAACTGTGAATCATTCTTGGGCTCATCCATGCTGAACCGATCCTTGAAACCAGTCCCGACGAGCAGCTCATTGATCAAGGGATTTCCCATTCGCTGGACCTGGCGATATCCGCCCGATCCTATCTGTGGAGTTGGCGATTGACGCACGGTCACACGCGGTCTCGAGGTGGTTCCCCAGACGCCGATGGTCGCCGCAACGGACGAGGCCGGTTCGATATTACCTGTACGAGTCAGCATCGATACAGGAACTTCAATGGCGATGGAATTCACTGCATACCCGGATACCGTATCTGTGGCAGCATTTGTAAACGCAGCATCCTGAGCCGGAGTTAACACGGGCGAAATGTGAGTATTGAGTGTGTCAAAAGCACCACCCAGATCGATCCAAAACGCATCATCCGTCGTCCCAGCAAACAATTTCACATCGGGATTGGATGACGTGTAAGTCCCTGCAGTAAACAGCGCCGCGTAATCCATCGTGCGCGGGCCAACGTTGGCGGGTACTGCATAAAACGGACTTGAGGCTGCAATCGGAGTCGAGCGTCCATTGACAACCATCGTTACCGCATAAGTTTGCCGCATCCCAAGTCCCGGTGACGAAAACGAATTAATTTGAGGCGGTATAATCGGCGTTCCAGGTGGCACAGGTGCTGGCGAATTGGCTGGTGCGTTAATCCCTGCTCCCGCCCCGGCATAGACCTGGAAAAGGTTCGGCAACCGCTGCTCCGTGTTGAAACGGAATTGAAAGGACACATCGGCGACCGCATCGTTGTTATTGTCCACTTTGATCTCGTAGAGAATCTCAGGGTCAAAAGGAAACCAATTAGGCCCGTTGGCTGGATCCAGAAGCGGATCGACGCATAAGATCAGCGTCACTTTTGGAATAGGCCCGCCATCATAGCTTCGGAAGGCAAATACATCCGTGATATCCGCCTTGTGATCCAGCGCGGTGATCGGTGCTTCACGATGATTCGCCGCGAATAAGCCGGCCGTTGTGGCCAAGCATAATGAGGCCGCAATCACGGACCTCTTGTTGTAGATAATACTCATACTGC
>JANMLD010000036.1:0-12642 GCA_031372345.1 Pirellula sp.
CCCCCCCCCCCCCAACATTCTCCGTGCCCTTTATTTTTTGTCTGGTGGCCCCCCCCCCCCCACCTCTTGGTGCCCCCCCCCCCCCCCCCACGACAGTCTACGACACTTATTACTGTGCCGATCCTAAGTTCTTGATACCATGTCGTTTAACCGAGTGCGCATCGCCCCGCGTGTTACAGTGCCCCCGTGTTTTACAGTGCTCGCGGCCCGATGGGCACGCGGTTAAACGAAGAAATTCCTCATCAAACGCCAGCCGGAGAGTGCTATTCATGGTGAATTCAGATTTGTCGCGACGATCCTTTTTGTCCAAAGCCTCGACCGCGGTCGCCGTAGCCGGTGCTACTCAATTGTCCGCCAAGAGCTATGGACGGATTATGGGTTCGAATGATCGGATCGGTGTATCCGTCATCGGTGGCGGAGTGATTGGCAAAGCCCACTTCGATGTAATCAATAATTTAAAAGAGAAAAACAATTTGCTACCGATTGCCGTGGCCGATTGCTGGAAGACGCGGGCCGACGCGGGCAAACAGAGTATTGGCGCTTTGGAGTCGCATACGGACTACAGGCGTGTGCTTGATAACAAAGATCTTGACTACGTCGTCGTTGCGACCCCGGAACACTGGCACTGGACCATGACCATCGACGCCATGGATGCCGGCAAAGCGGTCTACTGTGAAAAGCCGATGACGCATACGATCCCCGAAGCGCAAGCGGTCATGAAGAAACAGAAGGAAACCAAGCGACCGCTTCAGATCGGTGTGCAAGCCATGTCGGACGACAGTTACATCTCCGCCCGGGATGCGATTCGCAGCGGTGTCATCGGCAAAGTCATTCATGCACAAATTGAGTATGTTCGAAGGTACGATGCCAAGAAAGGACCTTGGCGAGAACCCGAACAAGTGGCTGAAAACATGTCCAAACCTGCAGACCTTGATTGGAATGCTTGGTTAGGATCGGCCGCAAAGATCGATTGGAATCCAAATCACTATTTCGAGTGGCGTTGCTATTCGGCCTATTCCGGCGGGATTTGTACCGACTTGTTTATCCATCGAATCACGCGCATCATGCGAGCTTGTGATTTGCTTTACCCGCGTCGCGTGGTCGGCATGGGTGGTATCTGGCAATGGCCAGACGGACGCGACTTACCAGACAACATCGAGATGATTTGCGAATACCCAAGAGGCATGACGGTTTACGTCTTGGGTACGATGAGCAATCGTGTTGGGATCGATCATTTGATTCGCGGGTACCGAGGAACCCTGGAGTTTACAAAAACAGGCTGGGTTGCACGGGACAAGGACCTCAAGGTTTTAGCAGAGCATACGAAGACTGGCGGCGAGGACCAAAATCTGCACCACACCAACCTTCACAATCATCTCCGAAATGGAGAGGCGCTCAATTGCCCAATCGAACTTGGAATGGCGGGTGTTGTCGCGGTGAACATGGCCAATGAAAGTTGGCGTTCGAGCCAGATGATGGGTTGGGATCCAGTGAACGAGAAAATGGTACCAGCCAATACACTGAAGTTAAGTCACGAACCGGACGAAAAAGCCTAGTGCCGCAACGATAGAAGGCTAAATCCCAACGGGCAACTCCCAACGGGCAACTCCGTGAAGCATTTCAACCAGCGATACCCTAGGTTGAGCGGGAGCTTGCCTCCCCTCAACCTGGTTTTGGCGTCCTAGATAATAACCACCGCACTCCGCTCCCGCCTTGAATTTCAGGGCTTGGTATGCTCTGCTTTTTCCGTGGAATATTTCTCCCAAAGTTGATCGAGGCGCATGGCAATAGAAGTTGCATCGCCCACGACAAGCCAGTAACGGAAGCGATAGGTGGATTGGGCGGCTAGACTGACTTGATCGAGTGGTGCGACGTGCATACAAGGTCCAGCCAACGGGTCGTCGCTCAAACCTCCACCGTGCGGACCAAAATTCCAGTGCTGCGTAGCGGACGGACTGAACAACGCGATACCTTGACCGCTTTTGCAGAAAAAGGCCATGGCATTGCGAGGCGGATGCGTTCGTCCCCACGGGGGACCAGGTGGGTGTTTTTCTTCTCGCCACCGCCCATCTCCCAGATAGCTCTTTGCCTCCGCAAAATTGCGAGTGAAATAGCAGGCTGGTATTTCTTGGTGTCTTGATAGGGGTGGTCCCCATCGGTCCTGTTCTTTACGTTGAGATACGAACTCGCAACGTACAACGACGACCTCAGGCATAGAAGGTTCGAAAGCAGTCCACTGACGCATGAGGGCTGTTGCTTCTTCGTTTGGCATGTCCCAGAGTTTTGGAATGGTTTCCGAATAGAGAGTTTGTTCATCGACCCGTTTGAACTCATTCACTCTAGCCCATGAACCAACACCACCCCCCTGAATCGGATTCCAAGACCAAGGGCTCCAAGATTTACTTTGACCTTCCTGGCGTCGATCGAGCGTTTTACCTGCGTAGTAGGATTGCTGGATGAGTCGGCCAGGATCGGTCGAGTTGACGATGTTTTTCGGATAGGCCTGCCAACTAAGCCAAGTGACCGCAGCCCCTTTTTCGCGATCGATCCCAATTTTCACAGTGCCGTTGTCGATCGCAATCAAATCTTCCGAACGTATTGACTGTGTCCAGACAAGGACAAACGTAAAAAGTGTCATGCGGAAAATGGGCGCTGCAAAACTCTGGGTAAGCATAGGCGGGAGTACTTAGGCGAGCGGCAGAGTGAAAACTACCTGCCAAGGGTTTCAATGGGAGAGCGAGGCTCCTGCAGAGCTTGGCGTTGGTTCGGTAGGAGCCTCTCCCTCCCGGTACGGTACGGGGATTATCATTCTAGTGTAGGCTACTTGCAACGGACTTCCGTTTGGGGCCACAATGCAGCACTTTAGCGAGGATAAAAGAATGTTAAAGGAGTTATTAGAGCTGTTTGCCGTTCCAGGCCTGACCTTCGAGCAAAGAACTGGAGGACTTTTGCGAGCAGTTGTCAGCACATCTGCCTGCCAGGGCGAATTGATGTTGCAAGGGGCCCACATTACGATGTGGGAACCGGCAGGGCAACAGCCAGTGCTGTGGCTAAGTCAAGAGTCGCATTTTGAAAAAGGGAAACCCATTCGAGGCGGCGTCCCAATTTGCTTTCCTTGGTTTGGCCCCAACGCCAAGGATGGGACATTGCCGGCGCATGGTTTCGCACGCCTTGTCGAATGGGAAATGGTTGGAGCGCACGCTAACGAGGATGGATCAATTGTGCTTCGTTTGGAAGCTTCGATCGATCCCTTTGCGGTGAGTTTTCAGGTCGAGTTTGGCCGAGAGTTAAAAATGACTTTGACAACACAATTGCCAGCGAACGCAAAGTCGGGTCATTCGTTCGAGGATGCCTTGCACACGTACTTGGCGGTTAGCGACGTTCGAACGATTTCGATCGTAGGCTTGGAGAAAACAGCCTACGTGGACAAAGTCGATCAGGCGTTGCTCAAAGCCGCATCGGGGATCCCCATACGATTCACGGGGGAGACAGATCGTGTTTACGTAGGAACTCAGGCGGATTGCTGTTTGCTGGATGAGGGCGTGAGGCGTATCATTCGCATTGCTAAATCGGGGTCGTCTTCGACTGTGGTTTGGAACCCTTGGATCGACAAATGCAAGCGAATGGCTGACTTTGGGGATGACGAGTGGCCTTCGATGGTTTGCATTGAAACGGCCAACGTCGGAGAGAGCCGCATTGAGCTTTCACCCGGCGAGTCGCATTCCACGACAAGTATCATATCCGTAGAGCCCTTAGTGTAGCTCGACACTCCGTGTCGAAGATCAAGGCAGGGTCCCATCGATCTTGTTTCCTTGAGTCTTATCTGCGAATCGTGACTTGAGAGCCGCGACTGAGCATACCGAAGATGTCGTTTGCATCCAATGGAGAGAGACTAATACACCCGAGTTTCGAGTCTGCTTGTCCGCCGCTTGACGAACCGTGGATGCATAGGTCCTGTCCTAAATCGATCCAATAACCGCCAAAGGGATTTCGAGGATCAGTGTGTTGGATTTGGACACCGTTACCGTAGTAGTTTCGATTCTTCTGCTTATCGATGACTTGAAATACGCCTGGCGACGGTGATGGCTCCGCCCCAAAGGTGACTGGGTATCGGCCTGCGTAAAGGTCTCCCAAAAACAGGGTTAGTTCGTTTTTGGCCAAATCGACTTCGGCTCGGAATGGTCCCGGCACAACCTTGAGCTTTTCGCCGCTTCGGAGTGGCGTCGTGGTATCAATCGAGTTGATACGAGCGAGAATCTCAGGCGGTAAGTCGTACCGTTTGGCTACTTGCTCAAGCGTTTCGCCAGGAGCAACAACATAAGGCATGTCTAAAAGGTGTTGGCGAGAGAAGACCACTTCTCGCGACAACGCGTCCAGCAGATCTAGCAGATCCTGACGTTGTTCTGTAGTGATTTCCGGTGCATTATAGAAGACAGAGAGCGTGGCGAGTGCGTCCTTTAAATTGCGACGGTCAATCTGTTCAATAGCCAATTCTTTGGCGTTCTCATAGGACTTGCTAGCGGATGATTGGACCGAGATTGGACTGGAACCAATCGAATTCGATATAGTGCCAGGATCGTTCGACAAGTCGAGTGGCGGAAGTGACTTGGCGGAAGTCGGGAATTCGGTCGCGGGTGCGGGGAAACTCCCAGGATTTTTGGAATCGGCAATGTTCATGCCAAAATTTGGCGTGTTGGTCGAAACCGGGTTCGACGATTCTCGCAAGCTCGGTGGGAATTTTTCATCGTTGCTCTGAGGAAAGGCTGGATTGAATGCGGATGACGGTGTGTTGGCAAGAGGCGGCAGCGTGCTAGGAAGCGAATTGCCCATCGCTGAAATGCCGCTTGGCGGGGTCAGAAGGGGGGCTGGCTGCAATGTTGGGTTGATTGAGGCTGGGAATGCAGGTGGTACGGACGACTCGGCGGTGTTTGAGTTTGCAAAGGGAGAGGCGTTTGTGTTGGCGGCGAAGCCTTTGGACGGCGTGCTAGTGAACATGTCGAAAGCACTTGCCGTGTTCCCTGAATTGGAAGACGGAATGGGGCCAGGGCCAGAGACATCGGGAATGGTTTGGTCCAATAGGGCAAAATCCAATTCCGCTTTGAGGGGCGTATTGGTCCCGTTCATAGCGATGTAGCCTCCGTATAATACGAACAGCAACAAGACAACGACGATGGCGGTTTTGATAGTTTGCACTGCGGTCCTCCCTGACCGATGTCCATTCTTAAACACAAATAATCGGGCTTGAAGCGATTGATTCACTAACGAACGAATTGTTGCCGAGCGATTCTTGGCAAACGCACTGAACAAAATCAATCTTTCTTCGAGACCGAGCGGAATGCTAGGAAGTGTTAGATAGGCAAGTCAATCTCAATTTTTCCGTCTGATTCCTGGATTTTGTAGGTTTTCAGCATTGGCCTGCAGGTTGGGGCATGATTTCCCGTCGCAAGTTCATACTGCCATCCATGCCAAGGGCAAGTGACGGTTCCGTTTGCCAATTGCCCGCGAGCCAGGGGGCCTCCCTGGTGCATGCAGATTCCGTCGAGGGCGTAAAGAACATCGCAATGACGATAAACGGCAATAATATCCCCTTGGAAAACAACCTCAATGGACTGACCTTCCTCGAGGTCACTCGACGCGCAGACAGTTTGCCATGCCATTCTATTACCTAGCTTGTTTATTCTGTTTCTTGGATGCTTGTCCAATCTACGGACCCTGCAAATTGTATTACAATATTGCCCTTCAAAGAACCGACCGCGATCCTTCGCGAGCCTCAGGACCATTTCACGATGCGATTTGTCTACCCACGCGTGGTATTCCTAGCCTGCCTGCTTTTGGCCTTCAACGGTCTGTTTAGCCCTTTTCATTATTCCACGGCGGGCGACAAATTGCCTGCCAAGATTTGTTCCGTAGAGGGAATGAATGAATATGTCCTTGAGAATGGCCTTAAGATCCTTTTTTTTGCAGACAAGAGCCAGCCTAAAGTAACGGTCAATTGCACAATTTTTGTTGGTTCACGCCACGAAGGTTACGGCGAAACTGGAATGGCACATCTTTTGGAGCACATGCAGTTCAAAGGGACGGAGTTGCACCCGAAAATTCCAGACGTTTTGCGAGACCATGGAGCAGACTTTAATGGTTCAACAGGTCTGGACCAAACCAGATACTACGAGACTCTCGCGGCATCTGATGAAAACTTAGAATTCGCTATTCGACTGGAAGCCGACCGCATGGTGAACAGTCGAATTCTAAATGACGATTTGCAAAAAGAATTTACGGTCGTTAGAAGCGAATTTGAACGAGCGGAAAACAGCCCATTTCGAGTTTTGCAGCAACGCATGTTTTCGGTGGCATATCAATGGCACAACTACCGTAACTCAACCATTGGAAACCGCATTGATATAGAACGCGTGCCCATCGATAGCTTGCGAGCGTTTTATCGCAAGTTTTATCGACCTGACAATGCGATGCTCGTAATAGCTGGTAGCTTTGACGAAAAAAAGGCGCTCGGCTACGTTCGAAAGTATTTTGGAGTACTCGAAAAGCCAAAATCTTCATTGGTTCAAACCTACACCGTCGAGCCTCCACAGGATGGAGACCGCACGACTGTCGTGCGGCGAGTCGGTGATGTCCAAGTCGTTGGAGCGATGTATCACATTCCATGTGGAAGCGATTCGGAGTTTGCATCCGTGGATCTACTAGCGTCGATCCTTACGGATGAACCGAGCGGACGACTTTATAAATCCTTGATTGAAACGAAAAAGGCGACGGAAGTTTTCGGTGGTGCATTTGGACAGCATGATCCCGGAGTTATCTTCTTCATTGCTGAAGTCCCCAAGGACAGGGCAACGGATGATGCACAAGCTGCCATGATCGATACTCTTGAAAACTTGAGTAGCACTCCCATCAATAGCGAAGAAGTAAATCGAGCACGGCAACAGATTCTTAATGCTAGAGAAATGGCAGCATCCAAAACGGATAGTCTTGTTTCGAAACTTAGCTATTGGGCTTCACAAGGTGATTGGCGTCTGTATTTCCTGTATCGAGACGGAGTCGAAAGTGCGACGCCAGAGCAAGTGCAGCGAGTCTCGCAAAAGTACTTGGTCAGAAACAATCGTACCGTGGGGCTTTACTTGCCTACCGAGATATCGGAACGCATTACCATTCCAGATCGCACAAGTGTTGCGGCTCTGGTAAAGGATTATGTGGGACGAGAATCAATCAGCGAAGGAGAACAATTCGATCCCTCGCCAAAAAATATCGAAGAGCGACTAATCCGCGGCGAACTGAAGACAGGGATCCCCTTTGCATTTTTGCCTAAGAAGACACGAGGCAACACCGTCAACTTGACTCTCAACCTGCGTTTCGGCGACGAAAAGTCCTTGATGGGTAAGACTGCGGCTTGCGAGTTGCTGGGGAGCTTAATGGAGCGCGGAACGAAGACACTCACGTTGCAGCAGGTAAATGACCGAAAGGACCAACTCAAGGCTGATATTCGAATCAGCTCAATTCCGCAAATCCTCCGAATCTCAGTCGAAACAAAAAAAGAAAAGTTGATTGAAGTTTTGGCCCTGATCGAAGATATTCTTCGAAATCCTCGCATGGACGAAACGGAGTTCTCTCTTTTAAAGGACCAAGCTTATACCCGATTGGAAAACCAAAAACGGGAGCCAAGTATCTTGGTTGAGAAGCGCGTAAATCGAATTCTTAGTCCTTACAAGCGTGGAGATGTGCGATACGTTCCTACAACTGAGGAAGAGATGGAGGACTATCGCAATCTTAAACTTGCCGATGTCAAAGAGATCCATGCAAAGTTCTTGTCGGGCACAGAAGGCGAGGTCACCGTGGTTGGCGATGTCGACGCAAAAGAAGTCGAGGAAAAACTGTCCGCCGTGTTCTCAATGTGGAAGTCGAAAATTGCGTATCAGCGCATTGCCACATCCGCGACTTCTGACGTTAAGGTGCCTATCCAATCGATCGAGACTCCAGGCAAGGCAAATTCCAATTATTACGCGAGTCAACAATACGCCATTCGAGACGATCATCCAAAGTACCCTGCATTGCTGTTGGCAAATAACGTTCTTGGAGGCGACACACTGGCATCTCGACTTGGCAATCGGTTGCGACAGGACGAAGGACTTTCATACGGAGTTTCAAGTATTTTCGAAGCTAGTCCAATCGACGAGCGAGCCTCACTTTCGATTAGTGCGATAACCAACCCAGCAAACCGTGAAAAACTGGTCAAAGTCATCGACGAAGAAATTCAAAAATTCGTAAAGGATGGCGTGACGGAAAAGGAGTTAAAGGATAACATTCAGGGCTTCCTGCAATCTCGCAGATTGCAGCGGTCTCGCGACGAAAAATTGGCTCGCATACTTGCGGACAACCTGTTTACTGGCCGGAATTTGGGGTACTTCGAAAAGCTTGAAGCCGACGTCTCGAAATTAACGGTGAAAGATGTAAATGAAGCAATCAGCGAGTATGTTTCGCCGGACACCTTTGTGGTTGCGACCGCAGGTGACTTCGCTAAGCCTATGCTCCCTAAACCGTAGTTAGGCGAGTTGCAGACTGAAAACTACCTGCCAATGGTCTAAATAGTCAATGGTTTAAATGGCCAATGGTTTAAATGGGAGAGCGAGGCTCCTGCCGAGCTGGCGCCGCCACGGTTCGGCAGGACCTCACCCTCCCGGTATTAGCAATGCTGCCGCTCGACTTAAAACGGCACTCACACCACATTAGTCCGATTTCCCTTCTTCAGTGTTTTTAATCTATGCCTGCTTTTCGTAAACTGCTTGCTGCAAACCGCAGCGAAATCGCAACTCGAATTTTCCGAAGTGCTCACGAACTAAAAATCAGAACGGTCGCACTCTACTCGCATGAGGACCGATTCGCACTTCATCGATTCAAGGCAGACGAAGCATACCAGATCGGAAAGGCAGGTGAGCCTATTCGTTCCTATCTCGATATCGACGGAATCGTCCGCCTTTGCCTCGAAAACGGAATCGATGCGGTTCATCCAGGCTATGGGTTCCTGTCAGAAAATGCGGAATTTGCTAGGGCTCTCGCTGCCGCTGGCATCACATTTGTCGGTCCGAGCGTCCGAGCACTTGAGTTGCTCGGAGACAAGGTGGCAGCTCGATCGATCGCAAAAAAAGTTGGCGTGCCAGTCCTTGAGGGTTCTGCTCATGCTGTGGCATCGCTCGATGAAGCAATTGCCACAGCCAAGAGCATGGGGTATCCCATCATGCTCAAAGCTTCCAAAGGGGGCGGCGGCCGCGGAATGCGCGTTGTGGAATCCGAATCGGAACTGGCACCTAATTTGGAACAAGCCCAGCGTGAATCGAAGAACGCTTTTGGAAGCGACGAAGTATTTCTGGAAAAGCTTGTGGGGAAAGCTCGTCACCTTGAAGTACAAATCTTGGGCGACCAACACGGTAACATCATCCATCTTCACGAACGCGATTGCTCGGTGCAACGACGCCATCAAAAGGTCGTTGAAATTGCGCCGGCTCCGAACATAAGCAAAAAAACCGCTTCCGAACTACACGAAGCAGCTATCGCAATCGGTAAAGAAGTTGGTTACTACTGCGCTGGTACGGTCGAGTTCTTGCTGGACACCGAGACGAATAAGTTTTACTTCATCGAGGTCAACCCAAGAATCCAAGTGGAGCATACGGTTACGGAAGAGGTAACTGGTATCGACTTAGTCCGAGCGCAGATTTTGGTTTCATGCGGCGAAAAATTGGGTGATGACACGCTGGGATTGCCGCTTCAAAAAGATGTTCAAGTTGTCGGTACAGCTATCCAGTGTCGAGTCACCACGGAGGATCCCACCAACCAATTCCGACCTGACTACGGTCGCATCACTCATTATCGAAGTGCCGGTGGCATGGGCATTCGACTGGATGCGGGCAGCGCATTCAGCGGCGCCGTTGTGAATCCGTTTTACGATTCGTTGTTGGTAAAGGTGTCAGCTCGCGGTCGCAACCTGGGTGAAGCAGCCGGACGGATGGAACGTTGTCTTCAGGAGTTTCGCATTCGGGGCGTGAAAACGAATATCCCATTCTTGATTTCACTCATCACCCACAAGACGTTTTTGGCGGGTGATGCAACGACACGGATGATCGACAAAACTCCAGAGCTGTTCGCCCTGCAAAGACGTCGTGATCGGGCCACACGATTGCTCAGTTTTATCGCCGAGACATTGGTCAACGGTAACCGCATGGTCGGAAATTCGAACCAGACCATTCGCCGCGAGCCGGCTCTACTACCAAAGCTTGACATCACCAAACCAATGCCGGAGAGCTACCGGAATCAATTTCTGAAATTGGGTGCAAAAAAATTCTGCGACTCGATTCGTGGTAGCAAAGAACTTTTGCTCACCGACACGACCATGCGAGATGCACACCAGTCGCTCTTGGCAACGCGAGTTCGCACATTTGACATGATGAAAATCGCGGAGGCTTACGCAAGATTAACGCCACAGTTCTTCAGTTTGGAAATGTGGGGTGGAGCAACGTTTGATACCACCATGCGTTTCTTGAAGGAGAGTCCATGGCAGCGTCTAGCCGACCTCCGCTCAAAGATTCCAAACATACTCTTCCAAATGTTGCTTCGGGCTTCGAATGCGGTCGGATATACGAATTACCCAGACAATGTCGTTTGCGCATTTGTGAAAGAAGCAGCGGACGCTGGCATCGATATTTTCCGAGTTTTCGACGCGCTCAATTGGACGGAAAACATGCGAGTTGCGATGGACGCAGTCGTAGAATCGGGCATGATTTGCGAAGCAGCCATTTGCTATACCGGCGACATCCTTAATCCAAATCGACAGAAGTATTCCTTGAAATACTATGTCGACTTGGCAAAAGAACTCGAGAGAATGGGCGCACACATGCTTGCGATCAAAGACATGGCTGGCTTGTGCAAACCAGCGGCCGCAAAGAAACTGGTCGCAACGCTCAAACAAGAGATCGGCATCCCGATCCATTTTCATACGCACGATACAGCAGGCATTCAAGCTGCTTCGATACTCAATGCTGCCGAGGAAGGCCTTGAAATTGCAGACGGTGCCTTTGCCTCGATGTCGGGTGGTACTTCGCAAGTGAATTTAAACACGTTGGTGGAGTCCCTCCGGTTTTCTCCCCGTGACAGTCGACTCAATACAGATGCATTGACGGAGTTGTCTGAATATTGGAAAGCGGCCAGGCAATTCTATGCTCCGTTTGAAAGCGAGTCGCTGGTAGCAGCTGGCGACTTGTACCAACACGAAATGCCAGGTGGACAATACACCAATCTATACCAGCAAGCCAAAGCGCTAGGGTTGTCGGATCAGTGGTCAGATGTTTGCAAACGTTACGCTCAAGCAAACCAATTGCTGGGCGACATCGTCAAGGTGACACCGACAAGCAAAGCAGTTGGCGATTTGGCACTGTTCATGGTAGCCAATCAATTGTCAGCCGAAGACGTAGTTTCCGGAACTCGGGAAATCGATTATCCCGGTTCGGTCTTGGATTTGGTGGGTGGAATGATGGGCCAACCTCCCGGTGGCTTCCCGGTACAAGCAAAGAAGTCGATTCTTAAAAACAACCCTGAAGTGAAACAACGGCCTGGCGAATCCTTGCCTCCAACGGATCTGCACGCAATTGGTGTTCAATTGAAGTCGAAGTTGGGCCGCGACGCAACGATGCGAGAGATTGTTACTAGTGCGCTTTACCCCAAGGTATTCGACGAGTATGTGAAGCATGTTCGAAGTTATGGCGACGTGTCGTTGATTCCGACATCCGCTTTTTTCTTTGGTCCATCGATCGGCGAGGAGTTCTTCGTCGATATCGAGCCTGGCAAGCGACTTATTATTAAATTCCTAGCGATCGGTGAAGCGCGACCAAATGGTACCCGGACGGTTTTCTTTGAGCTCAACGGTCAGCCTCGCGAAGTAGAAGTCGTTGACCGATCTATCGAATCCAAAGCGGCGACACGAGTCAAAGCAGATTCTGCGGATCCGACCCACGTTGCAGCAGGTATGCCCGGCATGGTGATTGGAGTTGCGGTGACGCAGGGTGTCAAAGTGACGAAGGGCCAGAAGCTATTGGCTTTGGAGGCGATGAAGATGGAGACCGTCATTAACGCAGAGCGAGATGGTGAGATCTTACAATTGTTAGTGCAATCGGGCAGTCAAGTTGAAACCGGCGATTTATTGTTCGTACTTAAGTAAAGCAGGCAGCGGCGGCGTTTTGGCCTCGTGCGAATTTGCGATGGCGATTGGCTGCGGATTCCTTGAGGCTTTTGGGGGAGCCGACGGCGCCGCCACGGCCGAAGTACTTTTGGAAACCCCAGACCAAGTCGACCCACATCCGACCGTCGATCCCAATCCGTTTCAAGATAGGATCCAAATCGGCTGGGATGTCGGCTTTTTGTACGCTGCCGCGTTGGCGTCCGGTCCAATCGAGCAGCTTCAGGTAGTCCAGTAGGTTCAACGATAGAAAGCCTTTGTCGCTTGCCCGCACGCCAGTCTTGCTGGCTTGCGGGCCGACGTTGGCTTGTTCGTTGATGGTCAGGGGGGACAGCCAAGCGTCTCGCAGGATGGAGGGCCCGCGGCGTTTCTTGGCGGCTGCGTTTCTTTTTCGGAGTTGGTCAGGGGATGAC
>JANMLD010000308.1:0-14545 GCA_031372345.1 Pirellula sp.
CATCAATCAAGAGTTGGTACGCCGCTGCTGCTTTGCCACTGGGAGTGGCAATGGCGTTTTGAACAGCAACTTTGAGCGGCAGAACAGATCGTGAAAGAAGAAAAATCTGATTGAGAATTGCCGTTCGGGCTGGATTTGCGACCGACAACGCCAAAGACGGTTTCGGAACGTTCTGATATTCAGCGAATTGGAATGAAAGTTCCTTTGAAGCAAACTTATGGTTTTCAAATCCTGTCCGCTTACTGAAGAAGAAAATCGAAGGATTAACAATTACATTTTCGTTCGTTTCTTGGCTAAGAGTGACTGGGATATTGATGAGATTGAAGTTTGTATTGTTCTTCGTAGCCGCCGAACCTCTCACTACTTTAAGTACCTGAAAACCAGAATTAGTGCTCGGCTGATTCAACTGATTCAACACTACACCAAACAGTTCATCTTCGCTGGATGCGATTTGACCTTCAACGACAATTTCAGTAGCTTGACCTTTTCCAATTATTAGCGGTTTAACCTTCGTTATGTCATCGACATTTTGGAATGGATAGTTTTTGCCCAAGTGAACTCCGAGAATCGAGGGCTCTGAGGGACTCCTGGAAGCGTCTGGAACGTGTACAACCAAGTCCGCGTGGCCAGTTCCTGAATCGGAAACTTCGATGCTATTAATATCGATCTTTTTCACACTGAGCTTGTAGGTTGCTGGTGTCGTGAATGTTAGCGTCAGCTCATTGCTTACCAAACTACCAGTGGCCGTTACACCGTCAGGAAGTCGCCCCTTAACAGTAGCGGAGACGTTAATTCCATCGAGACGGACTTGTATCGCTTGGGGCTGTTGCGATTTACCTCTCAGCCAAATGCCTTTGTCCAAAAGCTCCTTGGGCCAAATCCATTTGTCCGCTCCATTGGCTCCAGAGGCTTCGGTTACGTTAACGAGCTTAAAGGGGAGTGTTGCATCTTGCGCTCCCAAAAAGGATGCGGGAACAACCTCGGGATCTCTTGGGTACAAGACATCCCATGCGGATACTTTCGAAAATCCCTCGAAATTACCCACCATTCTAGGTGGCTCGGTCAAGCTAGTTTTGCTGAGTTGCTTACCTGCATCTACTACCCGCTCGCCAGAGTTTACGTCCATGTGTTGCGACGCGTTCCTCCCCTGGAAGTAAAGCCCTGTGATGGCAATCGATAGTATCGCTAGGACGAATAGTTGTGTCTTGTTAATGGGCGTGACCTCCTACCATCGGGCTGGCAAATGGCTAGCATTTGCCGTTCGTTCTGTGCGTCCGTACAATCCACACTATCGGTAGAATCTCACACACAGTTTTGCGTAAGTCCGTATTTGGTAATGAATAATTCAAGTTCAAACGTTGGCATTGCAACCTAGCCACCCTTCCTCTGGGAGCTTTGGGAGGGTCTCGCGAAGCGAGGGGAGGGCGACGTGGAAGAAGTGATCGTATAATGAAGTTCACCCTCCCCGGCCTACGCCGGCCTACGGCCGACCCTCCCCGAGGGAGGGTGACTTACTTGAAGGTTACTTACTCGGGGGAACCCTGGCCAATAAAATGGACGCCCTGTTCCCCTACTCCACCTACTCCCTTACCCCGTCGTCGGATTTGGGGCGATGATCGTTGTTTTTGAGCTTTGACGCTGCGTGATCTTAAAGCTGGGATGAATCCCAGCACTCCAAATTAAGGACCTCCACCATGAATACAAACTCTAAATCGACTCGCAAACGGAAATGGCTACGAGTCGTGGGGGTAATTGGCTTAGGCGTTTTGGCGCTGATTCTGGCGCTTCCGACTATGCTCGGTTCGCGATGGATCTACCAACCGCTTATTAATCGGCTTGCCCAGGACCAATTCCAACTCGAGATCGAGTCGGTCAAACTTCGATGGTTCAGTCCGCTCGAATTTCAAGGCATTTCCATTAGCCAATCAGATGGATTGCCAGAGGGTAGCAATGGGAATTTACCGCTGGTTACCGTTCATTCCATCAAGTCCAATCGCGGCTTGCTCGCCTATCTGCTCAACGGCCGAAACCTCGGTCGGGTAGAGATCAACGAACCGAAGCTCGACATCGCCTTGCTAGAGGATGGTTCGAATTTAGAACGACTCGTCAAATCGATCCAAGGAAAGCCAAGCGATAACGCACCCAAGTCCAAGTCGCGGCCCAAACTGGATCTCGACCTAGCCGTTCGCAATCTGAGTGTGCAAGTGATGCCCGTCGATGGCGGAAAAGCTTTGCAGGTCATCCCACCGATGAACGCTGACATCTCTTATCGAGCACTCAACGAAGATGCTCTGTTGACCGTTCAACCGATGCAAGTGCTGGATCAGGCGGCGCTCACACCGGAACTGGTGCGTTTGGGAGTGGGACTGGCGGTCCCATTGCTCGCCAAATCCGCTTGGTTTGACGGTCGCATTTCATTGAAGACTAAAGAAATCCGAGTGCCACTGGCCAGTCCGCTCGAAAGCAAGGGGGAGGCAACGTTGACCTTGCACCAAGTTCGAAGCGGACCGTCCGAACCGCTGATTGTCGGTGCCTTGGATGCACTGGCCAATTTGCGTGGCAAGGAACCGTCCCACGAACTCGTCTTCGTCGATGGATCGGAAGTGATCATTCAAGTTGCCGACGGCCGTGTGTTTCATTCCGGGCTTGAGGCGGGCTTGCCGAAACTGGATCCAAGGCTTCAGATCGCAACGCAAGGGTACGTTGGCCTAGCCGATCGATCCTTGGACTTGAGCGTGGAGATTCCTATTCCTATTGAGCAACTTGCACGCCGCGAAAAGGTCCAGCAACTCGGAGTCCCACGCGTTAAGCTGCCTGTCGGCGGGACGTTGGACGATCCCGAAATCAAGTGGGGTGTCATGCGAGGGGAATCGGCGTTGCTGCTTGCTACGATCGCTGGAAAGCTTCAAACGGACGCGCCGTTGACCAGCACGATTGTGGATGCAATCGGGGATGTCACCCAGGGGAAAGCAGATGAAGCCATCGCAACCGCGGTTGATTTCGTAAAGAACTTGCGTCAACGCAAGGCTCAAGACAAGGCCAACAAGAGCGAGGATATTCTACCGACGGAAGAACCCAAAGAGCCCGCTCCGCGTAGACCTCTTCGCGATGCGCTAAAGAGGGTCTTTAAGTGAATGGGATTCTTTGTCGCCTTTTGCTCCGCAAAAGTGCGTTCGCGCGGCGCACTTTCGAATTGTAGCTGAGCGAGGCCCTCGCTCAGGTTTTGAATCCAACGAGCGAAGGGCCTCGCTCGTCCACAAGAGAAAGCTCGACCACAAGAGTAAGCTGCGCACTTTCGCAGAGCGAAAGGCGACATTTGGACTACCGGCCGTTAAACTTGTAGTCTTTGTGCTTTACGTCGAAGTCCGCGTCCGTTAGTCCAACGTTGAAGTTGAGATTCTGGTAGGTGTATTCTTCGATGACATCTTTGTCGACATCGATTTTAGCGCCATGCTTGGGCCATGTGTAGGCAGCATAGCGAACCGGAATCTTCCACTCATCATCCATGAAAATCTGTGCTAGATGAAAATCGTAGTGTGGCTGTTGAATGGCGTGCGTCACTTGAATGATCGAGCAATTGCGCCCACCTACTTTGGCACCAGGTACCAAATCGACGGTGCAGAAACCGTGACGCTTGTCTTTCTCGCCGCGTTCGATGAGTTTCTCGACGAGGTTCTCGATACCGATGTCGGTAATTGGATATCGTTGACCAGCCATTGCCAAGAAACTATTGGTCTCAAGCAGGTGGGTACCGAGAATCTTCTTCATGCCACCTTCGTGAGCATAGAGCTTTCCTTGATTCTGGTTCTCGACGTAGAGAACTTCCCGGCCTTTGACAGAAGTCGGCTTGAGGAATGCGAGGTATACGCTAAAGGGGACAACGATTTTGTTGTCTTGAACCTTACGGTTGCGAACTTTGGCGAACATGAATTCATGCTCACCGACATCGTCGCCGATTCGTTCTCGTTTAACCAAAACGGCGGTGTAGTCCTTGAGATCAGCACGGATTTGACCGAGACTTTGATGTGCAAGCTGTATGGCTGGATCGAGTGGGTGGGGAGCGGCTGCTCCAGGGATCGAAGGTTCGACTTTGGAAACCCTGAAAACGGGCTCCGTTAATCCACTTCCCGCTTGCTGTTGTTGAGCCGCCACAAAAGCAGTCGACAGCGAAGAGAAAGCAAGGGAGTACAAGGCAGTTCTAAACCAAGTCCGTCCAAATCGCTTCATTGAAAAAGTACTCCGTTACATCCCAAGTTGATCACGTTCCACGGTCGCAATCAAAAGCAACCGATGTTCTTTAATATTTTCATCTATCGATCCATAGATTGAGGTTCAATGAAAATTTGTAGCAATGTCGTCACAATCCAACTTCAGCCAGAGTTCCGTAAGGGTGCTTCACCAAGACTTTGCGTTTTGCTTGATAGCATTTGTAAGTAGAGGCTCTCGAATCGGTCGACCATCTGCTTAAGGTCAAAACGCCCCAAGGCGGATTGCTTTGCGGCCCGGATCAGGGCATGTCGTTCTGGCGTGTTTTCAACAGAAAACTTCATGAGATCGGCTAAAGTCGCTGGGTCGTTTCCGTGGATGGGCCAACCTAACGGTTCGCCGGACTGGGGCATTCGAAGCACTTCTTTTAGGCCGCCAACTTCCGTTGCAATGACCGGCGTCCCGATCATTTGCGCTTGGATAGTTACCAGCGAAAGCCCCTCGCTTAGGGACGGATGCACAAACGTATCTGCAGCGCAAATCCAGCGTTCGGGTCGTTCTTGAAATCCGAGTAATCGCACTTGTTTCTGCAAATCGTACTTGCGAATGAGCTGCTCCAGTTCAGGCCTAGACTTTCCTTCACCGCAAATGACCACGCAAAAATCAGGCATGTGCCAACGCAAGTGATGGGCCGCTTCGATGAGTCGTTCGTAGCCTTTGCATGGGATCAAACTCCCGACGGCGCAGAAAAGTGGGGTGTGATGGTCTATGCCAAGATGCTCGCAGGCCCAGAAACGCTCGATCCAGCGTTCCAGTTGCGGCGGCTCCAAACCTCCGTGGATCACGTGTGTTTTTCGCTCCGCCACGCCACCTTCGACGCATACTTCGCGAACCGCATTGGAAACACAAACCACAGCGTCGAGCATCCAGTTGTAGCGAACCGCAGATCGAATCGGAAACGCAGTATGCTTAACCCCCACTCGCTTGATGCCCAGTTTGCCGAGCATTGCCAGGGATCCCCAAATCAGCGAATGAGAGTCGTTCGCATGAATAAGCTGTGTGCCGTGCTTCGATAACGTTTTTCGCAATCGCAACAAAGCTTGCGGTTTGGGCATGCGTCCTGTCATACCCACGCCATCGAAACCTGCGTTTCGGACCCGACCATAAAGTGGACTTATTTCATCGCAAACCCAGAGAATCGAGTGCCCGCGGTCAATTAGTCCATGCCCAAGCGACCATAAAAATTGCTCGCCGCCTCCCCAACTCACTTGGGAGGACATCAGCGCCAGCTTCATTTTCATTGGCAGCATCTGAAAAATTCCTGGACGAAACGCGGAAAGGTGACCGAATGCTGGCGATGGTAGGCTTTTCCTTTCCGCAGGGTCTAGATCAAAATCCTATGTTCTAACTATGGATTCATGGTTATCTTCTTAGCTAGCGGCAGATTCGAGTATCCCAACCCGATGCGTGAACGAGGGACAATCTCGCAGGTCCCTCACTTACGCTTCGGGTTATGATCTCGCCGGTCTCACTTACGTATCGGGTTATGATCTCGCAGGTCCCTCACTTACGTATCGGGTTGCGATCCCGCATGTCCAAGTTTGTCACCACATCAATGCTAGCACTAAATCTATGAAACTCCGACGCAATACATTGCTTCCGCTTCGCTTCGATCCGTCCGGCGCCATGATTCCAAACCACGGGATCGACCAAGGGCAAATGAACGAGCTGCTGCCCGAACTTGGCCGCATTCGCGATGTGATGATGACGACCGAGCTAGAAATGCTAGCGGGGAAACTACCCATTCCGGCAGAAATGGATCCGCTGGATGCTGGATTCGTGACCATGCCTGACCGACTACTTGCTGAATACGAAGCCAATCGGCAAGGAAGCGAGCTGGGTAGGCTTTTCAAGCGAGCAACACACTTACACAAGATCGTGGATAGGGTGGTTGTGCTGGGAATCGGCGGCTCCTACATGGGTGCTCGGGCGATCCTGGAATCATGCTGCCAGCCGTATTGGAACGAATTGTCCCGCGGCGATCGAGGCAGCAAACCCAGAATGTATTTTGAAGGGAATAATTTCGACAACGACGCTTCCCAAGCTCTGCTTCATTTGCTGGGAGCCCACAAGAATCAACCGGCAACAAGTGAACTTGAGCGATGGGCATTGGTCGTTATCAGCAAGAGCGGTGGCACCCTGGAAACAGCTGCAGCGTTCCGTCAATTTCTGGCCGCACTTGAGTCGAGCACCGGAGGGGACCGCGAAAAACTGGTTGAGCTGTTGGTTCCCGTTACCGGAATGGGTGGTAAGCTGCACCAGATGGCTACGGAACTGGGTGTGACGGATCTCTATCCTGTTCCCGATGGAGTTGGCGGGCGTTGCTCGATCCTTTCGGCCGTCGGACTGGTTCCAGCTGCACTCCTGGGAGTCAACGTAGTCGAACTCTTGCAAGGTGCCTCGGCCATGACCAAGCATTTTCTTACGGCCAAGCCGGAGGACAACATCGTCCTACAGTATGTGGCTGCCAACCATTTGCTCGAAAAGCACCGCGATATCAACATCCGAGTCATGAGTGTTTGGAGTAAAGCCCTAGAATCCTTTGGAATGTGGTACGACCAGTTGGCCGCCGAGAGCCTTGGGAAAAACCTGCTGGGATTCACTCCGCTGACAACGCTCAATACACGCGACTTGCACTCTCGCCACCAACAGCATCAGCAGGGAAAAAGGGATAAAGTTTTCAACAATATCATCGTGGACGAATATCGCTTTGATTCACTAGCGATTGGGGCCCGAGGAGCGGACGCTGATTCCCTCAACGAAATCGCTGAAAAAACGCTGCCGGAGGTCATGCAAGCCGCAATTGAAGGCACTAACCAAGCGTTGCGGGACGACGGACGCCCGTCGACGAATCTCTACGTTCCGCGGGTTGACGAGCTTCATATGGGACAACTCTTCCAAATGATGATGCTGGCTACCGTGGTCGAGGGACGACTGATGGGAATCAATCCCTACGGGCAGCCCGGAGTCGAGGCCTATAAAAAGAATATGAATCGATTGCTTGGCAGGAAGTGATCACTTCGTGGCTTTTTCCGGTTCCCCACCTTTGGAGACGGCGATAAACTAGTGTTTGGCGACAGCTTAATTTTAGGATTAGCCGACCTGCGTTCGCACTGGTTCCGGTTGAGGAAACCGGGGCTAACGCCCTGCGGCTAATATTATTTGAAGTTAGCCGGCATCTATTCACCCAGAAATATTCAACGGAGTTTTTAACGCGTGACGACTCAATACATTGCAGCCATTGCCGGTCAGATTACCCCCGAAATGGAGTTTGTTGCCAAACGGGAGAATCTTACGCCTGAATTGATTCGGGACGAAGTTGCGGCTGGACGAATGGTTATCCCTGCCAACAAGGTCCACTTGAAGGGCAACCTTGAGCCGATGTGCATCGGTATTGCTGCGACTTGCAAAATTAATGCCAACATCGGTAATTCCGCCGTCACCAGCAACATTGAGGAAGAGCTGGAAAAGCTACATGTGTCTGTCCACTATGGAGCGGACACCGTAATGGATTTGTCGACGGGCAAGGACATCGACAATATCCGCAGCAAGATCATCGCGGCCTCACCTGTTCCCATTGGGACCGTACCGATCTACCAGATGTTGGAAGAATTGGGTGGCAACATCGAAGACATGCGAGCACAGCATTTCTTGGACATGGTCGAACACCAAGCCAAGCAAGGGGTCGACTACATGACCATCCACTGTGGCGTTCTTTTGGAGCATTTGCACTTAACAACCTCGCGTGTTACCGGCATCGTCAGTCGAGGTGGTTCGCTCATCGCCAAGTGGATGATGGTTCATCGCAAGCAAAACCCGCTTTACGAAGCTTTCGATGACTTGTGCGACATCATGAAGCAATACGATGTGACCTGGAGTTTAGGCGATGGATTGCGCCCCGGTTCGATCGCGGACGCAAGCGATGCTGCTCAATTCGCAGAGCTCGATGTTTTGGGCAAACTCTGCAAAAAGGGTTGGAGCAAGGGTACGCAAGTCATGGTCGAAGGTCCAGGACACATTCCGATGGACCAAATCGAAATGAACATCAAGAAGCAAATTGAGGTTTGCCATGGTGCTCCTTTTTATGTCCTAGGACCGTTGGTGACCGACGTTGCGCCCGGCTATGACCATATTACGAGCGCCATCGGTGCCGCCTTGGCCGGATGGGCGGGTGCGGCCATGCTTTGCTATGTTACCCCCAAGGAGCACCTGGGGTTGCCCAACCGCGAAGATGTCAAACAGGGAGTCATCGCTTACAAAATTGCAGCCCACGCCGCAGACGTTGCCCGTAAAAGACCAGGTGCTCAAGACCGTGACAATGCGCTTTCCAAAGCTCGGTTTGCGTTCGATTGGAACGAGCAGTTCCGTCTTTCGTTGGATCCAGAAACCGCCAAGGCTTACCACGATGAGACGTTGCCGCAGGATACCTTCAAGAGCGCCCATTTCTGCAGCATGTGCGGTCCGAAGTACTGTTCGATGCGAATCACGGAAGACATCCGCAAGATGGCTGCGGAAAGCAACGAACCATTTTTGGTTGATATTAAGAGTTAAGTCCACAACAATTGGAATCGGCTCCAAGACATCAAGATTCCAACAACTAAGCACCTCGGCAGAAATATCTGGATGTTATTTCGTTTAACCGCGTGGGCATCGCCCCGCGTTTTACAGTGCTCGCGGCCCGATGGGCACGCGGTTAAACGAAGAAACTTACGCGTAGGTGCTTACCATTAGAAAATGCTCCACGGGATAGCTTTTAAAACCTCGCAATTCATCTGAATGGACGAGTCGATCAAGAAAGAGAGAATTACTTTCCCAAATTGTTCGGCAACAAAATCGACAAACCTAACATGGTCACGTTCATCGCATTGAACAGGAAATGCACCAAGATCACTGGAAGTATGCTCTGCCGCATTTGATAAAGTCGACCCAACACCACTCCAAAAACAACCAAGGCAACCCAACTCACTCCATAGCTAAAGTGGGCAAGCCCAAACAGAGTTCCACTCAACAAAGCTGGCCACCATGGAGGTCTATATTCCAATGCAGTCGCTCCAGCCGACGTTCCCGCAAACAACACCGTTCCTGAAGTCAAAGGAGCGTCGTAGGGATTGGAGGTGTCTTGGGATGCTGCCACTGCCAAAATAGGATTCTCTTCACATCCTGGGCGTTCCGTTGATAAATCGGAAGTCGAACCAAAAAGGAACGCAATCAACTTGTTTCGACCAAAATGGATCGATTCAAACCAGCCGATCAGCAACACACGAAATCCAAATTCCTCCGAAATGGGAGCAACAATCGCCGCTTGCCAAAATGCGATGCCGAGCAACCAAGGGTACTGCTTGATCATCTCTTGAACCGGATGTTCGTACGGTATTTTTGTTAATCCCTGCAACACACCATTCAGTACGAGAATGACCGGCGTCATCATGAGGAAGCATTGCAAGCCCGCAACCACGTCCCCTGCAACTTGATCGGTGCGCCATCCGAGTTGTTTGAAGGTACAGCTAGTCCTGCCGCGAATAAACACGGTCATCAGAATCACACACAGAAGCTGTGCCGTAACAGCAACGCCACTGTAGATGAATTTGTTTTGCGTCATGCCAGCAGGCTTCACCTTGACCTGTTCGCTTGTGTTACCCGATTCGTTTGTGCTACCCGATTCGGGGTCACTGTTGTCTGAGTTGCTGGCCAACTCGGAGGCCATGATCTCATCGTCTAACTGCTGGTTCGCTGGAGAAACACTGTCGAATGCTACGACGGAATCAAGCTTTGCTCCTTTTAGACTCGGGCCAACCGGCAAACCTGACGCCCGCCAAACAACTGCCGCAAAGAAAAAGAGCGAGAACAGCACCAAGAAAGTCACCAAAATGTCAATAAGCCCGACGGTGGCTTGTGGCCCTGTCGGCATCCGAACGGGTTTTACGCCATTCCGATAGCGTGCTAGCCACTTGGACCATTCGACTATCGAGCCTCCGACGACTGCAAAGAGCAGCGCACACATTCCGCCTAAGGCCAACGATTGTATTTGCGTCAGTGTCATTGTGGTTTCTTCAGCACCAATATTACGTATTCCAGTCCCGACAACACAGTCAATAGAATAGCCAGCCAAACGAGCCCGACACTAGTCCAGTGCAGCCAATTTTGCGCAACTGTGTATTGAAGCTCAATCAATACGGATACGATTGCAGCGCATTGAGCTACCATCTTCCACTTGCCCAACGGCTTTGCGGAAAAGTCACCACCTTGCCCCTCAACCAAGCCACGCAAACTGGTGACCAGCAATTCTCGACCCACCACCAGCGTCGCCATCCAAGGAGCGATGGCTGAATTTGGCACGGCGCACAAGGCGATCATCGCACCCGAGATGATGATTTTGTCAACAAATGGATCGAGGATTCGTCCTAGTTTCGTGACCTGTTGAAAGCGACGAGCCCACCAACCATCGATCCAGTCTGTGCTTGCAGCCACCAAAAAACAAATCA
Organism: Pirellula sp.; assembly: GCA_031372345.1. Taxonomy (GTDB): domain Bacteria; phylum Planctomycetota; class Planctomycetia; order Pirellulales; family Pirellulaceae; genus JBKCUI01. The sequence goes on from JANMLD010000308.1 coordinate 10,749, forward strand.
CCGCCGCGAGAAAGAACTGCCATTCGATGAGGATGCAAACAACGATTGCCAAACCAAGCCTTGCGGCCGACAGGGCATTCGGGACATTGATGTTCGATGAACTTGGACTCGTTAATCCCATTATCGAATGGGCCCAACGGCGGCAGCTACGAGATCGTAATGTTGCGAAGAAACAATCTCGCAATCTACGATGTTGCCTGGCCGAATGGGCTTGTCTTTTTCGCCAGTAACAAAAACCGTCGCGTCCACATCCGGTGCGTCCGCGTAGGATCGTCCCAGCCAAACGTTGTTGGCTTCATCGACGGCCTTGTCGATCAACACGTCCATGCGTGTTCCCACGCGTTCGGCACACCAAGCAAAGGCGTTCTGCTGTTGGACGGCCATCAATCGGTTTCGACGCTCTTTTTTGATGCGTTCCGGTAAGTGATCCGGAAGTTTGGCTGCGGGAGTATCCGGTTCGATCGAATAGGTAAACACGCCAACCCGCTCGAATCGCATTTCCGAAACGAAGGCTTCCAGTTCATCGAACTGTTCATCGGTCTCGCCTGGGAAGCCGGTGATCATGGTTGTCCGCATGACCAAGTTGGGGATGCCATCGCGAAGCTTTGTCACTAGCTCATGTGTTTTGTCGCGGGTTACGCGACGGGCCATCCGCTTGAGCATCGTGTCGTTGATGTGTTGCAAAGGCATGTCGATGTAAGGTAGGATTTTCTTGGCCCCGGCGATGGTTTGCACGAGTTGATCGTCAATGTACATCGGATAGAAGTACATCAACCGAATCCAATCGACACCATCAATCGCATCGAGTTTTTCCAAAAGCTCGGAAAGCCTCGGCTTGCCATAAAGATCGATACCGTAGAAAGTGGTGTCTTGGGCCACTAGGATGAGTTCCCGAACGCCGGTATCGACAAGCTTTTTAGCTTCGTCAATGATCCCTTCGATCGGTTTGCTGGCGTGCTTGCCTCGCATCTTCGGAATAGCGCAAAAAGTACAAAGCCTATCGCAGCCCTCGGAGACCTTCATGTAAGCGAAGTGCTTGGGGGTCAGTTGCAAGCGGAAATCGTCGGCCAGTGCTCGAATTGGAGCTGGCCTGAAGATGGTTCTTTGTTCATCGAGTCCATCCATGAATCGATTCACGATGGTTGTAATGTCATCACGCCCGAACACACCGACGAGGCCATCGATCTCTGGCCTAGCCTCGAGCAATTGTTCTTGTTGACGTTCGGCTAGGCAACCTGTAACGATGACCCCGCGTATCTTGCCCTGGCGTTTTAAGTCCAGCATTTGATCGATAGCTTCGAAGGACTCCTTGCGGGCGTTATCGATGAAGCCGCAGGTGTTGATCACCACGAAATCGCTGTTTTCCGGGTTTTGGACAAGGTTGTAGCCATCCTTGTGCAAGAGCCCGAGCATTTGCTCGCTGTCGACTAAGTTCTTGGGGCAGCCAAGGCTGATAAAAGCATAAGAACCCTTTGTATTACCTGCATCCGTTTGAAGCCGAATGCGGCTATCGGTAGAGGCATCTTGATTGGCTAGAATGGGCAGCGAACGCATACGTAAATACTGGGGTTGAGGGCTTGCGGGCGCGAAAATGAGAGTCTAGCTCGCCCAAATCAAATGTCTGCTGAATATCCGTTTTCGCATCCACTCTCCGATCATAACAATCGGATCCAATGCGACTAGCTGAATTCCCGTTCCGAATATGCCGATTGTGCGTTTCCTCACGTTTTTCCTGAAAAAACAGGGGATGGCGACGATTGACAGCCCTCCGGTTGGATGACTTATTCCGGTTGTCTTTAGGTAGGCCCCGATTTATCGCTGGCTAAAGCCTGAAAGAAGGTTTGACAGGCCATTTTCCCGCCGAAGTAAGCTTGGTGCATTGGGTCAACCCTGGAGGGAAAGTTCCCGGTGCACGGAGCTCTCTGTTTGGGGGAGCTCCCTCGAGTGGCAATGGATGCCACGTCTAGGATGGACGTTTTTGCAAGGAGCTTTCTGGTGAGAAAAACTTGGTTTCATGGCCTCGCGATGACTTTAGGGGTAACCGCAATCCCCAGTATCGCTTCGGCTCAAAATACATTTGGCGATACAGGCGGACTTTCGGCAAGCTCGTTCAGCGCGAGGGCACTGCCACCGCCACCGAACAGCAATTCTGCAGTTCGGAACTACTTGGCCCCGCAGTCTGGCCAAACTAGCCTGGCTGCCTACGCCCAGAATGGAGTTGTTGGAAGCGGCATCCCCAACGGACATGTGCATGTTCCTGGGTCGGCCATTGACAACTCGGTACTAAATTCACAGTACCAATCTGCTCCTCAGTACGCTCCACAAGTCCAGCAACCGTACGAACAAATGCAGTTGCAGGGTCCACAACACGCCCAGCCAGGGTACTCGACACCTTATGCCGCGCCGGCACAGTCAGGCACTAGCTCCTGCCCAGCCTGCAACTCTGGCAACTGTGCAACTCACGGAGTCAACGTCGGAAGCTCTCCGATGGTCCAGGCTACCCCAAGCTACGGCTATGGTGCTACCGAAAGCTGCAACAGCCAACCTGCGGTGAGCTACGCTCCTTCGATCGTGTCTCCGAACCCTTGGATCTTCGGCGCAAGCGGATTGATTTTCAATCGACTGGATAATCAGAACGTTAGATTGACAACCAATACTCAGGATGGTGCAAATCCTTCGCCAGCACCAAACCCCTATGTTCAGAGTTTTCTAAGCACCTCCGATGCCAAGATGCAACCAACGGGCGGTGTTCAGTTCAATGTCGGACGCTACTTCGGTGATGGCCGTTACGCAATCATGGGATCGTACTGGGGAATCTTCTCCAATCCTCAATCGGCAACCATCCTGGCATCCGATCAAATCAACGGTAACCTCCGTTCGAATCTACCGCTTACCTTGCGTGGCCCCGGGGGCGCCTGGCAATACGGTATAGAAATGCCAGGGCAGTCTGTTTACGATTGGTACGACAATGCTTTCGCCCATCGAATCTTGCGAGATCAAGAATTCCAAAGCGCCGAACTAAACTTCTTCTCGTTTGCCTTGGGTGGGGGAGCTCGACAAGCCTATGCATCCGCAGGTGCCTACAATGACGGACGTCGAGTCGGCTACGGCAGCGGTGCGGTCCGCACACTCGGTGGTGGCGGACTTGGTGGTGGCGGATTTGGATCCGGCGGAAACTGCGGTACCGGAAATTGCGGTACAGGTAACTGCGGTACAGGCAGCTGCGGCGACTCCTGCCAATCTGCACCTGTTGCTTGCAGTGGCCCGACTGGCCCTTGCGCTCCATGGTATGGCGCCCAATGCAGCAAGCTCCGTCTCAATATGTACGGTGGCGTTCGCTGGTTCCGATTCAAAGACTCGCTCGAGTACGCATCCAGCGAAAACGATGCTGTCTTCAATGGTGGTGTCGATGACTTCTACTATCGCAACAACGTAACGAACAACTTGGTTGGATTCCAGTTGGGCTCTTTGGCAACTTGGTGCACCGGAACTCGTCTGAACCTTTTCGGTGGTACGAACTTCGGCGTGTACGGAAATCAAATGAACGCTTCGACGTTTGCTGGCACGGCAACTCAAACGGCAACTATCCTATCGCCAAATACCGCATTCGATGGTCGCCCGTATGATTATAGCTCGTCCATGAGAGGCGTCGCGTTGATGGGCGAAGGGATGATTGGAACTGGACTACGCATCAGTCGAGGTTGGACCGCCAACACATCCTATAGGCTTATCGGAGTCAGCGGTGTTGCGACAGCGGTCGGCCAAATCCCACGTGACTTTGCTCGCGGAGATCAGAT
>JANMLD010000040.1:0-49980 GCA_031372345.1 Pirellula sp.
AATTAAGCCTTCTCATACTGGCGCGCTGAAGAGTAAAAACTACAAGCCATGGTGTTCAAGGGGAGGGTGTGGCCCCTGCCTAAGTTGGGGTGGTTGCGGCAGGAGCCTCTCCCTCCCGGTATAATCAATGCTGCCGCTCGCCTAAGATCCAACTAAGACTAAACTATTGTTACTCGTACTCAATGAAATCGAACTCGAACGAACTCGAACGAAATCGAACTCGAAAAGCTGAGTCCAAAGGATGGTGATCCATGACATGCCTACGCATCAGACATTTCAAGCAACAGCAATGCAGTTTCAGATGGCTGAAACTTGTGTTGCTGGCACCGTTGAGCTTTAACGTTTGCTCAACCTTAGCGTTTGCGAATACCATTGAAGCTCCTCCCAAAGAAACCTTTGCGGAACCGATTGCTTCAATCGTTCATACGCATTGCTCCAATTGCCATCGGCCAGGTCAGGCTGGGCCATTCCCGTTGCTAAGCTATTCGGATGTGTCGCAGCGAGCGGAGACCATTCAGGCGGTCATTCGGGATAGCTACATGCCTCCATGGAAGCCGATTCATACTGGAATCGATTTTTCAAATGATCGAAGATTGAGCGATCAAGAAAAAAAACAAATCGACGCTTGGATTGCTGCAGGATGCCCAGAGGGAAATTCATCGAAAACCCCAAAGGTACCTGACTTTCCCGATGGTTGGAACATCGGAACACCAGATCTCGTTGTGCAAATGGAACGTCCATTTCAAATCCCAGCTGATGGACCTGATCTTTATCGTTCTTTCGTCTTTCCGGTCGGTCTGCCCGAAGACAAATGGGTCAAGGCGATCGAAGTGCGTCCAACTGCTAGAGGTGCGGTTCACCATGCTTTGTTCTTCCTGGATATTGACGGGGCTGCAAAAGAGCAAAAGAGTGCGGACGGTCAACCTGGTTTCGCTGGCATGAATTTTCTTAAGACGCGAGGCAATGCGCTAGAACGCATGCCGGATAGTCTCGCGCGAGGGTTGGGCGGTTACGTTCCGGGCGCAACGCCAAACCGTTTACCAGGAGATTTAGCACGCTATCTACCAAAGGGAAGTGATATCGTAATGCAAACCCACTTCCATCCAACTGGCAAGAAGGAAACCGAGCAATCGCAACTCGGGCTTTTTTTCGCCGACCATGCCCCCAAGCAGCTTTTGGTTCCTGTACAAATGCCACCTCTCTTTGGGATGGGAGCAGGCATCGACATCGATGCTGGGGATGCCAATTACTTGCTCCATGATGAATATGTTCTGCCTATCGATATCGTGGGATTCGAAATCGGTGGGCATGCGCATTATATCTGTCGCAAGATGACGATGACGGCAACTCCGCCGGGAGGCAAACCCATCGAACTACTGCGGATTGATGACTGGGATCTCGATTGGCAGGATCAGTACTTGTTTAAGACCCCCGTCCCCCTTGCGAAAGGGACTAAACTCAAAGTGGACATTGTCTACGACAACTCCGCTGAGAATCCCGAGAACCCATTTTCACCACCGCGTCCTATCAGCTGGGGACGTGAATCAACCGACGAAATGGGCTCGATCACGATGCTTGCGATCGCAAAAAACGAGGCGGAACGAGTGACCCTTGAACAGGATATCAAAGCTCGAACAAGAGAAAGCCTCCGAAAACGCATCAGTTCGCAAATGGGGGGCATCGGCGGCCTCATAGGTCGCGGTGGCCCACTCGGCGGCGGGTTGCTCAAGCTGCTGGATCGGAATCGCGATGGCAAATTGCAAAAGAGCGAGCTCCCAGAAAAACAACGAGATCGCTTACTGGACCTTATGGACACCAACAACGACGACACACTAGATCAAGACGAGTTGGACAACGGCAGAAAATCGATCGAGCAATTCCTCAATGCGCTACCGAGAGGAAAATAGATACACACTTACTTCGTTTAACCGCGTGGGCATCGCCCCGCGTTTTCTACTGCTCGCGGCCCGTTGGGCGGTTAAACGAGTGCGTATCCGCGGCGCACTTTCGCGGAGCGAAAGGCGACAATCTACGAAACAAAAGACAGACATGACATATCACACAAACTACTTAACGTCGCAAAGTCGAAGTCCCAAACGCTGCGTACTCTTCGCTCTTTTGCTGATCAGTGTAAATCCGGCTCTCGCTCGGACCGCTGATGAAAAGTCCAGTTCGGCGCAAGCCCAGGGAAATTTGAAGTTTTCCGACCTCGAAGGGAAGTCGTATGCGATTAAGTCTTCCGCCAATCATAAGGCTTTGGTTTTGATCTTTGTGACCACGGATTGTCCGATTGCCAATAGCTATCAGCCCTTGCTCGCAAGGCTGCACAAGGAGTTTCAGAACCGAGGGTTTGAGTTTCTCTTAATCCACGAAGGACCAGATCAAACGCCCGAGAAATTGAGGGAGCATGCGAAGGATTACGCGGTACCTTTTTCTATCGTGATGGACGCGGATCATGCGATTGCACGACAGGTAGGAGCGACAAAAACACCAGAGGTATTTGTATTTGCAAAAGATGGAGCCATCCTCTATCAAGGACGCGTTGACGATCTTCATCAGGGCTTTGGAAAAAAAAGGGCGGCCGTAACGCGGGAAGATTTACGGATCGCGCTGCGTGAACTTGATGCAGGAGAGGATATCCGTGTTCCCAAGACCGAAGCGGTCGGATGTTCGATTCCGCTGAAATAGGCGTTTCGATGTTGACTTGTTCGGATCGATGCGTTGAAATGGTTGCGTCAAGTCTAATGTTCCCTACGTTGCAAAAGCACCGACCAACCAGCCTTACGCTGCGGTGCACCAGATGAATCCTTCGAAACTGAGGCGTTCTATAGCCCACGAAGCCGCTAGGCTGCTCTATCTACACGAAGAGTCCGAATACTACCGAGCGAAACAGAAAGCTTCGCGACGACTTTGCCAAGGTTGGGTCAAGCCGGCGGATTTACCCACCAATGCCGAGATTCGGGACGCTGTTCAGTCGTTCGCTCGCATGCACGAGGGTCCAAGTCGACTCGACGCGTTGCGCGACATGCGATTGACTGCGTTGCGAGTGATGCGATTGATTGGCAAGTTCCATCCGAAACTCATTGGCAGCGTTTTGACGGGCCATGTGCGCCAAGGCTCGGATATCGACATTCACGTCTTTTCCGATAGCATCGAAGCGGTTGCCGCCTGCTTCGACGACGAATGTATCCCGTATGAGATCGAGCGAAAGCAGGTCCGCAAGGACGGAATCCAAACGACCTACACACACATTCATGTTCGCGAAGCCTATTGCATCGAACTGACGGTCTACCACGATAACATGCGCAGCCACGGATTCAAAAGCTCCATAACCGGCAAGCCGATCGAACGAGCCAGCATGCATGAGCTCGAAGAGTTGATCCGGCAAGAGTATCCCGACATCGACACGGAACAAACACTGTCCGAAATGAACGAAACCCCCGAGTCTTTTCAAGTCTTTTACAGCCTGCTGTTACCGCTTGAAAATGTTAAGCAACAGCCGAAGTATCATCCTGAGGGGGACGTTTTGTACCATAGCTTGCAAGTCTTTGATTTGGCTTGCGATGCCATGCCGTACGACGAAGAGTTCTTGTTAGCCGCGTTGCTGCACGATGTCGGCAAGGGAATCGATTCCGCGGCGCACGTTGAATCAGGTTTAGAGGCGCTGGAGGGGTATATTACGCAGCGAACGCATTGGCTGATTGCCAATCACATGGAAGCCCATCGCATTTTCGATGGAACGATTGGCTCACGGGCACATCGACGATTGCGAGAAAACGAAAGTTACGAAGACTTGCTTATCCTTTCGGAATGCGACCGGGGTGGTCGAATCCCTGGGGCTGTAACGACTGAACTCGAGGACGCCATTGAGTACATTCGGACGCTTGCGGATGAGTCGTAGGTCCGTCGTTCCGCCGACGGACGGTCAGCGATGGATGCAGTTCCTCGCTCTCCCAAATGAAGACTCGGCAGGTAGATTTAAATCTGCCGCTCGCCCAACAAACAAAACAGGGATTTCGCCCACAGCAACCCACAGGCAGAAATGCGAATACCAAGTACAATTCCCTAAATCCCTGTTCATTTCCCTTTGGAACCAACGCCAATGAAAATTGTTCGAATATTTGCGCATCGAGTCGAGTTACCCTTGCATGAGGGAACGTACAAATGGTCGGGTGGTAAATCGGTCTCTGTTTTTGACAGCACCATCGTGGGTGTCGAGACCGACTCGGGGTTGATCGGCTATGGTGAAGTCTGCCCGTTGGGACCGTTCTATTTGCCAGCATACGCCGAAGGGGTCCGAGCCGGTTTGAGAGAGCTTGGTCCCCATTTGATTGGCTACGACCCATGTGAACTTGCAAAGCTCAATCATCGAATGGACGCTGCCCTCAAGGGGCATCCCTATGTCAAATCGGGAATCGACATCGCTTGTTGGGATATTCTAGGTCAAGTTGCAGGCTTGCCTGTGTGCGTTTTGATGGGGGGAAGGTTTGGTGAAAGCGTGCGACTCTACCGAGCCATTTCTCAAGAGTCCGCGGAGACCATGGCACGCAAGGTGGCTGGCTATCGATCCGAGGGTTACACGCGGTTTCAATTGAAAGTGGGTGGCGACCCCGATACCGATATTGAACGCATCCATGCAGTTCGGGCCATGCTCTCTCCAAACGAGCGTTTGGTTGCGGACGCGAACACCGGTTGGACCCAGCATGAAGCCATGCGGGTCGTCCGAGCGGTTCGCGACCTGGATGTTTACATCGAGCAGCCATGCCTGACCTACGAAGAGTGTTTGGCTGTACGAAGGCACACCGATCATCCATTTGTCCTCGACGAGAACATCGACTGCCTTGATATGCTCTTGCGTTGCAAAGCGGATTTGGCGATGGACGTAGTCAACTTGAAAATCAGCAAGCTTGGAGGGCTTACCAAAACGAAGCAAGCACGCGATCTTTGCGTTTCGATGGGGATCGCCATGACCTTGGAAGATAGTTGGGGTGGTGACATTACCACCTCAGCCATCGCGCACTTGGCGCATAGCACACCCGAGGAATATCGATTTACGAGCACGGACTTCAATAGTTACGTAACGGTCAGTACGGCGAATGGGGCGCCTCAGCGAGACCATGGCTTTATGCGAGCTAGCGAATCGCCAGGCCTAGGCGTAACACCTCGAATGGACGTACTGGGTCCCCGCGTTGTCGATGTCGCCTGATGTGGATCGCTATCCGTGTGGCACGCCCAGAGCGATTATTCGTGTGGCACGCCCAGACGATTATCCGTGTGGCACACTCAGAGCGCAGCGGTGGGCGTGGGAATTGAGGAAAATGTTTCTAGCGATTCACCAGGCCCTTCGTAACCTCAGGGACGTGCCACACGGGGCTCCCCAGAGGAACGTGTGGCAAGCCCAGAGCGCTGGATAGTCGACCGCCAAGCCTATATAAACTTAGCTTCAGAACTCTTTGTCACCCAATGCCCCCCAAACCAACTAATTATTTTAAGGAAGTCCAACGTGAGATCGCATCCTGTTCGATTGGCATTGCCAAGTCTACTGCTCCTTCTTTCGCATATTGCTTTCGCCTCACCTCAAGGAACTTCGGTGCAGCCAAATGCAAAGCAAACAACTGCCGACGAGTCACTCCTGACTATCGATCGAATTTTCGATGGAAAAGACTTTAAGGAAGAAAAACTCGGGCAACTGACTTGGAGCCAGAAGTCATCAAGTTATTTTACATTTAAGCCTGCCGCGGGCGAAAACAAAGGCAGAGATTTAGTTGGCGTTGATTGCGAAAGCGGTTCTGAAAAGATCGTCGCAACGGCTGAGATGCTGATTCCGTCGGGGAGAAAAGAGCCTGTTGCCATCGATGGCTTCGAGTTTTCAACAGATGAGACCAAGGTTCTGATCTACACTAACAGCCAGCGGGTCTGGCGTCAAAACACCCGCGGCGACTACTGGCTGCTGGATCTGGCCAGTCGCGAGTTCAAACAACTCGGTGGTGATGCGACTCCCGCGACGATGATGTTTGCAAAATTCTCGCCTGACGGAAATCAAGTCGCTTTTGTTCGCGAAAACAATCTCTACGTACAACAGTTAGCCGATCTCAAAATTGTCCCATTGACGACGGATGGCTCCGCCACGTTGATCAACGGCACCTCCGATTGGGTGAACGAAGAAGAACTGGACCTACGGGATGGCTATCGATGGAGTCCCGATAGTCGTGCCATTGCATTCTGGCAGTTTGATACGACCGGAGTGCCCGAGTTCACGATGATTGACAACACGTCGGCCAAGTATTCGAAAACGATTCGGTTTGCCTACCCGAAAGTAGGTGAACGCAATTCCGCCAGCCGAGTTGCGGTCGTCTCACTTGCGAATCGCAACGATTTGAACGTCCAGTGGCTCAGTGTTGAGGGGAATCCGCGCGAACACTACATCGCAAGAGCGGAATGGATGCCAGATAGCCAGCAACTCATCCTGCAGCAATTCAATCGCTTGCAGAATATCAACCGGGTCATGATCGCAAATGCCAAAGATGGAGAGACGCGGTCCGTGCTCACTGAGACCGAGGACACATGGTTAGAAAACGAAAATCCAGTGCAATGGCTGAAGCCGGGCAAAGAGTTTCTTTGGATTAGCGAACGGGACGGCTGGCGGCACGCCTATCGAGCTGAAGTGGAAACCGGCAAACTGAATTGCCTTACACCAGGCAACTTCGATGTGATCAAGGTAGAAGCCGTCGATTCCAAAAATGGTTGGCTCTATTTCGCCGCCTCGCCGGATAACCCAACACAGCGTTATCTTTATCGAGTGCCGACGGGCGGCGGCGAATCACAACGACTCACGCCTATGAATCAAGCAGGAACGCACACGTACGATATCGCGCCGAACCACGAGGTTGCGGTTCACACGTACTCGACGATCAGCCAACCGCCCGTTTCTGAACTAATTCGCTTGTCGGATCATAAACCCATTCGAGAACTGACAACCAATCGTGTCTTGAAGGAGAATTTAGCCAAGTTGAAACTGCCATCGACCGAGTTTCTCAACGTGGACATTGGCCACGACACGCTTCTGGACGCCTGGTGCATCAAGCCAAAGGACTTTGATCCAAGCAAAAAATATCCATTGCTGTTTTATGTTTACGGCGAGCCGCATGGCCAGACAGTCAAGGACGCTTGGCAAGGCCAACGCGGATTGTGGCACCTAATGCTATCCCAACAGGGCACCATCGTGGCCAGCATCGACAATCGCGGAACGATGTCGCCCCGAGGCAGGGCGTGGCGCAAGTGCGTTCACCGGCAAATCGGAATTCTCGCATCACAGGAGCAAGCGGCGGCAGCGCGTACGCTGCTCGATCGTTGGCCGTTTGTCGATCGCACGCGCGTGGGCATTTGGGGTTGGAGCGGCGGCGGCAGCATGAGTCTCAACGCGATTTTCCGGCACCCGGATCTTTATCAAACTGCGGTGGCGGTGGCACCTGTGCCGAATCAATTGCTGTACGACACCATCTATCAAGAGCGATACATGGGATTGCCGGACGACAACGCAGCAGGCTATCGCGATGGCTCACCGTTGACCTTTGCCAAGCAATTGCAGGGCAATTTACTGTTGGTCCACGGTACTGGAGACGACAACTGCCACTATCAGGGAGTTGAGCTATTGATCAACGAGTTGATCGCTCAGAACAAGCCGTTTAGCGTGATGCCTTATCCGGGTCGTACTCATTCGATTTCGGAGGGCGCGAACACAGTCCGGCATTTTTATGCATTGTTGGCGAAATACCTGGATGAGCACTTGTTGACAAAAGGTTATTAAATGTGACACGGGCTTTTGACGCTAGCAGCGTCCGACTGACTATTGCAAAACTTGACTAGCATTTTTGGAAAACTAGGAAGAACAGTAAGTGAGTCGTGACATCCGTTCGGTTTATCAGCCGTTCCACTTCGACGATCGAAAGGTACGATGACGGGAGTCTCTTCTCTTCCTTTGGAAGTTCGATCCCAACGGCAGGATTGAACGGTAGAAACTTGTTTAAGCAGGCCCATTGGCACCAATGCGCAATGGCCGTTAGGTACGAAGATTGAGTAGCGAAGCGGAGCGGTGAGATTGCACCGTTTTTGGTCGGCGCACAGAAATTCGCACCCAGGGCGGCGCTTCGCGACGTTTCGTCGCTACGCTCTGCCCTGGGCTAGGATGTGGTTGCCCCATTCGGGGCGAAGGATGCGACATAAAGGCGACGGCATGACAATGCCCCCGAGTTTATCTCGGGGGATATTTACCATCTCTCTAGAATAGATGGTCAGCCTCCCCTGGCATGAAGCCCCGTTTCAGGGGTGCAGCGAACGCGGAGCCAAGCCGTTAGCGGTCCGGCCCACCGATCAATCCACATTGCAAGTTGTTCAGCCGATATCGCCACAACATCATTCCATTGGCCCCAGTTCACCGCTCACAAACGACTCTCATGTAAGAATAATGCCATGAGCGGGCTGATTTTTCACGAATTGCGAAAAATTCTTCCGTGGCGGATGCCGCTAGCGTCCGTTTGGCTGCGTATTCCTGCCGGTCGCCTTCGCATGGTAAACTGATTGATTCGAATTCGACGACTCGCCAACTTTCCTCCCATTAGCCTACCCACTCACCATGAACCAGCCATTCCGTCTAGAGCTTCTCGTTCTTGTTATAGCCAGTCTCAATTTCAGTTTTGCGATTGCAGAGGACAAAACCCTAGACACGTTTCGTGCCCAGCAAATCAGCGATGTCTACTACTCCGAGGGTGCCGCCGCTGGCGACTTGAACAACGATGGGAAAGTCGATTTCGTCTACGGACCGCATTGGTACGAGGGGCCAAGCTTCGAGGTCAAGCACGAGATCTATCCCGCCAAGCCGCAGAATCGTGAGGGGTACTCCGACCACTTCTTCGCCTGGGTTCACGATTTCGACGGCGATGGATTCCAAGATGTCTTCACCGTTGGCTTTCCTGGAACGCCCGCTTTTGTGTATCAAAATCCAGGGGCATCGAATTCGAAAGTACTTTGGAAGAAACACCAAGTCTTTGATTGGGTCTCCAACGAGTCCCCCCAGTTCGTACAGCTAGTGGGTGATGACCGGCCAGAGCTCGTTTGTTCCCGCGATGGTTTCTTTGGCTACGCCACGATCGATTGGTCTCGACCCTTTGAGCCATGGAAATTTGTCGCAATCTCTGCCCAGGTCACGGATAAAAAATTTGGTCATGGGCTCGGAGTTGGTGACGTCAACGGCGATGGCAAACTGGATGTGATCCATTCCAAGGGTTGGCTTCAACAACCCATGGAACTCGCGGCCAGCAAACCATGGCAAGCTCACACGCAGTCTTTTTCGAACGCTTATGGTGGCGCCGAAATGTTCGCTTATGATGTGGATGGCGATGGCGACAGCGACATTATCACCAGTCTAGCCGCTCACGACTTTGGCTTGGCTTGGTTTGAGCAGGTGCAAGAAGGGGGCGAACGCAAGTTTACACGCCACGACATTATGGGTTCCAAAGCCCTAGACAATCCGTATGGGTTGGTGTTCAGCGAGTTGCATTCGGTCAACTTGACGGACGTCGATGGCGATGGACTCAAAGATATTGTTACCGGCAAGACTTACTACTCACACCACAAGCAAAGTCCGATGTGGGATGCAGGTGCGGTGATCTATTGGTTCAAATTGGTTCGAGGTCCAAAGGGTATCGATTGGGTACCTTTCAAGGCAGCCGATGACGCTGGTGTCGGTCGGCAGATCGGTCTATTTGATCTCAATCAGGATGGACTGTTGGACATAACAGTCGGTGGGATGAAGGGGGCACACGCACTCTTCCATCAACGCACCAAAGTCTCAGAAACGGCATGGCTGGCCGCTCAGCCCATTCGTCAAATCGTCAAGCCAGTATCGAGCGATCGCGCCTTAATCTTCGAAGGGGAAAGGTTAAAAGTCCTCGCAGTCTCGGACGGTTCGGCCAGTGAACAGGGCATGGGGGGCTTCGCCGCAGATCGTTGGAGCAATGATTCACAACTTTGGTGGACTGGCGGCAAGATCGGTTCCAAACTCGATCTGGAACTCCCCGTTGAAGTCGCTGGACAATTCGATGTGCTCATGGCCTTCACCAAAGCCAGGGACTATGGCATCGTTCAGGTAAGCCTCGATGGCGTGAAGCTAGGGGAGCCGATCGATTTCTTTAACACTCCAAACGTCGTTTCCACCGGGGTAGTCCGAATCGGTCAAAGCGAGCTCAAACCCGGCATGCACAGACTAACGTTGGAGATCATCGGAAAGAATGCGGCCGCAGTCCCAGGCTATATGGTCGGCCTCGATTCCGTGCAGTTGGGAATTGCGCAAGGCGACTCACCAAAGTCGAAGAGTGGGAAAACACTCAATCTCGACTTCGAAAAAGGGACACTCGAGGATTGGACTGCGACAGGAGATGCATTTGTTGGCCAGCCGATTCGTGGCGATGCCGTTGCAGCACGTCGCAAAGACATGAAGAGTGCGCATCAAGGTGAGTACTGGATTGGCACGTTTGAAAAGTCAGGGGACAAAGTGACCGGCACCCTGACTTCGGCCCCTTTCGCAGTCGACAAGCCTTACGCTTCGTATTTAGTCGGTGGCGGTAATGACAACGCGGTTCGAGTGGAGCTAGTCGATTTGCAGAGCGACAAAGTCATTCATCGTTCCTCTGGCCGCGTGACCGAGAACATGCACCAAGTCGTTGTGGACTTAACACAGCATCAGGGAAAGGAGATAGCGGTTCGACTGGTCGACGAAGGCAAGGGAGGCTGGGGGCATTTGAATTTCGATGGATTCCAACTGCACGCAAGCCAACCAGGGCCTATTTCAAAAACGGAGACACCGACCGTCTTGGACGAGTATCCCTTCGAGGGATTGAGCGCTGAACTCGCGGCTAAGGCAATGAAGTTGCCCGAGGGTTTTAAAGTGATCGTGGGGGCAGCCGAGCCGGATGTGAAGCAACCTATTGCCATGGCACTTGATGATCGCGGGCGCGTCTGGATTGCCGAGGCGTATGAATACCCCAGGCGGGCCGAGGAAGGGAAAGGCCGCGATCGAATTCTCATTTTCGAAGACACCGATGGCAATGGAACGCTCGACAAACGCAAGGTCTTTGCCGAAGGCTTGAATTTGGTCAGCGGGTTGGAAGTGGGTTTTGGCGGCGTTTGGGTTGGGGCAGCTCCCTATTTGCTCTTTATTCCTGATGCCAACGGCGATGACGTGGCAGATGGCCAACCGCAAATTTTGTTAGATGGTTGGGGATATCAGGATACGCACGAAACACTGAACACTTTCATTTGGGGACCGGATGGCTGGCTATATGGTTGCCATGGTGTTTTCACCCATTCTCGCGTCGGCAAACCAGGCACCCCAGACAAAGATCGGCAAGGGGTTAATGCGGCTATCTGGCGATACAACCCAACACGCCACACGTTCGAGGTCTATGCGCACGGCACCAGCAATCCATGGGGAGTCGATTTCAACGACCGCGGCCAGGCTTTCCTCACATCGTGTGTTATTCCGCACTTGTATCACATCATTCAAGGAGCACGCTACGAACGTCAAGGTGGTTTGCACTTCAACCCGTACACGTACGACGACATCAAAACCATCGCCGACCATCGACATTATATTGGCGCGACGCCACACAGCGGAAATGGCCGATCGGACGAAGTTGGCGGAGGGCACGCACACGCGGGAGCCATGATTTATCTCGGCGGAGCATGGCCCGAGAATTACCGGGATCGCATCTTCATGAATAATATTCATGGTCAACGTTTGAACGTCGATATCCTCAAGCCAAGTGGCTCAGGTTACGTAGGAAGCCACTCACCGGACTTCTTATTGACCGGCGACAAGGCGTCTCAAATCCTCAATCTGCGTTATGGACCGGATGGACAAGCGTGGATGATCGATTGGTATGACATGCAAGCTTGTCATTTGACTGACCCGGGCAAGCACGATCGCACGAATGGTCGGATTTACAAGATTGCGTTTGGCGATTTGGAGAAGCCGAGGACGGTGTCTCTAGGGACAGCGACTGACATGGAATTGGTGAAGCACACCTTGAATCGAAACGACTGGTACGTGCGGCATAGCCGACGCGTTCTACAGGAGCGTTCCGCAGCAGGCAAGGTTAGCGACGAGGCCGTTGTAAGCTTGAAGAAGATGGCGAAGGAAGAAGCCGATGAAACGCGTCGGTTGCGGGCTGCTTGGGCGCTAGCCGCCATGGAAAAGCTAGACGCCGCGACTTGCGAAGGCATGTTGCTAGACAGAAACGAATTTGTGCGAGGCTGGGGCGTTCAGTTGGGGCTGGAATCCAAAATAGCTGCGAGTGCAGTGGTTCCGAGCAAACTAGCCAAGATGGCTCAGAGTGAAAAATCGCCGGTGACGCGGCTTTACCTTGCATCGGCCGCGCAGCGCCTTCCTCTCGATCAACGTTGGGAGCTGGTGCAAAGCCTGTTAACGCATGCGAGTGATGCGAACGATCCTAACCTGCCGTTGATGATTTGGTATGCAGCCGAACCGCTGGCCGAACAAGACGCGGAGCGAGCTCTGGCTTTGGGGTTATCTGCTACGTCAACCATTCCACTCGTGCGTAACAATATGTTGCGCCGAATCGGTGCGACGAACAACGAGCAATCCCTAACCACCTTGGTCAAAGGCTTAGGAAAAGCTGCACATGAAGAAGTGCAAATCGCATTTCTGGACGCAATTCGTATTTCGCTCTCTGGCCGTCGCCAAGTGGTGCCACCCAAGGAGTGGGACGCGGTTTATACGAAGCTTTCGAAAGGAACAGCTACGGTGCAACGGTTTTCGCAGGCATTGGGGGTAACCTTTGGCAATGAGACCGCCTTGGCCTCCGTTCGAACCATCGTCGAGTCGGCATCCGAATCGACCGAAGCAAGAACGGCTGCCATCGCCACATTGGTGGGAGCCAAGGATCCGAAACTCGCGCCCGTGCTTCAGTCGCTATTGAAAGATAAAAGCCTTCGTTCGGCGGCCATGGCTGGGCTGGCACAATACGCGGACCCCAAAACGAGCGATCGAATCCTGGCTATCTACTCAGAACTGGCGCAAAATGAAAAGCGAGGGGCGCTCACAACCCTTTCGTCGCGTAGCGAATATGCTATCGCGATGCTTGAAGCGATCGATGCTAAGAAAGTCGCCGCCAATGATCTCAGCGCAGATCTGGTTCGCCAGTTGGAGTATCTAAAAAACGCTCGAGTCAAAGCGTTGCTGGAAAAAAACTGGGGCACGGTGCGAGAATCGCCAGCCGAGAAGACCAAGCTTGTCGAAGAATACAAAGCGTTGGTTCAGTCCACTAAGGAACCGAAACCCGATTTGTCGCTTGGCCGGGCGGTTTTTGCTAAAACTTGCCAGCAGTGCCACGTGCTTTTCGCCACCGGTGGCAATATTGGTCCCGAACTCACCGGTTCCAACCGAGCCAATTTGGACTATCTCTTAAGCAATATCGTCGATCCAAGCTCCGTGATGGCCAAGGAATATCAGCCGACGATTCTCAATTGCGACGGGCGGATTGTGACGGGCATCGTCAAGGCGGAAGATGCAAATTCGGTGACGTTGCAAAAAGTGGATGCGATCGAAGTCGTTCCACTCAATGAGATCGAGGAGCGTAAGCTCAGCGACAAATCGATGATGCCTGAAGACCAGTTGAAGCTATTCAGCAAACATGAAATCCGTTCATTGATTGCCTATTTGGGTAGCGACCGACAGATACCGATGTTAGCGACCGCGTCCAACGCTCAGGAATTCTTCAATGGCAAGAATCTTTCGTATTGGCGAGGTGACGAAAAACTTTGGAGCATGGATGGAAATGAAATCGTTGGCAAGACCTCAGGACTTGAGAAGAATGAGTTCCTGGTGAGTGAATTCGCGGTCGGCGATTTTCATTTGAAGCTCGACGTGAAACTGATTGGCAACGCTGGCAACAGCGGCATTCAATTTCGAAGCCAAGAGACCGACAAAGGGATGTTGGGTTATCAAGCGGATGTGGGGCCAGGGTGGTGGGGCAAGTTATACGAAGAGGAGGGCCGAGCGCTTCTTTGGGATAAGTCCGGGGAATCGAGCGTCAAAAACGGTGATTGGAATCAATACGAAGTGCGGGCCAAGGGATCAAAGATTCAAACCTGGATCAATGGGCAATTGTGCGTCGACCTAGATGACCCCAAAGGCGCCAAACGAGGTATCTTGGCGTTGCAATTGCACTCCGGAGGTCCGACGGAAGTTCGGTTCCGCAATGTGGAGATGAAGGTTCTGGAATGACAGCCGAAGCAACGAATCCGTCGCCTACTTCACAGGCTGGAAGCCTATGCCACTTATTTTCCGCGCGATGCTAGGCTTTTTGCTCCTCCAGCGTTGGAACGGCAATCTCCGCAACATTGCTATCCAGAATTTGCTCGCTCGTCGTACGGCGCAATCGGCTGGCCAATCTTGCTGCCCCAACGGCACGAAGTCGTTGGGGCAGAAACGCGACGCTTCGCTTGCGTTGAGTTTCGACGCAGTGGCTTCGACGCAGTGGCCCGTGGCGTCGAAGCCTCCGCCACAGACACGTCGGATAGAGGCTTTGTCACGAATCATTTCAGCAAACAGCCAACAGACACCGTGAAGATATGCTAAAATCAGTTGGGTTGTATCGTTTTGGATTGAACAGGGTCCGCTTTTCTTGCCAGTTCGGCGAGCCAGTACACCAGAGGTGCGTAATGCCGAAAATCGACGTTCCCGAAGAGCAAATTCTGCAGTCGCTCGAACAACTTTCTCCTCAGGCCCGTAAGGAAGCGATCCGCCGTCTGTTACCCAATTCCGCATATTTGGAAAAGGCCGTGGAACGCAACCGCCCTAGAATTGAAGCCTTAGCTCGACAGCGAGGTCTGGATTGGAATTCACTAACGGAAGACCAACGAGAAGCGCTTGTCGACGAAATTCTGCACGATTAAAGGCTGTCCATGCGAGCGGTTCTGGACACCAACGTCTTCATCTCCGGGCTGTTTTGGCGTGGTAATCCTTTTCGGTGTATCCAGGCCGCTGAGGCAGGGCTCTACGAATTGATCTCGGCCGACGAGATTCTTGAAGAGTTGCTCGAAAAGCTCGTCGAGAAATTTGGAAACACTCCGGAAGAGGCTCGCGAAAGCATCGCTGGACTGCGACGGCTTGCGACGCATGTTTCGTTGACGGGACAGACAGGTTGGGTTCCTGGTGATCCCGATGATGACAAATTCGTTGACGCCGCAGTTGTGGGGAATGCTGACATTATCGTATCAGGCGATCAACATCTATTACAGCTCAGTACGCTACAGGGCATTGCCGTCATGTCGCCTAGCGCTTTTCTAGATCGTCTGGCTCGAAACGGTTGATAGGATAGCTTGCACGCTAGTGGCCTGCGGGCCAAGGGATCAAAAATCCAAACGTGGATCAATGGGCAATTGTGCGTCGATCTAGATGACCCCAAAGGAGCCAAACGGGGTATCATGGCGTTGCAATTGCATTCCGGAGGTCCGACCGAAGTTCGATTCCGAAATTTGGAAATGAAGGTTCTGGAATGACCGCTGAGTTGTTCGCCTTACAGCGATCAGTTATCCCCTTGGATGTTGCCCAAGTATTGCTTTCGCACTTCGGGGTGCTGTTTCACTTGTTCGGGTGTTCCTTCGCAAAGGACCGATCCTTTATTGATCACGTAGCATCGATCAACGGCTGCTAAGATTTCCAAGGCGGCGTGGTCGGTAATCAGAATCGATATGCCTGTATCCCGAAGATCAAAGATCGTTTGTTGAATGCTCTGGACCGTCACCGGATCGATTCCGGCAAAGGGTTCGTCGAGCATGATGATGCGAGGATTGGAAACCAAGCATCGTGCAATCTCCAATCGACGCCTTTCACCGCCGGACAGTTTGGATGCCCGCGATCGTCGGATGTGCGTGATTTTGAATTGCGCTAAGAGGTCGTTTGTTCGCTTTCGGCGTTCCGTCCAGCCAACCCCAAGAAGTTCGAGCATGGCCGAGATGTTTTGCTCGACAGTCAGTCTTCGAAAAACGCTAGATTCCTGGGCGAGGTATCCCATCCCGCCATCGCGAGCGCGTCGAAACATGGGCCAATAAGTGACTTCTTCGCCCCCTAAAAACACTTGGCCGCGATCTGGCATGACCAAACCGCATGTCATGCGAAAGCTAGTGGACTTGCCAGCCCCATTGGGACCAAGCAAGCCGACAATCTCCGCTTCGCCGACTCGCATGCTAACGCCGCTGACCACTTTGCGACGGCCATAGGTCTTTTCGAGTCCAACAACATTCAGAACATCCATGTTCCATATCTTTCGGGGCAGTGGGTGAGCGGACTAAGGCAAGCGGCGATGTGAAAACTACCAATCCTAACCCAATACGTAAGTGAGGGACCTGCGAAATTGTCCCTCGCTAACGCTTCGGGTTGGGATACTCCAATCTGCCGCTCGCCTAACGAATTAGTCCCATGCGCTGGAAGTTCGGCATAAACGGCACAGGAGCGTTCCAATAGTGAGGCCAAAAGACCATGACAGCCCGCCCTATGAACAACCGCTCGGGTGCGTGGTGCTGACTCCATGATCGAGCATCCGAGCTGGCAGCCGAATTGTCTCCCATTGGGAAATACCAATCCTTTTCCAATGAGAAATCAAACTTCTGTCGTTTTTCCGCCATAGGACTGCAGGCCCACAAATTGGGGTTGGACAAGATTGCGTTTCGGTTCAATCCCTCTACCGACATTTTTCTTGTCAATTCGTTGGCACTGAGGTTGTGGACATCTCGCGCGTAGCGTTCGTTGTTTTCTGGGGTGGTGGATTGCCGCAGGGTCCCATTGAAATCGGAATAGTCGGACAATTGATAGCCCGCTCCATGGGCTATGTAATAGATATCGCGAAACACCTGTGTACGCACAATTTCAGCGGCACCGCCTTCGACTCCCACTGCGATCGGTGCGGCGTCAAGTGGGTTACTGGGTGTGCTCTTTGGAATTCGATTTTCAAACGGTAAGTAGGCTTCGCTCATGAGGTTTCCGCTTGGCGACCATTTCACGGGAGTGCCATCGACCCACAGCACGAGGGTATCGTCAACGTTGGCGAATCGAAGTCGATGCTTACCGCCAGCTCTCACTTTGGTGAACGCCGTGGCTTTATCGGCGAGCGACTGCCCGTCCTGTTGAAACGCTCCAACAATCTGTCCGTTTACCTTTACTGTAGCGGTCGCTTGTCCCGTTTTTAGGTCGATACGGCATTCGTGCTCCACGCCAGCTTCGACCAGGAGCAATGCCAACGACTTGGTATCCCGTTCCGTTTTGATTTCGAAATCGGCAGCAAGATCTCCGGTCCAGTGCATGCCATCGTATTCGAGGGGTGCGTTTTTCTTCTCTCCGCTGATTCCCCTTTGAATGGCTGTGCTAATAAACTGCTCCGCAAGCGGACGGAATTTCTCTGAATTGATTCGCGTATTGTAGGTCGAAAAACGAGCGTTGTAGGCTGTGAAATCCGTGATCAGTCGTGACGATCGCGGCGCTATCGCGTTAGGCAGAGTCCCTGTCTCGCGAAGGGACTCCCATACCAACGGATCCACCACATGATGGTAGTACCGAAGCCAATGGGTTGAACCAACCGGTACGTCCGAGATGGTTGCTGACCATTTGTTTTCCGTATGGTTGACTTGCCATTTCGATTCTTCCGCTGGGAACGGTTGCCATTGGCTTGGCATGCCAGCTTTGACTAGGCTCTTTGGAACGAATTTGGAATCATAAAGGATCTGAAGCATCGCATTCATGACGTGTGGTGGTTTGCGAGCGATTTCAAATGCGGAAGCGTTGCCCGCGTTCGTCTTTTCCGTTTCCGCTTTGTCCTGCTTTACGTAAATATTTCCACCACGAATTCGGATGGTTTCGTTCGGGCGACCAATGCATCGTTTGATGTAGTTCAGACGCGCATCTTGGATAAATTTGAAAACGATGACATCCCAACGTTGCGGTTTGTTCCAAACGTATGCCAACTTGCTAACGAGGATGCGGTCCCCAGAAAAAGTCGCTTGATTGGAGGACTCGGCGGGATTGGCTACCTGAGGTTTGCGACAGAGTGGGCAGGTGGTCGCAACCACCATTTCATCGCTTCTAGAACCGACATCGTTGAATTCGTCGCTGGCCCCGCATTGGTACTGGTAGCCGCACTCCTCGCACTTGATGTCCTTATGGGCACCCATCAAGGTGGGAGCCATGGAGCCAGTGGGAATGACGAAGGCTTCTGCGATAAAAGCTTTGAATAGCAGAGCCAAAATGAAAGCGACAGCCAGACTCTCGACAGTTTCGCGTATCACCTGCAAGTCAGTTGATTTGGATGGAGCGGCCTCGGTCATGAGATAATTGCGTGGGTGAGTTGAAAACAAATTTAGAACGGAATGCCGAATTTCTAGGGAAATTCACAACCAGAGTATAGCCGACGTTGGGCTTTCGCGGCTGCGCAGAAATTCTTGGCTTTTCAGGCCAAGCCGATACGGAATTCGCGAGAAGTCAGAAAGGCGCTGAATTCTCACGAATTCAGTTAGGCTTAGTTATTAGCTGCCTGTCGACTAATGGATGTCTATCGTCCTCTGTTTGATCCTAAAGGAGCTATTGCGTTCTTAACGACCATCGGAAAATGCGAATCGCCCTGGATTGGCGCCAGTGCGCCTTCTGGTTGCATCTTTACGCAACCTCCCACTTTCGCGACAATGCTAGGTTTTGCGACTATCGTAAATGCCGCCAACACACGCACATCCTCCGCGTTTGGTTGGTGGACCTGTAATTATTGATCGAGAAAGAAACTTAATCTTATGGCCGATGCGAAACTCTTAGGCGAAGTAGACCCTGCGGTGATGGCTGCATCTGGCCAAGTCGAAGCACAGGTCGATGTCGATCCAGCTGAAACCAGCGAATGGCTTGGATCGCTCGACTACGTCTACAAGAGCAAAGGGGCCGATCGCGTCCGTTATTTGGTCAAGGCTCTAGAGAATCGTGCCAGACGCGATGGAGTGGAGATCCCCATCGAAACCAACACGCCTTACGTCAATACCATCCCACCGGATAAGCAGCCAGCCTACCCAGGCAATCGCGAAACTGAACGCCGAATTAAGAGCATCGTTCGTTGGAACGCCATGGCCATGGTGGTGCGAGCCAATAAGAAGACAGACAACCATGGAGGCCTTATCGGTGGCCAAGTCGGTGGGCATATCAGCACGTTTGCTAGCAGTGCAACACTCTATGAAGTCGGCTTCAACCACTTTTTCCGTGGACGCGGTGAATCGGGCTACTCGGGAGATCTGATTTATTTTCAAGGGCATGCATCGCCCGGCATGTACTCGCGAGCATTCTTAGAAGGACGCTTGCCCGAAGCCAAACTGGAGAACTTTCGTCAAGAACTGCAACCCGATGGAGGCCTTTGTAGCTATCCGCACCCTTGGCTCATGCCCGACTTTTGGGAGTACCCAACTGTATCTATGGGCCTTGGTCCGATCATGGCCATCTACCAAGCTCGCTTCAACGAGTACCTCAAAGATCGCGGACTCAAGGACACCTCCGGCCAAAAGGTCTGGGCCTTCCTCGGCGACGGCGAATGCGATGAACCTGAAACGCTCGGTGCTATCACGCTAGCGTCGCGTGAAAAACTCGACAACCTCATCTTCGTCGTGAACTGCAATCTGCAGCGACTCGACGGCCCTGTTCGGGGCAACGGAAAGATCATCCAAGAGCTTGAAGCCATCTTCCGCGGAGCCGGTTGGAATGTGATCAAAGTCGTCTGGGGCGGCGATTGGGACGCACTTCTCGCCAAGGACGAGTCAGGGTTACTAGCACAACGGATGACCGAAGTGGTTGACGGCCAGTATCAAAAGTATGTCGGCATGAACGGTGCGTACATTCGTGAGCACTTCTTCGGCAAGTACCCTGAGCTTCTCAAGTTGGTCGAGAACTATTCCGATGAACGGCTCGAAAAGATGAAACGCGGCGGCCACGATCCGGAAAAAGTCTATACGGCATACAAAGCTGCCGTCGAGCACAAAGGTCAACCGACGGTCATCTTGGCGAAGACGATTAAAGGGTACGGGCTAGGCGAAGCTGGCGAGGGCCGCAACATCGCTCACAACCAAAAGAAGATGAACGACAAGGAGCTACTTGAATTCCGAAGCCGATTCGGCATTCCAATCTCGGATGAGGAAGTGGCGAACGCGCCGTTTTATAAGCCACCTGCCTCGAGTCATGAGATCAAGTACCTTATCGACCGACGCGATGCTCTCGGTGGACCGGTCCCTAGCCGCCCAACAGTGCATCCCAGGTTAGAGACTCCGAAGCTCGAAGACTATCGGAAGTTTATGTCCACACAAGTCGAAGGAAAGTCCATTAGCACCACACAAGGTTTCGTCCGTCTGCTTACACGATTGGTGAAGGACAGCACGATCGGCAAATATATTGTTCCGATTGTTCCAGACGAGTCTCGCACCTTTGGAATGGAAGGATTGTTTACGGACATTGGCATCTACGCACATGCCGGTCAGCTTTACGAACCGATTGATCGAAAAGACTCAGAACAAAAGATCGGTTATTACAAAGAGGCAAGCGATGGCCAAATCTTAGAAGAGGGAATCACCGAAGCGGGTTCGATGAGCAGTTTTAATGCGGCCGGGACAGCCTACTCGGCCCATGGTATCAACATGATACCGTTCTACATTTACTATTCGATGTTTGGGTTCCAACGCGTTGGCGATTCGATTTGGGCCGCAGCCGACATGCGAGCCAAGGGATTCCTCATCGGCGGCACCGCCGGACGTACGACCCTGAATGGCGAAGGACTCCAGCATCAAGACGGACACAGTCACCTCAACGCTATGGCCTTTCCAACCGTTCGTGCTTACGATCCGGCTTGGGCCTACGAAACGGTAGTTCTCGTGTTGGATGGCATGCGTCGCCTTTTCCAAGAAGACGAGACCGGGATCTACTACATCACCGTTCATAACGAAGATTATGAAATGCCTGCGATGCCAGAAGGGGTCGAAGAAGGCATTATCAAGGGGATCTACAAGTTCTCATCAAATGAGGTGCCTGGAGCGAAAGCCCGTGTTCAACTCTTCGGTAGCGGATCCATCCTGCGATGCGCTTTAGAAGCACAAAAGATTCTGGCTGAAAAGTACCAAGTCGCCAGCGATGTTTGGAGTGTGACTAGCTACACGCAACTTCGCCGAGATGCCCAAACCTGCGAGCGATGGAATATGCTTCATCCCGATCAAGCACCTCGCAAGAGTTATATCGAGACGGTCTTGGCGGACGTCAAGGGTCCGATCATTTCGGCCAGCGACAATGTTCGGGCGGTCGCGGAGCAATTGCTACCCTACCTGACCTCCGACTACTACGTCTTGGGTTGCGATGGGCTCGGTCGCAGCGAAACGCGACAGGCACTGCGTCGACATTTTGAAGTCGATGCAGTCTCGATCACTATTGCAGCTTTGTATCGATTGAGCAAACAAGGGGGGATCTCCGGCAGCGAAGTTGCCAAAGCCATCAAGGACCTTGGTTTCGACCCCGAAAAGCAAAACCCCTTGTTCGCATAATGGGCAGGCCAGCCCGAAAGGCCGCGATTGTTTCATCTCCAAAAACACCTTCTATCCACTCGCTTCCAAACAATAAATAATGCCAACTGAAATCAAACTTCCAAACCTTGGTGAAGGCATCGAATCGGGTGATGTCCTTGAGATTCTGGTCAAGGTAGGGGATGTCATCAAGAAGGACCAATCGATTGTCGAAATGGAAACCGACAAGGCGACGGTCTCGGTACCAAGCCCCTTGGCAGGCAAGATTTTGAGCATTGCGATCAAAGAAGGGCAAACGGTCACGATTGGAATGGTCCTCGCCTCGATTGAAGCCGTCGGGGCAGCCGCTCCGGCACCCTCGCCCGCCCCAGCCCAAGTTACGCCGCCAGCACCTGCCGCACCAGTACCCCAAGTTGCGACGCCAGTTGCTGTTACTCCAGTGACTCCAGCAGTTCCAGTCACTCCAACGGCGCCAGCGGCCCCCCCTGCTCCGCTGAAACCAGCAGCACCGATCATGGTGCCGCCAGCCCCTGTAGTACCAGTTGCCATCGCTTCGCCAACATCAGCCGATGCGGGAACTCCATTCAGCGACGACGTCATTCCAGCCGGACCAGCCATTCGACGTTTCGCGAGGGAAGTAGGGATCGATCTGGTCAGCGTGGCCGGAACCGGTGACGGTGGTCGAATCACTCGCGACGACGTTTTGGCCGTGGTTCGGCATGCAAGCCAGAGCGTCCGCAGTGCGCCGCAAACTCCGCAGGCAAGCAATACGGCAACCATCGCCAGCGAAGCTCCCGCTTCCAAACCAGCTACTAGCGCGAAAGGGCCGGTATTACCGGGAACCGTCGCCAACGATGACTATGGACCGATCCGGGTCGATCGCATGACCAAGATTCGGAAGACCATTGCTGCCCAAATGCACAAATCCTGGTCGACCGTTCCTCGGGTCGTCAACTTTGATGACGCCGACATCACGGAGCTTGAAGCCATCCGACAAGCCAGCAAGGATGACTATGCTTCGCGCGGCATCAAACTGACCACGATGCCGTTCCTGATCAAGGCGGTTGCAACTGCGTTGAAGCATCATCCGGCTCTCAACGCCACGATCGACATGGAAAACGAACAGATTATCTACAAGGACTACGTCAACGTTGGGATCGCGGTCGACGGCGAACGCGGTTTGGTAGTGCCAACGCTTAAGAATGCTGACCGGATGTCGATTCCAGATATCGCTTATGCGTTGTCCGACCTGTCGTCGCGAGTTCGCAACAACAGCTATGCCGTCAGTGACCTCAGGGGCGGAACCTTTACAATCAGCAACCTCGGTGCCATCGGCGGAACGTACTCGACCCCGATCATCAACGTACCGGAAGTCGCGATCCTTCTCGTCGGTCGATCTCGCAAGATGCCGATCGTTATGGAAGACGACTCGATCAAGGCGAGATTGATGATGCCATTGAGCTTGGCCTACGACCATCGTTCCGTTGATGGAGCGACTGCTGCTAGATTCTTGAATGACATCATCGCTTACCTAGAAGCCCCCAGCCGATTGCTGCTGGCGATTTAGGACAGACGTTTTTGGGCCTGGTGCCCATTCCCAACAGTTCTGGCGATCGACGTACGTTCGAAACGATCCGCATTATTGGTTTTCGCTCGTTGGCAGCCTAAAATGTAGAGCAGTTGTCCTCAACTGCTCGGAACTGCGGACTAAGCCATCCATCCTGACTCGCAGTTGGTCGATTGTTGCAAGATTCTGGAACAGTTGAGGACAACTGTTCTACAATAACAGTTGAGGACAACTGTTCTACAATATTCGTTGCTTCCTAATTGTACTCCCAAGGATCCAGTATACAGGATCACAACCATGGCCGAAGGAATTAAGCAGACCGTTGTCTTTAACGCACTCGACCGCGAGGCGGACATCCAAGTTTCTGAACGCAACTTGCCTCACTGGTTTCAAGTCGGTGCCGCAACCTTTGTCACCTTTCGCGCTGCCGACTCGCTCCCAAGAGAGGTGCTGCTGCGGATGGAGAGAGAATTGCACGATTGGCTCGATCGAAACGGACTTCCAAAGGAACTCGCCCATTCGCAGTTTGATCGCAAACCACCTGCGCTCGAACTATTGCTTGGCCAGATCCCCTCAACTCAACGGC
This sequence comes from Pirellula sp., assembly GCA_031372345.1. Lineage (GTDB taxonomy): Bacteria > Planctomycetota > Planctomycetia > Pirellulales > Pirellulaceae > JBKCUI01. The sequence goes on from JANMLD010000040.1 coordinate 23,751, forward strand.
GGGAGTTCAAAATGCTTTGCGATCAGTTGTTCCATCGTTCTTTGGACGATTGTCATGGTGCATGCCTTTTCAAGAAGCAAGAAAACGTAAAGGTTGTTGCAGACGCGATTCTGAACTTTGATGGCGAGCGATATGATTTGGACAGCTTTGTCATCATGCCGAATCATGTGCATGCAATCGTCCAGTTTCGGGCGGGTTTTGATTTGGACACGATAGGCCAAAGCTGGATGCGGTTTACGGCTCGCGTTATCAACAAGCAGATTGGTCGCGAGGGTGTATTGAGGCAACCCGAACCCTTCGATCACATCATCCGAAGTCCAGAGCAATTCAGCTACCTTCACCGGTACATCGCCGACAATCCCAAGAAAGCAAACCTCTGTGATGGCGAGTACATCTACTGGAAGCGAACAATGTAGAGCAGTTGTCCTCAACTGCTTGGCGTACCAAGCCAGGCGGCCATCCTATCGACCTCAGCCAGCTCTTAAAGAAGCCATCGTCACTTCCAATGTCATCATCGCTTCCAATGGTTTCAGCAACCATCCATCATCGACAGCATGTAAACCAGAAATACGCCGAACGTTATTGCAAGCTTTCGCAACAGTTGAGGACAACTGTTCTACAATAGCCGTAACAGTTGAGGACAACTGTTCTACAATAGGCGTCCTAGTCATTTTGCGGTCAAAAACCTCAAAACCGTAGCTGTTCTGAAATTACGTGAGCAACGTGAATCCGCTACAAGCGTTTACGAATGTGCCTTACACGAGTCGCATAAAAATTCGTGTTCTCGTGGGCAAAATCAACGTCGCTAATTTGATGATCAAACTCCCGAACGACAAAACCATGATGGAAGCCCTTGCCGAACGGGATAGCGAACTAGGGAATGGTCAGATTAGCCGCTTGCTCCAGTGGATCCAGGCCCAGTGCGGCTTGCATGGCTGCTAGCGCGGTGAAGAAATCGCGCTCGGCCTCCAACAACTTCACTTCGCTATCGTTGACTTTGATTTCTTGAGTCAACAGGAAGAACAAGTCGGTCCTGCCAGCTTCTAGCGATCGACGAAAAATACTCAACGTGATGTTGGCTTGATTAAGTAGCTCGCGAGCGGCCACGACATTCTGTTGGGCGATATCCAATGCGTTGCGTGCGGTTCGCAGTTCGATCTCGATCTTGTTGCGCTGGAAAGCGAGTTTTTGCGAGAGTTGCATCAACTTGGCTTCGGTGGTTTGGATTTTCCCGATCGGTTTGCGCCGTTGGATCGGCACGCCCCCCGTAACACCGGCTTCCACTTGAAATTCCCCTTTGTCATTGATGACGCTAGTGCCTTGACCCACGTTCTGGACCGTCTGCACTGTGAAGTCGACATTGGGCAAAAGCTGATTCCGTGCTAACGTCAAATCCCACCTGGATGTCTGTCGTTCCAATTCAATCAGGGCCAATTCCGGTCGAGCGGTCAAGGCCGATTGAAAGTCGGTTTCAAAATCGCCGACAGGAATGGCTGTGATTTCCGGGAAGTCACTCGGTAACCAGTCCGGCGGTGCGAGCAAAGGATTCCCTGTTTCATCTCGCAGAAACAGAGACAGTTTGAAGGCCGTGTCGCGAAACTTCTGACGCGTTTCATTGCGTTTGAGTTGCCGTTCGTAGATCTGCTGTGCATTCAATGAGACTTCCAGATTCGAAACGGCCCCGGCGGCTTTGGTTCGATCAAGTTGCTCGCCGCGTTTGACTGCAATTTCAAGCAATCGTTCTTGTGCCTTGAGGACATTTCCGATTTCGACCCACAACCAAAAGGCCTTGGCTGCGTCCTGGCCTGCAATGAGAAGCTGGCTTTGGATCTCTGGTCCTACGGCCTGTCGCCGTAAATTGGCTTGAAACAACTCGACACGGGAGGGGTCGATCGCTCTGCCTTGTAGCAAGGGTTGAATGAAAGCAACTTTGAATTCGCCTCCGTCGTTGGTTTGTCGTTCTCTGTACCAAGGCTCGAAGTTTCCACGACCAACACGGTATCCAGCACTGGCGTAGCCACCCCACCACAACTGGCGAGCCACCCCGATGCCATTGCGGTACGTTTCGTAGAATCCAACCGGCTGATTGAGCGAGTAGTACTCGAGCTTCACATCATATGCACCCATGGCCGACGTTTGTTGACCCGAGGTTACACCCGCTTGGAGTCTAGCGATCTCGAGTAGCGGAAAGGCACGGTACGTGGACGCAATGACATCGGACAACTGCAGAAGCTGTCCCAAAGCCAATGCATCCGACTCCGGCGTTGGCAACGCTTCGCGAACCGACGCAGAGTCGGGCTTCATGGTTGATTTGGGATTCGCAGTTGATTTGGGATTCGCCGTTGTCTCTTTTTCGGCAGTATCCGGTTTGTCGATGGGCTTGTTCGATGTACCATCCGGATTGCGGTCAGATTGGCGAACCGTTCGATCCAGTCGCAGGCCGCGACCATCATCCTCTTTTGCTTCCTGCGCCGAAGCCAGGCTGCATGGTATCGACGCGAGCAATAGGAGAACCGATCGACCTATTTGAATTTGGGCAATTTGGGATCTTTTATTTTTTCCTCGCCGGGAATAGATTTGTCGATGGTGGGCGGGAAACCGTTCAACTGACGCCATATTTCGAAGCCTAAAGAAACTGTGCCCAGAATTACCCAACCCTTTGCCCGAACACCTTGCCTCAGGTATCGGCTATCCGGCCATTTTTCTTGCTTGGGATCCTCCGGATCTGGCCCGACGATGATCTTAAAATTCCCTTTGCTATCATCCGATGGATTGACAGCAATCACTTTGCCGCCAAACGTACCCACCGCCACGCTTGGCCAGCCAACAAATTGGATGGCTGGCCAGCCATCGAATTGCAGACGAACTTCATCGCCGACATGGATCAATGGCAAATCGAGCCCCCGCACATTGAGTTCGACCGCCAAGTCGGTCGTGTCCGGGATGACTTCGAACAGCTTGTCCCCTTCTTTAACGGCGTTCGCCCCGACTTGGCCAAGGATCGCTTGAATACGACCACTGCTAGGGCTCAGAATTTTGAGCCGGTCCAATTCGCCCAGTTTGACCAAGACGTCTTGCAGTTCTTTGGTGATGGTCGTGATTTCGCTTTCCGACTTGGCCACTTTCGATCTGAGTTCGATGACCTTGGTTTCCACTTCCTTGCGTTTGCTCTCTAGCATTTGTTCTTTGCTATTGAGTTCCTCGAAGGCTTCGTTGACCGCTTCATGCGTTTCGATCAGCTTTTGCTCTTCGGCGGCTTCTTTGTTCACGGCCCGCTGATACGCGATTTCTGGCTCGGCATCGCCTCGAAGTTTCCTTGAGACTTGCAGGTCCTGCAGAGCTTGATCGTGCACCCGCTTTTGGGCTTCGGCTTTTGCTTTGGCTTGTTTCCATTTCGATTGCGTAGCCCTTACGTCGGCTTCGGTGGATTCGATGGAATTTCCCAAGTTGGCCTGTTCCGTAACCACTTGGTCTTTCGTGTTTTGCAAAATTGATTTTGCAAAGTTAAGCTTCTCGAGCAGTGATCGTTCCTGTTGCCTGGTCAGTTCCAATTGATCTTTCGAGAAGGCGTCGAGTTCCATGATGACTTCTCCCTCGGTCACGAGGGAACCTTCGCGCAGGTCCTTTTTCATGGAACTGACGATTCCTTTAGCCGAACTGGTAACCACTTGACGTCGAAGTTGGGGCAATCTCGCCACCACCTCCCCCTCGCATCGCGAGGTCTGTTGCCAGGGCAAGAAAATCGCAGCCAGGATCAAACCAATCAGCAAGAAGAAGGTAATTCTCGCGAGAAACCTTGCGAACCAACTCGATCGCACCAAGTGCATGGCCGGAAACCGTTCGCCAAGTGTTTGAGTTGGCCGTAATCGTATCATCCGCCGCGGAACCGTGAGCGGCTTTGTTCGCTGCGTCGGATTTACTTTTGGGGATGGTGACTGATGCATAGTTGCGTTAGTGTCCGGAGTTTTGCGAGAGAATATCCAGGTGCCCATCGCATTGCGAGATGATCTCCGGATCGGAGGTTGAAAGTACCATTGTCCACGGTTGTCGCCGATCGCTTATTCGTTCCCAAATTCGCATTCGCATCTTGGGTGGCAATCGATCTAGCACTTCGTCGATCAAGAGCAACCGTGGCCGGGTCGCAATGGCGCGCGCGATCATAAGCCGAATCGCTTGGCTACTACTGAGCGGATAGCCGCCGCTCTGCAGCATCGTTTCTAACCCCTGAGGCAAGGAGAGTGTTTCATCCCACAGCCCCACCGCTTGCAATGCTGCACGCACCTCTGCGTCCGTCACCGAGACTCGATTCAAGGAAAGGTTTTCCGTGAAAGTACCTCGAAAAATCTCCGGTTCTGAAGCAATCGATACCATAGAACCATCGGCAAAACGATTTACCTCGCGTGAGTCGACGCCACCTATCTCTGCTAAGCCGCCAGCAGGAGGACGAAGCCCACACAGCGTTTGCATCAGGATCGACTTACCACACTCTCCCTCGCCAATGATCGCAAACCTTTGGCCGCTTTCAATGGTGAGATCTCCAATCGAAAGGGCGTGGTGCCCGCCCCCTTGAACGCTCAGTGATCGGAAACGAACTTCGACCGGACCGACGCCTGCGTCCAACGATCGGCTGGGTGGCAGCGTAGGCAAATCGATCAGGTGTCCAACTTTGTCGACAGCCGCCATGAGGTCGTAAAACGATTCCAGCGACTTACCGATTTTGGCAAATGCTCCAACCACAACCACGACTACCGAAACGCTCGCGACCAATTGACCAATGGTCAAGCTACCCGACAATACAAGCCACACTCCCAGTGACAGCAAAGCAGAGATCGATACAGCATAAAGCAGTAAAGCAAAGAGTGTTTGACGCATCAAAACGATGAAGTGACTGCGGCGATGAGTGAGGTACTCCACCGTCAGTCGATTTGCACGGTCCACCACCAGCCCTCCACCCCCGTGGACTTGAAACGCAGTCGGATTGCCTATGACGTCTTGCAGCCAATGCGCCAGCCGATATTTGACCAAGGATTCATCGATGGCGGTACGGACAGCATTTCTCCCCAATAGGTAGAGCAAGCCAGTCATGGCTATCAACAACACGATATCAAAGGCCAACAAGTACGGACTATAAAGGGCTAACAGCAATAGACCCGTCAGCGATTGAATGATGAGGGACAGGCCTTCCACCAACAACGATGCCGTCGATTTCTGAATCGTCATCACGTCAAAAAATCGGTTCGCCATCTCAGGACCATGGATTCCATCCATGGCGGCTCGCTCGAGGCGAGGCAGTCGTTCAGAAAGGTCTCCAACGATCCGAACAAAGATTCGCCGTTGCAAGATTTCAACGATAAAGAACTGCAACCCCTTAATAACGGCAGAGAGCGTGAGGATCCCGAAAAGTAGAATTGCTAACCAAATCAACGGTTGCGTCAAACTGGCAAATCCAATGGTGGTCACCATCTGCTCGACGGCAAGTGGGGTAGCAAGGTCGAGCACGCCAACAACGAAACCAAAAATGACGAGCGACCAAATGTCGCGGGCCTCAAACTTGAGGAATCGCAACATGCGTCGTTGCGGCGTAATGTGCTCGTGGTGATGGTGGTGGCGATGCGAATGAGCATTTGACACTCGATGCAGATCATCCGGATCCGGCATTTGATTCGACGCAATGGACTGGCATTCCAACGAAGGCTGTGCAACAAAAAAGAGAGGAGACTCCATGCCTTGAACTGCTTTGCGCAACCGGGACTTGGAGATCGATTCCGATGTCGTCCCCTGGGCATCCATTTTAGAGGCTTCGGAATGTCCAGCGGCGATTTTCGAAAACACCCATGACTCAGGATTGCCGGTAGATCGCTGAACGACCGCGACAGAAAAGCCATCTAACAACAATTCCCATAGCTCTGGAGCGCTCAATTCGACCGGTGCAAGTCGAATTCCCATGCTTTGGCCGGCTCGCATGATCGCAACAGTCAGCGCATCGCCTATTTCCTCGTCCGGATTGGAAAACGAGTCGTTTAAGGCTTGCTGAATCTTTGCGTTTTCAATGGGAACGTCCAATTGAACCGAAAGAGCTCCAAGCATCCCGCGGAGCACTTCGTTCAGCAAACCTCCGGCTCTGGAAATGGGTAATTCACGCAACATTCAACGCTTTTTCTGGTTTTGGACGGTGGATGTCCGCCTCGGAACAGCGGACCTACGGTGAAGGCCAAAATCTTAGGTATTATGGGGCGCCAAACTTGCCTGAAAAGTGTTTTTCGCTTGAAATGTTGCGAAATGACCTGACGATTCAGCCGCATGGACAACCGCCGGACGCTTCGCGGTTGACCACTAAATTAGACTTTAAGCACAATCTTTCCGGACAATAGACTTTGTTTTTGCAGGGTACTGGCTTCTTGCAATCGATGAGCTTGTGCGGTTTCACTCAACGGAAGGACGCGATCGATTTGGGCTTTCAGAATGTCTGAAGTCATCCAGTGATTAATGTCAGAGGCGCAAACGTGCTGCTGTTGGGCCGACGCTTTAAACATCGCGAATCCATGCAGCGAACATCCCTTCACATAAAAAGGACCTACGGGAAAGGGCGGCCTTGCGTCGCGTCCAGCCATGAGAATCATGCGTCCCTCCTCGCTCAAGGCTCCGACGGCCAAATCGAAATCGGGTTCCCGAAGCGTTTCCCAAAACACGTTAACGCCAGTCGGAGCCGCCCGCTTGATTTCTTCGGCAACATCGGATTCGTTGTAATTGATGACGTGGTCAGCACCCAACTCGCGGCATTTCGCATGTTTGATCGGGTTGCCAGCCGTGGTAATCACGATGGCACCGATTGCTTTTGCCATTTGAACAACCATCGATCCCACGCCGCCTGTTCCGCCTCGAACAAAAATCGTTTCTCCCGGTTGCAACATCGCATGCTGGAACAATCCCAAGTGTGCGGTTATCCCAACCAGGGCAATTGCCGCCATTTCCGCATCGTCGGCGAATTCCGGCGAGGGATGAAGCCATTTGGAATCGATGGCAGCCAGCTCCGCGAAAGTCCCTTGCCGCCCCATCAAGCCTTGATTGCTCCCCCATACGCGTTGCCCGATGGAAAGATGTTGGACTTGGGGGCCAATAGCCACGATTTCGCCAGCAAAATCACAACCTGGAATAAAAGGATTGGGCAGTGGCCAGTAATTTGCCCCATTTCGAATATAAGTGTCGATGGGGTTAACGGAAACGGCACCCACTTTCACGATCACTTGGTCGTCGCCGCACACTGGCTCAGGCAAATCGCCGAATTCAATGACATCCGGGGATCCAGTCTTTCGAAAATACGCAGCTTTCATGTCAAAAAAACCAATCGCTTTTCCCGAGAGTCAACAAGTCCATTTGCACCGTAGAAGTAGTCATTGCGTTATACTACGAACGGTCGTGGTTCGCACTCCTACTTATCATCATGCAGCTATTTAACTTTCAACTTAACTTACAACGGCAATGGAATTCGATTTGGAGTCCACACCTAAACTGCGTTAACCTACGGTGGCCTCTATGGCGAGCGGCAACAGTGTGTATTCCGGGAGGGAGAGGGTTCATACCGGGAGGGAGAGGCTCCTGCCGAACCAAAGCCAAGCTCAGCACGAGCCTCGCTCTCCCATTGGAACCCATGGCAAATAGTTTTCACTCTGCCACTCGCCTTAATGTGCTTGGACTCGTCTTTTGCATCGTTTTTTGCATGGGTTGGATGGGCAAATCATTAGCCCAAAAGGCAGATGGTAGCGGTAGTGTTTCGGTGGCCATGCTGAGCGGTTCTCCTGTGGTAGGATCGCTCGTCGCGGCGGATTCAAGCAAAATCAGCGTCCAGACCAAGACTGGAACCGTAGAAAAATCTACGGCAGATATCGGAAGAGTTAGCTTTGCCAACAAGCTAGAACCTCAAAAACCACCCGTCGAACTGACGTTGCTGGATGGCTCAAGGGCGTTCGGTACGAAACTAACCGGTAAGAGCAGCGGCTGGATATTAAAAGACGCTTCGGGAAATGAAGTTGCAATTCCCTCCAAGTCCCTGAAAGCGGTCCAACTTAAGCCAATCGGCCCCGAACTCGCAAACGCTTGGCAATCGGCCATTCTCGAGACAAAGACTGCTGATGCCGTGATCGTAGCAAGGCCGGGAAATAGCCTCGATCGAATCAACGGCGTGATCGTACAAGTTCAAGACGCGAGTGTTTCGTTCGACCTTGATGGCCAACAGATCGATATCCCGATCGAAAAACTGGTCGGTCTGGTTTGGTTCCAACGCGACCTGGAGCGGGTCAAACCTACCGTTGAGGTCAGTTCGACCGATCATTCGGTTTGGATGGCTGAATCATTGTCCATGAAATCGAACGTCCTTGAACTTAAAACGCAGCTTGGCCAATCGGTTTCCATTCCACTCACTAAGATTCTCAGCATCAATTACGCCACTGCCAATATTCGGTGGCTCGCCGAGGTGGAATCGCTGGATTCGGCGGCTGAAAAACTGCTCGAGTTCAAAACCCCGATCGCGAGCTTAGGACGAGCTATGGCCCCTCGATTTGTCGTGAATGGTCATGCGCCAATGGCAACCTCGTTTTCGGCCGACAAGGACCTGAACTTCCCCGGCCCCGGACATTTCACCTTTCGAGTTCCAGAAGGGTTCTCCGCGCTGCTATGCCGTGTGGAACGTACCGATGACGGTTCGCAACGAACCGATTTAACCATTGAGGTTTGGCAAGATGATCAGAAAATTGCTGAAGAGACGCTTGCGCACAACGCAGACTTCTTTGATCTCAATGTCCCGCTGAAGCCCGAAAAGAAAACGAAACTTGCAATTGCTTGCAAATCGAAGCTCATGATAGGAACGGAAGTCACGTGGAAACAACCAAGGCTCAAGCGATGACCTGGACGCGTCATAACCCTGTTTTCACTCTGCCGCTCGCCTTAGTGTTGGTTTTTGGGAACGAAAGATCGTGCGAGCTCGTGTGCCTAGCCCAAGACGAAACCGCGAATGTTGCGACTGCTCCCAACCCAAGCGCGGCGGTCCTAGCGGCTCAGCAACAGCGAATCGAGGCTATGCAACGAGCGTCCCGTCCAACGGTGGCGGTCTATGGCACCGACGGTCAGGGTGGCGGCAGTGGCGTTTGCATCTCGACAGATGGATATGTGCTAACCAATTTTCACGTTTCAAGCCCATTTGGGCATCGCATGCGATGCGGTCTCAACGATGGTAAAATGTACGAAGCCGTGGTAGCGGGAAGCGATCCAACGGGAGACCTGGCTGTTTTAAAAATGGTCGGCCGGACCGATTTTCCAGTTGCGGCCATCGGCGATAGCGACAAGGTCCGAATTGGACAGTGGTGCTTTGCTGCCGGAAATCCATTTGTGTTGGCGACCAATCTCCAACCCAGCATCACGTATGGTTTGATAAGTGGTGTTCGTCGATACCAATACCCAAGTGGTACGATCCTAGAATATAGCGATTGCATTCAGACCGATGCTGCCATCAACCCTGGCAACTCGGGTGGGCCTCTCTTTAATATTCGAGGTGAGCTGATTGGAATCAACGGTCGATGTTCCTTTGAAAAGCGTGGACGCGTGAATGTGGGCGTTGGATACGCCATCTCGATCAAACAGGCCATGAATTTTTACTGGCAGTTGCGCTCCGGACGCGTGGTGGACCATGCGACTTTAGGCTTTACGGTAGCCACGGAAAACAACGGCAAAGTCGTCGTTTCGAATATTCTTGAAAGCAGTGACGCTTACCGGCGCGGCATTCGTTTTGGCGACGAGATTTTGCGGCTCGGTGATCGAGATGTGGCAACGACGAACCAGTTGAAAAACATTCTTGGCATCTTTCCAGATCAATGGCGCATACCGATTCGATACCGAAACGCTACCGGAGTCATGGAGACTTCCGTTCGATTGCAAAACTTGCATTTGGCGAGTGAGCTCGAGGAAATTATCAAAGGCGAAGCGCCGCAGAAACAACCGCCGCGCAAGCCGCCGGGTGGAAAAGATCCTATCCCTCTCGACAAAGAAAAACAGGAGGCTCCGAAGCTAGTCAAACCGGCCAAAAAGGATGCGGTAGACGATCTTTTTGTGGAGAAGCGAGGCTACTCAAATTATTACTTCAATCGCTTGGAATTGGATCGTATTCTCAGCTTGCAGGCAGCTCAGGGGTCGTGGTCAAGCAGCTCGGAATCGTGGAAAGTAACTGGAGAAATTCCTGGTGAAAATCTCAGCGTTGAGATGCTGATGTCGGATTCGAATTTAACTTTTCGACTCGGAGATAAAACCGAAACGTTGCATCCATTCCAAGGCTGGCCAAAATGGATCAAACAGCGTTCTTCCATTGGAGCTTTGATGGGAATGCGCATCTGGCAACAGTGGAATCGCATCGGACCGCGATTGATGGGTGAAGCCGTCTATTTGGGCCGGAATCCAGTCGTAGGGCGTGAAACCCCTCTGGACGTCACACGGATTACAGTGAGTGACTTCGACGTTTTGGTTTATACAGATACCGATACCGGTTTGATTCAGGTCATCGAAGTCTTTTCAGACAAGCAAACTGACCCGGTAGAACTGTTTTTTGAAAAGTACGAAACAGTCGATGGACGAGCAACTCCCAAGATGATTCGATTGGTCTACGGATTGGAGACGCAGTTCGTTGTCGGCATCAATCAGTTACAAAAAAGCGAAGTACCAGCGGGGCCAGGGCTCTAATGCAGATTCTTCAACGCAGCAACCCAATCAAGATCGCATCCCTTTTGCCCAACAGGTTCGTCGTTCGTGAGGGTGAGGCTCCTGCCGAACCATGGCAGCGTCAGCTCGGCAGGAGCCTCGCTCTCCCATCTTTGCCCAAGGGCTTGCTTGTATTTATTTTCATTGCTGGATTTTCGGGCGTATGTACCACCCAAATTTTCGCAAGGGAATTGGAACGGGATGCCAACGTTGTCATCAACAACGAAACGCTTATCGCAACCAGCCAAGAGAAGGTGGTGAAGCTGTACGGAGCAGGCGGAGCGCGTGGATTGGAGAGTTATCAGAGCGGAATCATCGTTGGTAACTCGGGTCACATATTGACTAGCTGGAGCACCGTGCTGGACGTGGCTAAGGTTCGGGTCGTGACGTTTGACGGCCGTCGGTTGGATGCGACTATGGTTGGGATGGATCCTCAAAACGAGCTCGCCTTACTTAAGCTGGAGGACGCTGGGCTCGTCGGTTTTGACTTGACGAAAGCCGCGCAGGCTTCGACCGGTCAACGCGTTTTTGCCATCAGTAATCTGTTCGGAATCGCTGCTGGAAATGAATCTTGCAGTGCGCAAAAAGGAGTCATCATGGCCTCGACTCCGCTTACAACCCGTCGCGGCAAAACCAAATCGCTTTACCAAGGTCGAGTTTATGTACTGGATGTGATGACAAATAACCCGGGTGCATCGGGGGGAGCGTTGATCGATCTTCAAGGTCGATTGGTCGGGATACTGGGAAAAGAAATTCGAGACGAACAAGCGGGAATCTGGCTCAACTATGCACTGCCGATGGATGTCGTAAAATCAACAGTCGATCGCATTCTTTCCGGAAACACCTCCGTTCCAGCGTCGGGGCTCAAGTCGGTTACACAGCCCCATCGAATCACCGATCTTGGCATCACTTTGATTCCGGACGTCTTGTCCAAGACGCCACCTTTTATCGACCAAGTGCGCGAAGGATCGATCGCGCAAAGGTCGGGAATGCAAACCAATGATTTGATTCTGCTGTTGAATGATCAACGAGCCGACTCTCGCAAGAGTTTGGAAAAAATGCTTGCAACCATCAACCGCGCCGATTCCTTTTATGTGCTCGTCCAACGCGGACAAGAACTGATTCGTATCCATGTTCGACCTTAAACTAAAACGTATGCGCTGCGCAGCTTTTGGAGCGATATTCAGGGCGTTCATGGTTCGGGAGGGTGAGGCTCCTGCCGAACCAATGCGGCGCCAGCTCGGCAGGAGCCTCGCTCTCCCGTTGTTTTACAATCAATTAGCATCGCAAGGATGTTTGCAGGCGCGGCGTGTGTTGTGCAGCGCCCTCTTGGCTTTGTTTTTTGTAACGGACAAATCATTCGCCGATGATCCCCCGCTGGATGAACAAGAACAACAAGCCTTTCAAGCGGCCGCAGACTTTTCTCAAGACTGCGTTGTTCAAGTGGAGACGTTTGGCGGTCAAGAGATAGTCAATAAACAGTTCGTCGCGTCCGGCCCTTCGACCGGAACCATTCTGACCGCAGACGGCTGGATTGTTACGAGCATCTTTCAGTTTCGCGGCCAGCCTGCCTCGATCACCGTCGTCTTGCCAGACGAGCAGCGCAAGGCGGCAAAGCTTGTCGCTCGAGACCACAGTCGAGAGCTAGCCCTTTTAAAGATTGACACCGATAAACCACTGAAGGCGGCCATAGCAAGTGATCGAGGATCATGGCAAGTAGGTCAGTGGTCCATTGCACTTGGCAAAACGTTTGATTTCAAGGTCGCGAGTCGCAGTGTTGGGATTCTTAGCGCTCAAGGGCGAATCTGGAACAAAGCGATCCAAACCGACGCTAAAATCTCACCGCAAAACTATGGCGGACCACTGATCGACTTGCGGGGGCGGGTGATGGGAATTCTCGTGCCCATCAACCCAGGAATTGCGACTGAGGGTGAAGTGGAGCAATGGTACGACTCCGGGGTTGGTTTTGCTGTACCGATCTCCGACATTTTGGAACGCTTGCCACGTTTGCAGCGAGGCGAAGACATATACCCTGGGAAAGCTGGCTTTCGAAGCCAGAGCCCGGATGAATTTTCACCGGAAATCATCCTGAGTGGCGTCACGCCGGGCTCACCTGCGGCCAAGTCCGGAATGCGAGCAGGCGACCGAATTGTCGCTGCCGGTCCAAACCGAGAAGGCCTCAAAGCGGTTGGTATGCACTCCGAACTCAAGCATATCATGGGGACGCTAGACGCGGAACAAAGCATGGTTTTTGAAGTGGAACGGGATGGTGCAAAGAAGCAATTCGAGGTGAATTTAGTCAAAGAATTGCCAACCTACCGTGAGCCGTTTTTGGGGGTCGTGGTGGATCCAAGCAGTCCGCCATCCGCGCCGAGTGTTATTGCCGTCCTTCCCAATTCCCCGGCGGAAAAGGCCGGGATAGTGGTTGGCGAGTCGATCGTTAACGTCGGGGAATGGACGATCGACGAGAAAACACCACTCGATGCTCGAATCGCTTTTCTCGATTATCGCGAACCGATTGCGTTGAAACTGGAGAAGGATGGGAATTCTAGACTCGTTGAAGTCGCCTTGGAGCCTCACCCGGAACAAGACATTGAGTGGCCGATAGTTAAAGTGGCCATAGCAGAAAACGCGGTTGAACCCAAGGCAGCCAAGGGGACCGTTCAATTGCCCTTGGGAGACGTCAAGAACAAGGCATTTGCGATTGTTCCCTCGAACTACTCTGATGCAATCCCGCACGGGTTGTTGATTGTGTTTGCGGAAGCAGGGGTTCAAGACCAAAAACAATGGGCTGACGCTTGGGAGCTCTTTGCGAGGGACAATCGATGGATCATTGTCGTCAATCAGTCGGCGGACGACAAAGCTTGGTCGCTGGAAGAGGTTGAGATCGGCGTGCGTCTTCGAGCCTATATTGCAACGAATTACACAGTGGATCGAAGACGCATTTGCGTCGGCGGAATCTCCTCCGGAATGTTGCCGGGACTTATCTTAGGACTTCAAGGAGCTGAAACCTACCGGGGAGTTTGGTTGTGCAATGCGAAAATTCCAGCCCGAGCCCGCGTGCCAGCCACTGAGCCGTTGAAATCGATTCATTTCTTTCTCAACGGGACGGACCCATCCACAAACACGTTTGTGACACAGGCACAAAAAATTGGATACAGCGTTGCCTATCACGCGGAAGATATGACGGCATCCAAGATGCAGGACTCGAAGGTTCTGGTCAAGCTGCAGCGTTGGCTGCGACTGCTGGAGGCCTATTGATGGGGGCAAATCCTGGCGGCAAGGCCAAGCCCAAAGCCAAGCAACCGCAAAGGGCGCCTCGAAGCGAAATGGCCAATATGCGTTGGCTTGTTCTAATTGCCGCGATTGGACTGATGCTTTTTGCGGTGGTTCTGCGGCTTCAGCCATCGTTGCTGTCGAAAGACACGGCTTTGGCTTCGGACTTATTCGGCAAAGTAGGAATCGTCTTTTTGTGCGTATGGATTGCTTGGCCTGCAATTGAGCTGATATGGGGATCGCCAAGTGGGATTGCGCTCACCGTCGCGATTGCATTCGCGGCGGGCCTATCGGTTTTCAACCGCAAAACACTCTTTGTCACCGGTCCGTTTTTGATCGTAGCCGCGATCCTGGCAGTCCTCTTGGGCTGGATCAGAAGCAAAACCAACCGAAGCTGAATTCGTGAGGAAGCGTAAGGCGAGCGGCAGTATTGATCATACCGGGAGGGAGAGCCGAACCAAAGCCAAGCCCGGCAGGAGCCTCGCTCTCCCATTTGAAACCCTTGGCAGGTAGTTTTTAATCTGCCGATCGCCTAAGCGAGTATTTCTGTGTTGAAAAGTCGTTTATTCGGCACTACCGCTCCTTAAAGGTTGTTACTGGCAAAAAACGCGCCAAAACGACCTTTCTGGATCGTTATGAAGTCGATTTTCCTTGAAAAAGCGTTTTTTTTGGCTTGTTTAGCCTCCCAAACACACGTACAATGTCCTCCAGTTGCTCCTTGCCCCCTATTCTTGGGGTTATTTATGGCTTTATTGTCTCGTTTTCAACCTGTTTTGGGAGAGTTTATGTTTCGTCGTTTTTCACTGAAGAAAAATGGTTTTACGTTGGTAGAACTGTTGGTGGTAATTGCCATCATTGGAATTTTGGTAGGTTTGTTGTTGCCGGCAGTTCAAGCTGCACGCGAAGCAGCACGACGTATGCAATGTTCCAACAATTTGAAGCAACTTGGGCTGTCGCTTCATAATCATCACGACGCGTTCAAGCGGTTTCCCGCTGCGTCGAGAGATCCGAATTACAAGACTGCGTTAAGCGCAGGGAATTCTTGGGAAAGACTTGGCTACCTGGGGAATTTGCTCCCCTACATTGAGCAATCCGCTCTTTACAACCAGATCGTCCCGTTCGCGTTGACCGGCGGTCGACCTTGGTCGACCAATGCGGTTGGAACGTTGTCAGGTGTCGATTACCCAAATCCTTACCTTAAGAACGTGCCTCCGTTCGTGTGTCCATCGGATAGAACCATTATCGTGGCAGGCGATGAAGTCAAGACAACGAATTACCTATGTAATCGCGGCGACATTTTCCTCAATTTTGACGATTGGGAATGGCGTGGATTGTTTGCTAACGGCGAACGAGGCCGAGGGACTTTTGCAACCATGATCGATGGATCTTCTAACACCATCGCTATTGCCGAAACCGCAGTTGGCAAGGAAAACACTCCATCCTTTGTTAAGAGTGGAACAGCATCGGGAGTTGCCATTCCAGCCGGCGGGGTTTTCTCGCCTTCGCTGTGCTTGGCCCGCCGAGGTCAGGGTGGTCAGTTGACAGGATCGGTCCGGGATACTTCCGGTAACGGCGGCTGGGGTAAAGGCCGTCGATGGGGTGACGCGACCAATGTGTACAGTGGTTTTTTCACCGTTCTGCCACCGAATGCTCCTACGTGTGCTTCAGGAAACGAAGAACATACTACGATGTCGGCTGCTAGCAGTTACCACACTGGTGGCATCAATGCCGCTATGGGTGATGGTTCGGTAAGGTTCATCTCCGATTCGATTGATACCGGTAATTTGTCAGCGACTGTACTGGGTCCTTCCGGGAACACCAGAGGTTACACTGGAAATTCCCAGTGGGGTATTTGGGGTGCCATGGGTTCACAAGCTGGTGGTGAAGTCAACGCTTTGGTTGATTAATTCACAAATTGCGATTTGAACTGAGCCGGACCATTTTGGTTCGGCTCTTTTTTTACACTTTAGGATAATGATGGTTGATATGTTAAGAAAATATGAACTAGCAAGTGTCTCGCTTGTTTTGGTTTTTGCTCTAGGTTGCGGTAGCAGTGGCGAACCGGTCAACTTCGTTCAAGGCACGGTCACAATGGACGGAGTACCTCTTGCGGATGCAACGGTTTCCTTTTCGCCAATGGCGGGCGGCACTGGAAAAGCAGCGGTCGGAATGACGGATGCGAAGGGAGTTTTTAAGCTTTCGCCCGTGCAGGGGGCTGTGGGTTCGGGTGCGAGTGCTGGCGATTACGAAGTTTCCATCACGAAAGATGCGAAGGCTGCTGCGGAAGACCCAGAAGCCTGGAAGACCGACCCAAATTATGGAAAAGAGACCACCAGCCCAACCGCGGTTGCGAAAATCAAATCGGAAGTCCCTGTAGCCTATTCCAGTCCAAGCACTTCTGGTTTGGTTGCGACGGTAAAGCCAGGAAGCAATACCGGCATCAAGTTTGAATTGAAGAAGGACTTCGCCGCGCCGAAGAAGAAGTAAATCGATCGGCCTGCAGCATTTGAGTGGCGTGTGGCACGTACCTGAGTTTACGAAGGGCGTGGTGAGTCGCTAGCAACCTTTGCCTTACTTCCCACGCCCATCGCTCGATCGCTCTGGGGCGTGCCACACGCACTTTCGCGGAGCGAAAGGCGACAAAGCCTATTCTGGCCTAACGACTTCAAGCAGTTCGATGGCGGGTTCGTGATCGCAATAAATCAACGCGGTTCGTCCATAACAAACGGTGCCAAGTTCAACATCGAAGTATTTCGCTAGAACGGGCCCGCATTCCACTCGCAACAGGTCGAATAGTTCGATCTCTCGGAGCACCTCATGTTCGATAAGCACACGTCCAAGTGGCTTTCGCTGCTTGAGGATTTCATTCCGTGGTTTGTCTGACAAGTACCTGGTATTCAGCCGAACGATTCCATATTGAACAACACGCTGAGCCTGATGGGTTTTAAGTAGAATTTCTCGGCGGTAATGCTCGCCAGCAAAATCAGACCGAAGCACTTCTACATCGACTTGGTCTGAGTGATGCGACTCAACCGTAACCGTCATGTGATTGGAGTGGTCGAGGAGCTTCCGATACACTTTGGGTACGAACGCACTTTCGACTCGTTCAAATCGACCGAGCACACTTGGGTCTCGGTAATAGATTTCGATCAGCTCACTGGCTGAGATGCACGGACCATTGCACGGATCATTGCACGGTGCGTGCTGAGTTTCGTCGAAGGGAGTCTGCATTCGGTTAGGTCTGCGTTATGAATGAGCGGCTTCAACGGCGACACCAGCCAGAGCGGCAGGCGTTTTCATCGCGATGCTGTGAATCACCACGACCGGCTCGTGGGCATGTGATCCCTTGATATCAGCTTCGCTCAAAACAGTGTCGATCAAATAATGGAACAGTCGCTTCAACGGCTCTGGTTCAATCGACATAGCGATCTCGACTGCTCTCTCTCGGTGTCGGTCGATTAGTTTTTCCGCTTGCTCGAATACGCGAGCTGTGGTGAATAATTCGAGAGAAACCGAGATTCTTGCTGAATCGGCAAGGCCAGATTCGTTCCCCATAACGTGCAGCAGGCGATTTGCATCTTCCGTTGAAAGCGATTGGAGGGCTAAGGCTAACAGGACAGTTGGTCTGCCTCCCAGAATATCCCCGGCGGCCGAAAGCTTGTTATGATCGTCGCCGTGCCAGTCCTGCAAATCGTTGATGATTTGAAAGGCTACGCCGACATTGCGAGCAAATTGCTTAATCGGTTCGGCGTACGCCGCTGCGTCTCCAGCCAGCCTGACACCCGTGTAAAGGGCCGCTTCAAAGGCGGGCGACGTTTTCAAAGCGTAGATTTTCAGTGCATCGAGTGGCGTTAGGCGTTTGTTGGTTCCGTCGCGCCACAACAATTCCGCTCCTTGCCCCTCGGCCAAACGCATGTGGGCGGAAGACAAGCAATTGAGGATTTCAGCGGCAGCGGGGGCACCTATCGATTCGATTTCTCGTCCGATGAGTCGATACCCCATTCCGATCATGTAGTCGCCGACGTTGATGGCGGTCGACAAGCCAAATTGCTGGTGCATGGCTGGAACACCGTAGCGGAATGCATCCCCGTCCTCAATGTCGTCGTGCACCAGCGAAGCTTTGTGGAAGCACTCAATGCTCAGTGCAGCGCTTTGAACACCGCGGTTAAGGCCAGCCACCACCTGATCACCACCGGATCCCGTGGCTTTTCCACCAGACATGGCGTCGAACGCTGCCAACGTGATAAACGGTCTCGAATACTTGCCACCCCGGGCCAGGAAGTTGGCAGCCAAAGCTTCGGTTGCCGCGATCGGGTCGATTTCCGCGAGTGGATCGGAAGACTCGATGTCGATTTGGGTTTGGCTACGCTGCCGTCCCAGGAGTGTGTTGAGTTGAGGCTGCGAAAACAAATCGCTTGCCCCACGCATCAAATGAACGTATGACCTTGTTTTTTGCTCAGTAACCGGCTGCTGGACCATGATCATGTCTCGAACCCAGGCTTCGTCGACGCTGGTGTTTCGGCAGTCGCTCGAGAGCAAGGGAACGGCCATGCATGGGATACCAGCCAACAGAATCTTGTCGATGGCTTTTTCCAACACATTTAAGCATGCCACGCCAACGATCGAGTCGACATACCCGCTCACAATAATTTTCAAGACCACGGGAGAACCCTCGGCCACAAGGACTTTGTAGCCCATCTCTTCGGCTTTGGTTCGAAAGTCGGCGATGCTGCACGCACCGCATTTCTTGCAATCCATGCCGAACTCGTCGTAGTCTGCAGGGCATCCCTCGGCGTGCTTCAAGCAGTGAGGCAACAAGAAAAGGCGTCGGCTGGGAGGCGTTGCGGCCACTGCGTCACGGAAGAATTCGGTGCTGATCATCACCATGATCCAGCCCACATAGCCCTCCGCCATTCCGATTTCTTCTAGCGTCCGACGAGCGATTTTCTCGAGCTCATCTTTGGTTGGCGGCATTTCTTTGTTCATCCGAGCAGCCACTTCCCGACATTTATCTCGCATTTGTTCTCGCAAGAGAGGTGTCTCGGGAACAAGCTTCAGATGACTGGTTTTGCGTCGCGTTTTCTTTTCCGATTTTTCAGAAGTGTTCGGTGTTTGGGTCTCTGGCATCAAAGCAGGTGGGGTTAACGTTGACAAAACTCAAGTCCTTTGTTCAGGGCACCCAGTGAAAACACCAGTGGATACATTTTTTCGTGATACCAAAGCCGAGCGAAATAAAACCCGATCGGCTGACTGACGCGGTGGTGGTCTTGCTGGATAGCATCGCACAACCAATTCACGCCACGCATTATAGAGTCGGTACAGTCCTTTGTGCCACCGCTGGACAGGATTCCTTCCAATGCGACACTTGTTTCTTCAATTGTACTTGTTGTAGCACCCAAAGTCGGATCCGATCCAGGGTAGAAACAGTTTTTGCCGCCTCCCCACCCCCCGTCTGCATTTTGGTTCTCCAGCAAATAGGCCAAGCCACGCTGAAAGACGGGCTCACCGACTCGGTCGCAATGGCTATAACACAATAAAACCCGGCCGGTTCCGTAAATTGGGTTGTCTTCCGCGTCCCGATCCTGGTTTCCGAACCAAAGCGGAAGCCAACTCCCGTTTTTATTTTGATGTTTTTCTAAGTATGCCCACCCTCGTTCGATGGCGGCATCAAATCCTTTAATTCTATCTCCCGGTCCGAAGGCGAGATTCCAGGCCGATAATGCCCGTATCGCGTGAGCGGTTAAATCGCTGCCGCTGCGATCAAACGGCAAAGTCCCCCAACCGCGACAGAAAGTAGGCCAACCTCCATCGCGATTTTGAAGTCGAATCAGCCACCGGCATCCTGCCTTTGCTGCCTGCCTCACACGTTCGAACCGAACAGCTTGCATACTGGAAGTGCCCGCGTCGCCGTGATCGTGACGCGTCAAGTGCGCTTCATGCCATTTACCGAATGCGATCAAAGCGGCAGGCGTATCGTCGGAATCGGGCACCGCACCGCTCAAATTCGTCCAGCCCCAGCCACCTGGCTCAGCACCCGTAAACGCATGTCGCGTCCGATGTTGGCATGTCAACAACCAGTCAATCGTTCTGTCCCACTCAAATCGGGACGTGGCGTCTTGCCGATTGGGCAAGTCTTCTCGGGAGGGTGAGGCTCCTGCCGAACCACTGCCAACCTCGGCGGGACCAACCTCGGCGGGACCAACTTCGGTTGGACCAAGCTCGGCGGGAGCCTCGCTCTCCCATGCCCTTGCCTCACATTCTCTTACATCGAAGAAATTCGCTGCCGCCAACGAAGTGACCCAGGTTGCCAAATTCGTATCGATCGGCCAACTCCCATCCTCCAAGACCGAATCGATAATGAATTTACGCGATTCCATAGCCACCCGCGATGGCCCCAAGCCAATGGATGCAAGACTCATCAATACGAAACTGGTCAGCGGCACGGCTTCGAGATAGCCACCGCTGGTCGGTTGCATTCGAGTTAGCACTCTGAGCGACGGTGCCCTGGCTGCCGCCCGAACCATTCTAGCGATCGGATTTCGCGGTGGACAATGAACGAATTGTGCCTGTCCAATCGCGACCAAAGCTGGAATCGCATAGCTCACGACGGGCAGCTGAACAAAGCGATACCATGACTGCGGTAGCGCTGCCGCCTCAAACGGCAAGGTGGGGATCTGTCCCCAATCGACTAATCCAGCCAACGCGCAGTTGGTCATGATTGGCACAACGAAGGTCTTGTCTTTGCCATAACGTTGGCGCAGTCCTTCCCAACTGCCTCGCCGGTCAACGTAGCCCCAAGCGGCTGCGATTCTTTCTGAGTAACGCGAGTTGTGGCCAGCCAATTGCCATGCGGCCAAAACCAATAGTGTCGTTGCAATATTGGAAAGGGATCGGTCTGTGTCGCCAAAGCCTCCGTCCGTGTTTTGAGCTCGCGAAAGCCACTCCGATCCGTTCTCAATCAACCGATCCCAGTTTGCCGGCGCGTAGCGTGCGCTTTTCGATTCTTGCTCGATTTGCCAGGATTTCTTTCGAAACTGATCGCGACTAATCGATAACGCGCTTACCGCCGTAGCAGTCGATAGGGCGGATGTCGAGAGTGTTCCGGTCCAATGGTTCGCCGACCCCTTGAGCAAGACCAAATCCGATCGCAATCGTGCGACGGCCTGTTCCATTCGTTGCTTGAGCATTGGCAAATTCATGTTTAGGTTAACGGGATCCGCAGTCCGTCGTAGGCCAGTTGCACATGGTCAGGCAATCTGGCGTTCGCCGATTCATAGTCGAGGTCGTGCGACAAATGCGTTAAGAATGTCCTTTTAGGCTTAAGCCGTTCGACTACCGCAACCGCTTCCTCCACCGAAAAATGGGTTGGATGGGTTGTGTAACGCAACGCATCCAGTACCAAACAGTCCAAACCTTGCATTAATTCCAAGCTCGACTCCGAAATGAAATTCGTATCCGTGCAGTACGCGACATTTCCAATTCGGAAGCCCAAGACGCTGCAATTGGGGCCGTGGATCAAAGGGATCGGTTGCAAAATCGTGTTCAACACTTCAAAGGGTTCCGTCGCGATCGAATGGATCTGCAATTGAGGCGTGGCTGCGGCATGCGTTGGTTCGCGTCTATCAAACGCATAGTCGAAAACCATTCGTATCCGCCGTTCAACAGTCGTCGCACAATACAAGGGAACGGCATGCCCAAGAACAAAAGGGAATAGTCGCAAATCATCTAATCCATGCAAATGGTCCGCATGCTCATGCGTAAAAACCACGGAATGGACCATCCCAATCCCCTCGCGCAACAGCTGATGACGCAAGTCCGGCGAAGTGTCAAAGAGCAGGTTGCCATTTGGCAAACCCAAGATGGCACCAGACCTAGTCCGATTGTTCCTTGGATTCGAACTCGTGCACACCGCACAATCGCAACCGATTGCTGGCACGCCAACGCTCGTGCCAGTTCCGAGCAAGATCATTTGCCCCTTGAAATCAATCGAACGAAACCGTCTTTCCACTTCACAAGTCCTAACCGAGTATTTGGCTTTCCGATGCAGTGTACTTCAAATCCTTCCAGGTCCCAAGTCGGTTGGTCAACTCCTTTCAAGGCGAGCGGCAGACTGGAATATCCCAACCCGACGCGTAAGCGAGGGACGATTCCGCAGGTCCCTCACTTACGTATCGGGTTAGGATTGGTAGTTTTCACATCGCTGCTCGCCCAAGAACAGAACGAGCGAAGGGCCTCGCTCGTCGACAACGAACGAGCGAAGGGCCTCGCTCGTCCACAACGTCCTATTTTGGACAATCGCTACAGACCGGTCCCTTTTCGATTTGCTCAATTTACCCGATGCAGTTGGCCGATTTTCTAAAATTGATCGAACGAGCAGCAGGATGCCAATTCGGTAACGACGTTTTCCTCGCGCATGGATGGTGCGAAAGAACCAACAGGTCTTACTCCATTCCAAGCCTCCGAATACCATGCCGCGAAAATCAAAACGAGACGATTTGGCCGCTTCCAAGCCTCCGACGACTCATCCAGTCGCACCCGATCCTGGCAGACAGCCTCGCATCGTCGGTTGGCTGGTTTTGATTGTTGGCGCCTTCAGTTCATGGTACTGGTACCGACCGCTTCCCGACTCCGTCAATCAGACCGTCCATTCCACGACCGCCCCCTCGTGGCCAACGTCAGCCTCCGGCCCGAAAAGTCTCTGGAGTGACCAAGGTCTCGTGGTGCCCAGTACTTCGGACGCAATGGAAAACCTCGCGGAAGTTCGGGATCAACGTTTGAGCCAACCAAGTGATGAATCGCGTTTGATTGGGGCGCCTAAGGTTACACTTGTACCTTGGAATGACGTTCAGCATGACATTCGGGACATTCTCAAGACAGAGCGGGTGCCAATGGTTCCCGTTGCTCCGGACCTGACACAGCACAAGCCGTCGATCAACGCACCTCAAGTTTGGACTCCAGACCAGCAGCGAGTCGACCGAACAGGTGAAACAACGCATTCGAACTCGAATTGGCCAGACCAAGGTTACGTTCCATCCGCAAAAACCAAACGCGACCAGCGCCGGGCGGCCGCACAAATCACCACTCAAATCCCTCCTCTTCTGGAAACCGGGATGAAGTCGATACGAACCGCCGAATCCGAAGAATCCACTGAAACTCGCGAACGCTCAAAACCCACTTCCTCGGAAGTTTTGCAAACGACTCCACCCGCCCCACCACGGCAGCCAAAATTCATTCGGCAGCCGAAAACGTAGGTCCGTCGCTCCGCGACGGACGGTCAGCGCCGTCACAAACCTAGCGTTTTTTCCTTCTCAAGCATGCTTCAATCGTCGAAATTGAGTTCTATGTCTATTCCGGTGTCCAACTATCGATTGCTCGATTTCGGAAACGGCCGAAAGTTAGAACGATTTGGAGACTTGATCGTCGACCGCCCTTGTGCGATTGCGACATCCCTAAAAAAAGAAGCAGGACTTTGGGATCAAGCCGACCTTTCTTACGGACTCAAATCCTCGGACCGTTGGCATTTCATCAACCCCAAAGCCATCCCCATCGCCACAACCAAAGAGAATTGGTTTTGTGAGTGCGACGGCGTTCGTATGTCACTTAAGCCAACGCCAGCTGGGCAAGTTGGGGTCTTTCCTGAACATTGGGCGAATTGGCCATGGCTCATAGAAAAACTCTTCTCGGCAGACTCAAAGCCGTCCATTCCTATGAGGGTTCTGAGCCTATTCGCTTATACGGGAGCGACAACACTGGCGCTCGCTCGAGCTGGTTGCGCAGTGACACATGTGGATTCGTCGAAACCAACCGTGGTCTGGGCTCGAGAGAATTGCACCTATTCGGATCTTGGCAGCGCATCGATTCGGTGGATCGTCGACGATGCAACGGCCTTTGTAAAACGCGAAGTGAAACGGAATGTCCGATACGAAGCGATCATTCTTGACCCTCCAACGTATGGTCACGGGGCCAAGGGAACGCGATGGGAAATCCATCGGCATCTGCTGCCACTCTTGAACGATTGTTGGCAATTGCTTTCCGAAGATCGCCGAGCAGTCTTGCTCAGCGGCCACTCATCGCACATCGCGATTCGGGATATCAACGCGATTCTTGGCCGGCAACATGGAGCTAAAAGTGTTTTGAACTGCGAAATCACACAAGCCAATCTTGTCGATTCGTTTAGTCGAAAACTCGATTGCGGCTTCGCTGCTCGCTATTCGTTTTGACCTTGCTCAATGCTCGACAATCGGGGCTGGTTTCCGTGGCCGAGCGAGGCCCTCGCTCGAGTTAGGAGCTAACGAGCGAAGGGCCTCGCTCGTCCACAAGTGTCGCCTTTTGCTCCGCAAAAGTGCGTTGGCGCGGCGCCCTTTCGCAGAGCGAAAGGCGACAATTTGCTCAGCCAAAAAGCCAATGCTGCAGAAAATAGGCTGCAACTCCGCCAAAGTATCCGGCCAGGGCCATGGGTCCAATGCGGCGTGCATACCACATGAAATCAATTTTCTCCAAACCCATGGCGGCAACGCCTGCGGCGGAGCCGATAATCAGGCAACTGCCACCGGTGCCCGCACAATAGGCCAATAGCATCCAAAAGAAGTGGTTGGACTGCAATTCTGGATACATTTCAATGCCTGCTGCGACCAATGGAACGTTGTCAACCACTGCCGAAACCAGGCCAATGATGATGGCGATAATGGACTGATTACCAATAGAGTTTTGAAGCATGACCGCGAGGTTTTTCAAGATGCCAACACTCCCAAGCGCGCCTACCGCCAAGAGTATCCCCAAAAAGAACAGGATGCTGGACATATCCACACGCCTCAGGGCTGACAGGACACCGGTCGAACTCCGCGTTTTGTCATCCATCGAATGACCTACGAACTCCGAGGCGAGCCACAGAACCCCTAAGCTCAAAACCATACCCATGAAAGGTGGCAGGTGCGTGTAGGCCTTGAAGACCGGGACCGACATGAGCCCCAATAGACCGAGCACCAAGAACAAGGTTCTGTGCCAGGGCTCAATCGTTTTGTCATCATCCGCGTTCCTTTCGTGCGAAACCGGTGGCAACTCCCCTTTCATCCATCGAGAAGCCATGAGCAAGGGTACTAACAAACATACAAAGCTTGCCAAGAATAGGTCTCGCATGACTTCTACGGCACCAATCTTGTTTTTGACCCAGAGCATAGTGGTGGTGACGTCGCCAATGGCCGTCCAAGCCCCACCTGCATTGGCAGCGATCACTGCAACTCCAATGTATATTAAGCGAGTTTCGCGTTCTGCAATGAGCTTTCGCAGCAAAGATACCATGACGATGGTTGTCGTCAGATTGTCCAATACGGACGACATAAAAAAGGTCACCCATCCGACAATCCAAAGCAGCGTGACTTGATTGCGCGCGCTGACCCGCTGAGTAACCAAGGAGAAACCTTCGTGCGCATCGACCAATTCTACGATGGTCATGGCTCCCATCAAAAAAAACAGGATGCCAGCGATCTCAACGAATCCCTTGGGCAGTTGATACTCAGTGATGAATTCCAAGGTGGCGGGCAAGTGGCTCGCCGACGCGTGCGTTTTGTTTTCCGATGTTTCCTCTGGGACGTCATGCTTCAGGCTGCTTTGATGGACGCGTTCCCATTCTTGAAACTCGGCTTGCGGAACAAGCTGCTGATGACCCACTGCGTAGATCGTCCAACAAAGGACCCCTGTCAAAATGGCCGATGCCGCCTTGTTGACGTGAATCTGATGTTCGAAAACGATAGCCAGATATCCGACGACAAAAACAACAATGATGGCTGTGAGCATTGTGGTGTCTTTTCTGCTGGAATGAGCCCTGGATTCGTACAAGTCTTCGCTTGGCGCGATGCCAAATTGCGAATTTGGTTCCGCGTTTAGAGCTCCACTATATCTGCTTTTATGGGATGCGTGTGCATGCTCAACACAAAGTAGGGCGAAACCGCCGTCCGAAAGGGTTTTAGCGGCCACTGCAAAGCATGATCGAGTCTTGGGCAATGATGCAAATCAGATACACTATTTGTCCGGACAGAGTTTGCCAACAGAATCTTAAGGTCCTGTTATTTGACAAAACGAGAATTAGCATCAAAGGAATGGTCAGTGGCTCGCAACGAACAACTTATTCGCCAACATAAAATTATTCAGATCCTGGAACGCCGTCGCTACGGCGCCACGTTAGAAGATCTTCGCGATTCAGTCGTTCAGGACCTTG
>JANMLD010000353.1:0-12957 GCA_031372345.1 Pirellula sp.
TCCAACTCGCGTCTGATCGCACACTTTTCGAAAAATCTATTCATCGTAAGTTTATTCTGCGCAGAAATCCCAGCCAGTAATCACGCAACCTAAGCGCCAGCCAAACCGCAAAAGTGGCTAAATTTCTAATCGGAAATGACACACAAGATCGAAGACCGGCGCACCTAGGTAATTGTTGCCAGCATGATTTTGGTAAAGCGCGGTCATGCCGAGACTAACAGCCTCGGCAGCACCCGAGCCCTCGTCTCCTCCGCAGGTGTCTTGGTCCAATCGATCGATTACGACTCGTTCGGTAAACCAATAGTCGCTGGCACACCTTCGACCCGCTACCTCTACACAGGCTGGGAACTCGACGCCGAAAGCGGACTCTTCTACTACCGTGCTAGGTATTACGATTCGTCAACCGGGCGATTCACCAATGAAGATCCGATTGGGTTTGCTGGCGGATCCTGGAACACGCAGATTTATGTTGACAATTCGCCGATTTCGTGGGTAGATCCATATGGGTTGTTCCAATTTGGAAAAAGACCAGTCGACGGAAGCAATTGGCAAACGGATGTGCGGGCTTTCCATGAGGCGGTGATCAGTAACCGGCGGTCGCAATTGCAAGGGGAGATCGACGACGCTCGCTCGCGACTTGTTCAGCGGCGTAGTCAGATGGACGTTCTGGATGTGCGTCGGCGTGAGATTATGAACATGCTGTCGTCCTACGGTGCCTTGGAGCAGATGTTGAAACTGCAATCGGAGTTGAGCAGGCTTCAGGCAGAAGTGCTAGAGTTGCGTAAACGGCTTGAATTGGCCGTGCAGGTGGAGGAGAAAAAGACGGAGCTGACGATCGAACGGGCGAGGATTCAGCAGGAGCTATTTCGTGATATTCGCCACCATGATGCGGAGATCCGGGAAGCGATTCTCATTTTCGAGGACTTGTCGCGTCGTATTTCGGACCACGAAGGGAGCCTTCAAATCAGTGCGACTGAGAATGGCCCGATGTTTAAGGTGGTGGTCGAGGGTGGCCGTAGTGTTGGGATTCGGAACATGCAGATTTTCTGCTTCGATATGATGCTGGCGGTTTTATGGTCGAAACGGAAGCTGGGACCTGGGTTCTTGATCCACGATAGCCATCTGTTCGACGGGATGGATTGACGGCAGATTGCGAAGGCACTTGAGATTGGGGCTGAGCAATCGAAGGAGCATGGTTTTCAGTACATTGTGACAATGAACTCAGATGCGGTGCCGGTGGGCGAGTTTTCGAAGGGATTTAATTACAATCGGTATGTGAATTCGGTCAGGCTGAATGATGCGACGGAAACAGGTGGGTTGTTTGGGGTGCGGATTTAGCAGCGGTAACACGGGGAACTTCACGAGAAAAGGGGACGATTGAGGATCGGGCCGTCATCGAACTCGACATTTGTTTCCTTAACGTTAAAATAGCGATTGGCGATCCCGTCGTTTTCAATTACTCAGGAGTCGAACGTGTCCCTAACTCTGCCTACTGATATTCATCAACGTATCCAGGCTCAACTAGCATCCGGAATGTTCACTTCGGTAGACGATGTGCTTCGACAAGCAATGGACACCTTAGAGAAGCGGCAGACGGCACTTGGATCGCTCCAAAAAATGGTAAGCGTAGCCGATGACGAGTTGCAGGCTGGAAGATCTGGACTTTTTGATTCCGAACAAACGAAGACGACCGTTCGGCAACGATTGAATCAAATGGGAATTGTCGAATAATGCTGGTCGCTCGCCGAACAGAATCGGCGGAAGCGGATCTTCAAGAGATCGTTTTCCAAATTGGCCTTCTGAGTCGCCGCCCTAACGTGGCAGACAAAATCATTGATGAATTGATCGAACAGGCAAACAATCTTGCGATCACTTCGCAGATTGCAACGATTGGCACCGACGCTCCAGAAATCGGACGAGACGTGCGGTTATTCGCCTTTAAACGTTGGGTGTTGATTTTTCGCTACATGCCGCACGGAATCGATGTTCTGCGAATCGTCGACGGAAGCCAGGATTATGTTGCCTGGAAGCTTAGTTAGAAAACAAAAACAAAAAGGGAACGCAGCTCATTGTTTTGATTTGGTGGAAAACGATGGCTTTTTAGGACGACCCTTTGGGCGTAGGGTGTGTTTCAGTTGTAGTCGGGCTTCGGATTGTGTTACCCAAGACTCCGAACCGTAGGGTGTTCCGCGAATAACACTCCTGCGAATTGCTTCGAGCTGACTTTCGGAGTGAGCCTCATTGACGTTGGCAAGCCAAGACCGAGGTCGAGGAATTGGCCATTTCGCGGGTATCCTCTGTTGCTTTGAATCCCCATAGTGTTTACGCCAAGCACTTCCAAATTTCCAATCTTCGGCGCGTTTGCATAGGCTTGCTCGAACCGGATTGCGTTCAACGTAACGCAGCACCGCCAGAAGATGCGAGTCGTCTTCGATCGAAAAAGTCTTAAATCGACCTTGGTACAGATGCCCCGTTCCTTCCGTGTGGTGATGAGCGTGCCAACGCATCGTATGAGTGTGCGTAAGCCAGCGGAAGAAATCTGTCAGTTGGTTCTTCGTTTCTGGGCAAACCACAAAATGCCAATGATTGGGCATGATGCAATAAGCGTACGGAGGAAGCGATTCCCGCTCCCAAGCTTCCTGACGGACTCGCTCGAAGGCTTCGTAGTCCTCAGATTTTTCGAACAGCGGCAGCCTCGCCACTGCGCGATTCCGAACATGAAAACAAGTATGTGCGGGGCAAACCCGTGGTCGTCGTGGCATTGTAGTAGAGTATCCAATTGCAAGCCCCTAAAAAGAGCTGCGTCCCCTTTGTTCGCTCCCCGTCCCCTTTGTTCGCTCCCGAGGGTGAATCAGTCTTCTCGGCCTTTGGTGAAGTTTTCTTCCTCCGCTTTAAGTTCCGCCAAAAAGCCGTCTCGAATTCGACCAAACACCTCTGTTCTGACTTTCTTTGTTTCTTCGGAATACTGCGAAGCAACCACCTGCATCACGTCGAACAAAACGATGCCCCATGCTGCGGGGTCATCCCATGCGTTGCTTTGAATTGTGATGTGGGGACACTGGTTTGCTATCCATACACTAATCAATTCAAATGAATTGGCGTCACGAGTTGCATCAATTGGAATTGGTAGAACTTTGTCTTGGTTCATTGTGGCCCACAAAAGAGTCGAATACTAGAAAACGTGCGGTAATTGGTATGCATCAAATGATTCACGTTTGCAATCGTAATGAACACGATTCCTAAAGGCAATAGTCTTCAACGAAGAATGCCCTTTGAGAAAAGCGATATTGCCATCAAGGATATTTGTATTTTCCCAAAAACAAAACATTTCTAGCTTGTTAAGATCCTGAAGTGGCAGAATGGACTCGACTTCGCCAACGTTGTTCAAGCACAATCGTCTAAGCATTTTTAGGTTCGCTAAAAAGGCTACGGAACGAAAGCCCGAGCATGAGTCAATGTCTAGATATTCCACTTTTTTGAGAATCCCTATACCGTTGCAACTTTTGAGCCTCAACCTTGCAAGTCGAAGCTCTCGTAGTTCAGTGAGGTGAACCAAAAAATCCAAATCCGTAATCGAACTGTTCAGGATACCCAGACGTTCTAAACCAGCCAGTCGACCAAAAGGAGCAGCGTCTTTGCCGCGAAAAGAGTTGATGAAAAGTCTTTTCAATTGTGTAGAATCAAAAAGAGATTCGGCACCCTTTCGCCATTCCAGTGAGCAGTCGGACAGACTTGGAAATTTCCGAAAATCTATTGGCGATTTACAGTGAGTAAATACCTTTAACTGCTTAAGTTTCGTCAATTCATGTATAGGACTCAAGTCCATTTCGCTCCCTCCGAGTGTAGCAATAATTTCTAACGAGACAGTGTTTGGCAATAACGAAAGATGGCAAAGACTGCTAGGTCGCCAACCCTTCGCTTCGTTGAACTCCAGTTCTTCTATTTTGCTTCGACTAAGCGATGCAATGATTGATTCGTCCAAAGGGCTTATGACAACAGCTTTATTTCCGTAATTGCCCTGTTCGACGTAATATGCAGGCATTTCGATATAGTTCCTATTGTCGTACAGTTAACCCGAAGAGCCTTTGCACCATTGGCGTACGTGCCAAACCAATTGGATTGACAACATTTGCAAGATTACCAATTCCCCCCAGTTGATTTATTCGAATTTGTTCGACGACCTCTCTAACGAGTTTGCCACCGCTTACTGGAGTAACGGTGACGCTTGTCGTGGGGAGGAGTTTACCTGAAGAAACATGCTGAGCTAACCGTTTCGCAATATTACTGGACTGTCCAAGGTATGTCTGTCCACTTGTCGCAGCGAATTCGTAGATCCCCTCGCAAGCGTTATGCGCCAGGATCGAAATGGCACCAACATTGTACACATGCTCGCCGTGCACTTCGATATTGTAGACTTGCTCTGACATACGCAGTATTGCTATCGAGACAACCGTTGCGATTCCGTCTTGGGATTGGAGCGACTCACCTTGTTGGAGTTCACCGAGAGGCACCCAATCCCGTCTATCCAACGACCAGATGGGATGAATTGGCGTTCCTTTTACCACTTCAATGGTGCCATCTGGACCCAGGATTTCGGCTCGAACTATCACATCGACTTCTCGCGTTAGGAATCTCGCCGTGATGACGCTGCCTTCGCCAGTTGATATCGTTGGGCAGGGTCCAATCGCCGTTACATGAGCAAAACCCGCGACTTGTAACTCCGCAATATTCAGCGGTAACAACTTACCCGTTTCGAGGCCGTGCGATTCGACCCATATTCGTGGCCGCAAGAGTTCAGCGTCTACCATGCCACCGTCGGTTCGCTCAACCGTGAGCGAGATTTTTACCCAAGTCGCTTGATCGGGTTCAGGTAGGCTGTCGTCGTATTCCCATGGTTTTGGATTCTTCGTCGGGACGCGCGCTCCTAATGGCACTTGCTCGATCGGGACCAACATTCGTCTTGGGGATGCAAGGAGAGAAGTGATTGTGGCTGTTTGGGTGAGTGTTATAGTGGCTGAATTGGGCGCGGAATCAGGGTACGGAGTCCCGTGCCACACTGGGTCATCCATTGACCATACGTCATCATCTGCTGCTTGGCTTCTCGGCATGTCCGAGAGTGTGATCAGCGTTCCTGCAACGAAACATCCTCCCATCACAAATTTCGCAACGGGGTTAGCACAACGTCCGAGATCATCCACTGCGGTCGCGACCTTAATAAGCCCCTTGCCTATCGCGGCTCCACCCGTTGCAACGCCAATTGCTGTCCCCGTTCGATCTCCCCAAACGTATGCCGATGAGCCATAGTCTACGGTGTTGAAACCAACGATTTTATCCCGAATGGCCCAACTCAAGCCCATGCTCAAGTTGTCCCCAAGTCCGGATACATAATTGGCCCCAGTGTCAAATGCATCTCCTTTACGGCCTGCGAACCACGCCAGATAAGTGCCATCGCCGGGATTAGGATTGCTGGGGTAAACATATTCTGGCGGTAGCGTTATCGATTCGATGACCACCAGCGGGATTCCGTTCAAGTCCGCTTCGATCTTTGCATAGTAGTTCCCGCCGGAATGATCGTCTAAGTACATTACTGACCCGACATGGTCGGAGCCTTCTGCATAGTACGTCCCCCATACCCGCACCTTTGGATCGCCGGAATACGAAGGAGTCGCAATCGTGATTGGAGGCTCCTGCGAGGCGTTGAACGAAGCCGATCGGGTTACAGTCCCAACGAAGGCACCATAGCGATTGGTGTCCTGCAAGTAGTAGTAACCATTCGGTCCTGATCTAGACCACTCACCAAAGTCGCGAGTGTGACTCTGGTAGTCCGAATCCGTCACGTTCGTAGCTGTTCCGCTACCGCTCTTGGTGATCGTTCCGTCGGCTGCAAGATCGAAATTTGCGTCGCCCGTGCTGTTATACGTTCCGTTGGATATGTAGTCCAGCTTGCGTATTTCGATCAAATGGCTGGCGTATGCATTGTCGACAAATGTTGGATACCAGTCGACGTTTGAGTTGGTGTGGACCTCCATTTTGCTGGAACCATGGCCATTCCAATCAAACTTCAAGAATCCCGACGCGTCGACATCGGACGAACCTGAACCCGACGAGGAACTGCCGCTACCACTACTATTGGTTGCCAATCCAGCATGAACGTCGATTGTATTTTTATTGCCGTCCGAATCCTTTGAACTTTGGCGTAGACTGCCGGTCCATGTTCCGTGCGGTAGCGTAGCCCAGGCGTCAATCTCCATTTTCATGAAATCAACTTCGCTATCAGAACCACCACCCATGACTTTTGCGTCATCCTTGGTAGGGATCATATCAATCCCGCCATCGCCGACCACAACAAGAGAGACATCGGTGTCGCTCAAGATGTCGGCATGATCCTCCGGTTTCAGGTTCCAGCCAACCTGCATATTGGCCGTGAAACCGTCAGGAGAGGTCGCATCCCCATCCGAGATTCTCACCGAATAGATCTCGTTTTCGTTGTATTTGTCTCCGATCTGATTCGCAAGTGCGCTCGAAAGCAATCCGCTGATGTCCTTAAGTCGTCCATCCTCAACGTTGCCCGCAACATTCCAACTGCCGCCATTTTTGCCCTTGGTTTTGGATTCAAATCCACCTGATGAACCAAACTCATGACCATCGCGCGTTAACGCTGGTATCGGCGACGAAGTGGGGCTTCCTCCACCACCAGTGTTGCTTTGGTTCGCTCCGCCCATCACAAAAACGCTGCCGTCCATTGAGCCATCGGTTGGAATGGTCCACGGAACTGCGTTGCAACTGGCATTGGTGACGGGAGTCGACCCCCCTTGTGTTGTTCCAGTTCCGCCGCCTCCCATATTATCAAACGGTGTACCATTTCCGCCCGTTCCTCCCCCAGTGGGACTCGCAGATACGCAATGCCCCGAACGCGACGATGCACTCCATGTACCCCCAGCTACGAAGCTCGAACCGGTTTCTGAATCTCCAGAGCTTGTGAACGTGTCATGGACCACTGTACCGGTTCCGCTCGCAAGCGGATTGGCTACCAGCGATGGCGTATGGCTGATCGACAGGTTGCCGGACACCCAAAGCTTGATGCCGAGGCTCAAGGAATAGGCTGATGTCGAACTGTAGTCGGCGGGTAACGAATTGTTGGCGCCTCCGCCTGTGTCGCCATCAAACCCGCCACCCGTGTTGCCTGTTGATGTTCCACCAGACCCACCGGTAGATGTTCCACCACCGGACGAGCCACCTGATCCACTACCCGATGATCCACTACCCGATGATCCGCCACTCGTTGATCCGCCGCTGGGTGGTGTGCCTGAACCGGTGCTGGCCGTGGCAAGGGTGCTGGCAAACGGTGTGACCGATTCACCACCGGACACCGATGCGATTAAATTTATTTCGTCGTGGAATCCCAATGTCAATGACCAAGCTACGCCTGCTTCGGAGGGGCCCGACATACCCTGTTCCGCATGGAAAGTCATGATGACAAAACCGCTGCGCGATGCCGTCACGCTGCTGGACCATTGAGACTGGCTATTGTGAGTGTCTGGAATCGTTGGCGTCGTTCCAGTTCCAGTTCCAGTTCCGCCGCTGCTCGTCATTCCGTTGGTACCTGTTGTGCCATTACCGCCGTTTGACCCGCTCGCCGAACTATCGCTGACGGCGTTGCTTACGTTAAAGGCCAACACGAGCGTTTCGGTGAAGCTCCAGTGCGTGGCATCGATTTGTGTTAAGTCCACGATGTGAACAAAGTTGACGCCGGGGACGGTTAAGTCGCTGTTGGCGGTCGTGTTCTCGGTGAACGAACCACCAGTGGTGACGGTATGAGTCGCGGTCCCTACTGGCGGAGCAAACGTGCCCAAGCTCCCGTCATGTTGCGGGAACTTCAGTTGCGGCCAAGTGATTTGCGGAATATCAACGCCGCCATCGCCGCTAGTTCCATTACTGCCAGTACCTGTGCCGCCCGTACCACTTGTGCTAGAACCGTCGCCTGCGGACGGTCCCTCACCCTCCGACATGCTGGAGATCACCATGACTGACGACAGGCTGCCGTCAGTATTGCAGAACCAGCCTGCCGGATCGCTTGGCAGCGATGCTTCCGCTACGTTTGCACTTCGTTGTGCAATCAAGGCAGAATTGGTAACGGTACTTTGCGTAGGTATCAACAATGAGCCAACGTTTTGCCCATCGCTAGCCAGGGGTTGCACCTGCGAGTCAATTCTAAGCAGTTGCGGGCCTAATACGGGAATCGGTGAAGTTTCGCCGCTGGCGAGTTGGTTGCCAAAGAGTACTTTTTTCCAAGCGGCTGGATTGCGAGATACATCGCGAAGCGTATCGAGCGAAAGGGTGGCTTCAGGTGCCGCGCCAGCATTGGCTGCACGCTGATCGAAATCGCTCCAAGCCGCGTCGATGGTCGCCGCTTGGTCGACGGGCTTTTGACTCGCGTTTACAAGTGCGGCCTGGGCTCCAAGTGCACTTTGGTTGCGACTGGGCGCATAACCGACTGGCATTTGCGATTGAAAGGGACCAACAATTGCAGTTCCGTTTCCAGTGGAATTGTTGTTGGTGGAGCCAGTTGGGCCAGCGGACATGACATTGGTTACATGCGGCTCGATCGAGTTGGATATCACCCGTTCCGCCACCGGTGCTGGAACAAAATAAAGCGACTGTTGGACAATATTGCCAAAGACCGAGTTGGAAAGAATTGCGTCCTGAGATTCGGATCCGAAGCCAAGATCCACGGCCATCAGTTGACGCAATTCAAGTCCCTCGAAGAGCAACGTGCGGAACTGAGTCTTGAGTCTTGAGTCTTGAGTCTTGAGTCTTGAGTCTTGAGTCTTGAGTCTTGAGTCTTGAGCGGCGACCGCAAAGTTGTCATTACAGGCCTCGGGTGCTGAAGTGGTTTTTGACTTGGGGATACGGTTCGTTGAGCAACCAATCTGTTACTAAACGCGTTAGTAGTCTAACATAAGGTACGGTTGGTTCTTCAACGTCCGCAAGTAGCCTAGGACGTTTTATTTGGTTTTTCCAAAAAGTATTAAGGTGATTAACGTCTCGGAGTGGGGAAGCTTGAGGACGTTCACTGCGGAGACCGCCATGTGGTACGCCAGTGCATAAATCGTGTGGAAAGCCCAAAGCCCTCGCGATGGCCGTAGGAATTATCGCAAATGCTTCTAGCGATTCACCACGCCCTTCGTAAACTCAGGGACGTGCCACACGATGGCGAGTACCTCGCGTAGACTCACAGACTAGGAGGCGAAAGGCGACAATGAGCAACCATCTTATCCAACGAAACAAAAGTAACGAACACCAAACCAAAATAGAGACAGGCTAATTCTCCAGCCATTTCTGCAGAGTTGCGACGTCGCGGCCAATTGCGGCGATGCGTTGGTCTAGTAGCTTCGGGTCGGCGTGGTCGATCTGCTCGGTATGCAACGAAAGTACGCCTGGTAATCCGTCCCGTCGCATGGTTTGAAACAACTCCGCTGCGGCTTTCCCCTGTCCAAGATCTACATCCATTACCTTGCCACGTTCGATCACCGCATCCTTGACAAAAACGGCACCCAAATGCGGTTTGGCCACAGCGTATAGGAGCGGCCAACTGTTGGTCGCCTCAATGGTTGTATGTCGAATGTCCAACGCAATCGCCATCTGCGTCACCGGAATTCCTTTGAGGACTTCCACAAGATCAAAAACAGGTGCACCCAGGTAATTGTTGCCAGCATGATTTTGGTAAAGTGCGGTCATCCCGAGACTTCCACAATACGCAGCCAACTCACGAGCGTCACGAGCGAATCCCTCGAGTTGCGGAAGAATGGGGCGATCTAGTTTGTATCGGTAGTAACCCATGCGGAAATGCCGAACGCCCAATTTCGACGCGCATTGCAAAACAGATTCCGTCTCAGAACTCTTCGCCGCATTAATATTGGTGGCCAAGATCAAAAACTCACGAGATCGTTTTGCGAGTGCATCGTAGAGCCGTGGCAATTGCTCAACGACTTTTTCTGGGTCCACCTGACCACCTGTTCGAACAGTCGCTTCCAAACCGTCTACTGGATGCTTCGACAGCAAGTCCGCAACTTGATCGTAGCTCATGTCTTGAATCGGTTTTGCAAAAATGCAAATCTTGGGACGCGCGTTTGTAATTGGCGCCGCAACCTCGTTGGGCTGCGTTGCCTTGACTTTGGCTGCTAACACAGCCACCGCGGTGGCTGCGCTTGCCGCCAGTAAAGCTTGACGACGGTTGGGTTGCGACTTGGATTGCATGGTTTGAGCTTTCAAGTTTGCCAGATGAGTGAGCAGCAGCACCTACACAAGTCTTTTTTCGTTTAACCGCGTGCCCAACGGGCCGCGAGCGGTATAAAAACGCGGGCAGTGGTAAACGCGGGGCGATGCCCACGCGGTTAAACGACGGCGTAAAGTTCGTTAATCAATGGTCTGGATGGTTATCCCCATCACGACGGGTGCCGAGTTGTCTGGTCCTTTGATCAACTCTATCTTCGCAAGCGGTTCGCGCGATGCTGGCTTGATGGCCAAATAGCGAATTTGCTTGCCCTTTAAGTTGAATGCAAACTCGCTCTTGGGTACATCCACGCGCCGAATGTAATCGGCAAAGTGCTCGCCGTTGATCAGCTTGTGATCTTCCGTCTTCCCATCCGCATAGTGCAGTCGAACGATCATGGTAACGCTTCCTTCTTTCGAAGCTGGGAAAGACCAGCCACCCACTCCGCTGAGCAAGTGAATGGCTACGGCCGAAGTTTGACACGTTAACTCCACTTGCTTTGGCATCGTAGGTGCCATGTTGCCGTTTGGACCATAAAGCATGATCGCATTCGGAACCCGATCCCCCAGAGGATCGACCAAAAGAAATGGAACGTCTTTAAATGTTTTGGTCGACCAATCCGCAAAGACGAGCCTTTCCTCGGTTCCTTTTTCGTCAAAGAACATCCCTTTGGTTGTTATGCTGGTCGCTACTTTATCTATCGGCAGTGGAATGTATTTCCCCTTGCTCGAGAGGAACTCAAGCAAGTCTCGCATTTCCACGCGGCTCATTTGCCCTTCGAATCCTTCGGGCATGAGCGATTTCTGAGACGCTTTCAATTCTTCGATGTCATCTCGCAAGATCGCTTCTTTCTTACCTTGAGCATTGATAATCTCGATCGCAGTCTTGCTTTCGCTGGCTAGCATCCCCGTCAACACGACACCGTCCGTGGTTCGAATGCTATACGTTCGGAAGTTGCTTTCGACGCTGCGGCTTGGGTCCAAGATATTCACAAGTAATTCCGGCTTCGGATGGACGGCCATACCGGTCAAGTTGGGACCGATATTAACGCCGAGATCTCCGTGCTTGTGACAGGCTGCACAGTGCTTTTCGTACATGGCTTTGCCACTGCCTGCATTGCCCGCTTCTTGCGTTACCGACATCCAGGTATCGAGTACCTTCTGCCGGTCACTATTGGTAACACCGCCACTCGACTTCATGATTGCAACGGCTCGCTCTCGAACTTTGGTGTCCAAATGATTTTGCAGTGCCTGTTTTTGATCCAATTGCAAATCGCTAATCGTCAACTTGCCAGCTTCGATCAAGTCCAGCAACTCCAGAGTCGACTGCGGCCTGCTAAGCAGCAATCGAATGGAATTCTTTTGGAAATCAGGAGGTAGCGTCCGACTCCTCTCCGTCAGCATGGCAGCAATTCCTTTTACCCGCGAGGCACTTAAGGCCTGCACGATACCGGAGGAAAATTCTGGTGCAGACTGCGGAGTGATCTGGGCCAGAATATCGGTAACGATCGCGGTGCTTTCTGGTTGCAGCACGATGGATTGCTTGGCTGCTGCTATTCGACTATCGGTATCCTTTTTGACATCTGCAAAGACCGCTACAAGTTCCTGCTGGATCTTGCCGATCCCTTGTCCAAGATCTTTCACGCCGACCACCGACGCAAGTTGCAAAACTTGGCTCTTGGACTCGATTGGCAACGGCCCGTTGAGCCATGTGGAGAGAAGCCGATCCCCTGCTGTTTTTGAAATGGACAAATCGTAGTCTTTTGGCCAACCGGCGACTAAACCGCTAATGACGGCCGATGCAATACTAGGATTGCCGGGGGTCACAATGAACTGTTCCATTCCGGCTGCGTCCATTTTTGAACGAGCCGCATGCTGAGCTACGATACCGATATGCTTGAGGACTTCCGCGGAGGGTTGCCAATCCTTTTGAGCGATCAATTGCGTTAAGACTTCGTTGGAGTGGGCCGCCGCGGCGCTGGTCCACGCATCCAACAGCCATTTATCCGTATCGGTTTTGCTTTCGCTACCCACTTTAACTTTGGTCAGCAAGTCTGGACGCGAGAGGATTGCGGTCAGTTCCGAGGAAGAG
The DNA here is from genome assembly GCA_031372345.1 of Pirellula sp. Taxonomy (GTDB): domain Bacteria; phylum Planctomycetota; class Planctomycetia; order Pirellulales; family Pirellulaceae; genus JBKCUI01. The sequence goes on from JANMLD010000353.1 coordinate 12,365, forward strand.
GTCGGTATGTCGGCAACTTTTAACAATGCGGCCAGGCGAACTTGCAAATCCTCATCCTTGAGGATTCCGGACGCGATCATGGCTTCGAGGGTCGGAGAACTCGGTGCGGCACCTTGGACCGCATTTCGGCGCACACCGGGGCTCTTGTGCTTCATCGCCAAGGCCAAATCGAAATTCAACGTTGGGCCAGCTTGAGCACTGTTGGCTGAAACCAATTTTGTTGGCTTCGTCCCGTTCAATACCCACAAGGCATGGATCGCCCCCACGTTTAAACCATTGCTGTCTATCGTCTGATCCGCCAATAGGGACTGCAGCAATTGGATTGTGGTATTGGCCAAAGTTCCTTTCTCAATAAGGAGCCGTTGAGCATGTTTTCGCCAAAGCATCGTTGGATTCTTTAAGGCAGCCACCAACGCGGCTTCGTTGTTTGGGTCCAGACCGTTGAGCACGGACTTGTCGGCTGCGTCCAGGGTCGCTTTGTCTAAACCGTCGTTTGCGTTGTAAAAAACCCGATAAAAAAGCCCCAATTTTTTATAAAGCAAATAGTTTTAGTAAGCATTTACCATTGCAGGGGTGTAAACATGCGGGGGGGG
>JANMLD010000044.1:0-2758 GCA_031372345.1 Pirellula sp.
AAGATTTGGTGATCGTGCGCGTATTGCATAGCGTCACAAAGTGTCCCGACCAGTTCGGCCGCAGGCTTAGCGCCCCAGGGTTGTCCTTTTAGCGAGGAATGAAGATCCTCTCCTTCAACGAATTCCAATGAGAAATAGGGAAGGCCCTGATGCTCCGCGATTTCAAAAATCTGAACAATTCCAGGGTGCTGCAAGGCGGCCACCGCTTGTGCCTCAGAAAGGAATCGCTGGATCGCAGTTGAGCCACCGTGCAAGCCGTGAAGGATCATCTTGAGGGCAACGATGCGATTCAGCGTTCGATGCCGGGCTTTGTAAACAATCCCCATCCCGCCTTTGCCGAGAACGGAAAGAACCTCATAGTTTCCAATGATAGAACCGACGGTCGAAGGCGGCGTTTTCAAACCGCTTAATTTGCTTGGTTTGGAACTTTTTCCGGCTGCAGCTGTCGGAGAGGGCAACAGACCCTCGAGCAACCCACTTGGGATATCCATCGTTGGCGACAGATCGACCTCGCTCGCTCCCGGCCTGGTCATATCCGCAGCCCCGAACTGCGTTTGCGCATTTCCGTCAACGACAGCGGGCGGCAAATCCATTGTGGCTGGCGCTTCCGAGGCATTGTTGAGCAAACTGCCACGTTCGGTTACGTCGTCGGTAGGGGCAAGAGTCTCAGCGCCCCGGTCTTCCAGACCCGAGATATCCTGGGTTTGATTCACGTTACCTTGATGACGGCCCGAATCTGCCACTTGAGGCTTTTTATTCATATTTCTACTCCAACCCTAAAACTTACTGCTTGACCTTAATGTAACAAATGAATCACCACCACCGATCAATATCTTCCTGAGATTCACTACTGGAACGATCTTTTATCTGGTCAAATACACTACCGAGGTCGTTGTTCAAATTCGCGAAGAACCAGTCACTGCCATTGTCTCCCCATAGTTGATCGACCGATGAATCGTCGAATACCGTATTGTTGGTCATCACCGTATCGCTCATCCTAAAGTAGTTGTTTCCGTTGAGACGAGTGCCAACCCCAGTTCCGCGAATGTTGTTGCATCGATCCGTGTAAGTTCGGGGACCAGACCATTCCGCCATGATGGATTCCAACGCGGTTCGCTGCTGGTTCAAAGTCAAGCGAGTCGAACTTGTAAATGCACTCGGTGCCGATTGATTGAATTCCATTTCAAAGGCTGTGAAGCCAGCTATTAGAATATCGTCATTCGCATCGCCATGAATTTTGTCTGCACCCGTTCCGCCAATAACAATATCCCGGCCATCCCCACCCCAAATAGTGTCGTCGCCAGACTCGCCCATCAGGATGTCGTTGCCGCTTCCACCCTTGATTTCGTCGTTGCCAGCTCCGCCCCATATCTCGGTAGTGAACTCGACATCGTCATCAATAGTTACTCGGTCATTTCCCCCATGCGCAAACACAAGGATACGCCGGACATCGCCATAAACGGTCCCGCGGCGCAAGATGTCGTCGTCGCGATCGCGGATCGTAACCTTGTAGTAGTCGTCGTCCTTCGTTTTCACTTTGATCGTGTCCGGACCTTGTGAACCGACGATGACCAAAATGGCTTCCGAGGGACGAAGCGGATCGGCCATCAATGTCCAACCGCCAACGACGAAGGCTCTTGTGGTGGCCGCACTTACTGCACCACGAGGATCGGTTACTGTGGCGGTGATCACGAAGCTGCCATCGGCCGCCACGGCTGGATAGGCGTACGTGATACTCTTCGTCCTTGAACCTGTCACCGTTGTAGAGCTTCCGTTACCCCAGTTGATGGTGTAGGTAAAGACCCCTGTCTGATCCGCTGCATCGGGGTCAGTGGCCGTGAAGGTGAAGGTCGACGCAATATTCATGAACCCATCGACGGGTGTACTGATCGAAACAGAGGGTGGATTATTGATCGCCCCGATAATCGTCAAGGTGTTGCCAAAGTAGGCTAGCGAGTAGTTACTGCCAACGGCCAATGAGCCTTGCAGAATATTGTAAATTCCGGCAGTTTCGCCAGGCTGACGAGTCAATAGGCCAGTGACAACGGTCGCCGCCGTATCGCTGAACTTCAAGCCGCTGACCTGGTAAGTGAAGGTGGGATCGGCTTGCCCAAAATTCTTTGTCTTGGCATCTGCCGCTATAGTCAGCGGTGCCGCCGAGATGGTTAAAGCGGCCGGGACATAGCTAATCGAGTAGTTACTACCAGCGTTCAAGCTTCCTTGATTGATCGGATAGCTTCCCACATTTTCGCCAACAACGCGGCTTTGCGAACCGGTAAACACGCTTGACGTGTCACCATTGAACAACGCACTAATCGTGTAAGTCAGCGTAGGATCAGCCGCTCCGTAGATCTTGGTCTTAGTTTGCGCTGTCACCGTCAGACTACGTGGTGTGACGCTCAAGTTCGCACCAGCATAAGCGATGGTGTAGTTCGAACCAGCCGATACCGAACCTTGATTGATGGCATGGCTGTTTACATTTTCGCCAGCCACGCGGCTTAGCGAACCGGTTAACACGCTTGACGTATCACCGTTGAACAACGCACCAAACGTGTAAGTCAACGTTGGATCGGAGTCCCCGTAGATCTTGGTCTTGGCTGCAGCTGTCACCGCAAGTCTACGTGGTGTAATGCTCAAGTTCGCACGAGCGTAGGCGATGGTGTAGTTCGAACCAGCCGATACCGAACCTTGGTTGATGGCATAGCTGTTTACATTTTCGCCAGCGACGCGGCTTAGCGAACCGGTTAACACGCTTGAC
>JANMLD010000357.1:0-25401 GCA_031372345.1 Pirellula sp.
CCCCCCCCCGTGGGGTGGTTATTAGAGTTCTTGCGCCCCGACAATGTACTTTCTTGTTGCGCACTTGCGCGGTGCGAAAGACGACAATGCCGACTAGAACTGAATCGACTCGGTTGCGCCGGACAGGTTATAACCGGAGACTGCTGAGCCTCGGCGGCGGACCTGAATGACGTTGCCACCGACGCGTTCCAACGCCGCACTGTATCCTTCGCGAACGACTTGATGCACCACGGTCTCCGGTTCGTCGTAGTCAATCGGCTTGACCGTGATGGGGGCGAGCGTCAGTGTTTTCCAACCGCTCGTCTCATCGCTCAGAAACTGTATTTGCAAGTGGACTATGGCTGGTGTTTGGGGCGCGATGTATTTGAATTCGAGCCTGTATGAACCATTTGCGGAAGCGGTTAGTCGCATCCCTTCCAAAATCGTCAGATCGCCAGCGACGGCACCGTCGATGGAGTAAACTTTTCTGCTCGATTTAAAAACCGTTGGGGTGTCAAAATCGATCTTGGAGACGGTCTTTTGGGTTTTGAAGCTGGTCATTATGGAGTCTTGCGATGACTCGAGCGATTCGAGATAGCCGGACAATGCACTTGCTTGATGTGAACGTTTGCCCCACAGGTTGGATTGGCCAAAAAGTGTGCAGTAGAGATCGCAGCGTTTGCAGTCTCCATCAACGTGCGTTGGCCTGGCGATTGGAGGAGGTAATTCCTGCGAGGTGCAAGGATGTTCATCAATGCAAGGCGCATTATGGTCATCGTGGGTGTTGCTTTCGTCCGCTGGCTCTCCCGCAATAGGCCAACGCTTTGGGCAAGGATCTCGCATTATTTGACGCATCCATTCCACCTCTTGGCCGTGTGTTTCGCGAATAAGGTGTTCGGAGTAGTTCAGCATGGCAACCCGTCGTGCGCTTTTGATGTTGTCAATAGCCACTTCAACGTTTGGGTCGAGGCTTAGGTCGATCGCGATCGGCGAAGAAGCATGACTGCTCAAACCACAGTGTTTTGAATCCACTTGGCGAAAGGACATTTTGTAGCGTCCGACAGGGAGTAGCGACTTAAGATCGAAAGAATAACAGCAGTTGGATTGATCTCCACCGAGGATGTACCCATATCCCTCCACATCCGCAACGACGCTGGCGCCTGGTGCTACGTTGGCAAACTTGACCACGATGTTATTCAAGCATTCGATCGATGGAGCCGGAATGGTAAGAGGAATTAAGCCTGAAACCGTTGCCCCCGTAGCGGTAGGTTGTGGGATGGAAGGGGGCATCACTTCGAACCGCAATGGTTTCGACAATTGGCTCCACACATCACCCATCAAGTATTCCATCTGCAACACGATTTTCCCGAGCGGTGGGCAATCCCACTGATAGGTGGCCGAACCATTGCGAAGGTCGTTGGACGTCCAATCCGATTGAAGGGTCAGCATTTCGGGATCGGCTGGCAATCCATTCAACCAAAATCGCACAGCATCTGGCTTGGTACCTTGAGGCAGCGCAAGGCTAAACTGTAGAGGTTGATACGGAACTTTTGTCCATCGGTTCCCGCCGGTAATGCGTTCCGATCCTGAAGGCGAAGCACCGGTGAGCGTCATGGAACCTGGTTTCAAGCGTCGGTCAAATCCTGGATTCTGATCGTCCCAGTCTTCACCCTCGAGCAAACAAGGTTCGTAGAAAAAGCCCTCGTCGGGGCGGATGCTGTCAGCATCCGATTCACCGTTAAAAACCATCGATTCGGCCTGGAACATGGGCTGATTCGCTGAAGCTGTTTCCTGCTGAACATGGACTGCCGGAACACCCTCTTGGATTAGGATCGGATGGCAAAGGAATAAGCAAGCCGCAACGGGTAGCAAACTGTAGAACATGGCAACCTCACTAAACTAAAACTGGATATCGGACTTTTTTACCGTAGTTCAAATTGGAGGGTCAAGCATTTGGCTAGCATTCAAAACGTCGGAATGGAGGTTAAAGGGTTCCGATTTCAACGATTCTTACGATTTCAGCTGTGTTTCGGGAGAAAAAGCGTGCCCACCCCTGTAAATATCTTTGCCAAGTCAATCGATTGAAAAACAACGGGAGAGCGAGGCTCCTGCCGAGCTGGCGTCGCCATGGTTCGGCAGGAGCCTCACCCGCCTCACCCTCCCGGTATGGGAAATGCGGAATTACGTTTATTAACCGTAATCAAAAGGCTAGCGAACTTCATGCGTTAGAATCTACCTTTTCGGCAAAGTCGACTCAAGCTACGCTTTTTAACAGTCGATCAGATTCCTATGGCCACCGATCCGTTCCCAACCATGAACTCGACCTCAAGTCGACTACTGAAAAACCTGCACCGAGTCACGTCGGCGTGGGGTTCGGTCGTTGTTCAAGGGATCTCAACGCTTGGTGATATCTCGTTGTTTGCCTTTCAAATGTTTGCATGGATGTTTCGTGCCCGGCCGAAGCGTGAGACGCTCATGCCCAATTTTTACGCAGTCGGAGTGTTGAGTCTGCCGGTTGTGGCACTGACCGGCACGTTCATTGGAATGGTCCTAGCTATTCAGAGTTACCACCAGTTCAAGAACATAGGACTGGAAACACGACTTGGAGCTGTCATCAACATGTCGTTGGTCCGTGAGCTGGGCCCAGTGCTGGCAGCCACCATGCTGGCTGGCCGCGTCGGGAGCGCCATGGCTGCGGTCCTCGGGACTATGCGTGTGACCGAGCAGATCGATGCCTTGGTAAGCATGGGAGCGAATCCCATTCATTACTTGGTGGTACCTCGCTTCATGGCTTGTGTGCTTTTGATTCCTGCTTTGACGGTCATGGCCGATTTTATGGGCATTGTAGGTGGGTACTTTTACAGTGTGATCATCTTGGGCATCGACCATGCTCAGTACCTGCGAAACAGCCGCGATTTTGTGGGTGGCTTCGATCTTTTCACCGGAGTGTTCAAGAGCGTTTTCTTTGGCGCTACGATTGCAATCGTAAGTTGTTATCGCGGTTTTCATTGCCAGCCCGGTGCCGAAGGGGTCGGTCGAGCGGCCACCGCGGCCTTTGTTCAGAGCTTTGTGATGATCCTCGCATTGGACATCGTACTCAATATATTTTTAGACGCAGTTTACTTTGCGATTTGGCCAACCGGGGCAAAGCTGTTTTGATGGACGAATCGATTCTTAATCAATTAGCGACTAGCAGTCCGCCAGCGACTCGTCCGATTCTTGAGACGCGAGGGATGTCGTTGCAGTTTGGTCGCCAGATTGTGCTCAAGGATATATCGGTCAAGATCAGCAAAGGGGAAACCGTTGCGATTATTGGTGAAAGCGGTTGCGGCAAAACCATGTTTCTCAAAGCTCTCGTCGGCTTGCTCAATCCAACGGCGGGTAGCGTCATTTTTGATGGACAGGACATTCAGCAACTCAATGACCGGGACATGACGAACTTGAGGAAAAGATTCGGTTTCGTTTTTCAAAATGCAGCGCTATTTGACAGCATGACGATCAGCCAAAACATCGCATTCCCACTACGGCAGCATGGTGTTCCGAAAGGCAAACAGGCTCAGAATCTTATTTCGGATCGTCTATCCGAAGTTGGATTGCCGAGCAATGTTCTGCCCAAACGTCCATCGCAACTCTCGGGCGGGATGCGCAAGCGGGTCGGGCTTGCACGAGCTTTGATTCTAGAACCGGATCTACTTTTGTACGATGAGCCAACGACAGGGTTAGACCCGATCATGAGCGACGTTATCAACGAATTGATGATGCGCACGCGAAAACGCTATCTCGTAACCAGCATTATCGTAACGCACGATATGCATTCGGCTCGAAAAGTCGCAGACCGAGTCATCATGCTGTATCCTTATTCGAGGTTAGAAAATGGGGAGTCACAAATTCTTTTCGATGGCCCACCCGAGCAACTCGACAGCACACGTGACAAGCGAGTTAGGCAATTTGTGAACGGTGAAGCTGGCGAGCGATTGATGGAAATGCTCGCATCGCGAAGCAAGGGACATCCGGACACCTTCAATTTAGTCGACCCAAATCTTAATGATGGAAGAGACGAGGACTAGTCATGGAAGAGAGCGGCTATCGTTTTGGAGTCGGAGTCTTGGTTTTGGCGTCCGCGATTATCGGGGTCTTATTGATCGCGTTTTTCGGTGCCGTACCCACCTTATGGGTCGATCGCAATCGAGTCAGCGTCAACTTTCCAAGTGCCCCTCGCGTATCCGTCGATACTCCCGTGCGAAAGAACGGCGTTCTAATAGGGCGAGTTTCGAGCATTACACTTCGCCCCGGCAGCATGGGGGTTATCATTCTGATGGAACTCGATCGCAAAGTGGAGTTGCGAAAGGGAGAAGTGCCGCGGATTGTGAGTGGCTCCATTATTACGGGAGACGCGGTCGTTGAATTCGTCGAACCCACGGCCGAATCGAATCTTCGTCGCTTCGACGGAACCATGGGGACACCGCGTGACGGCGTGCTGGATGCACGTGAAGCTGAGGTTATCAACGAGATTGTTACAGATAGGTCATTTTTAGATGGTGGAGAAGTGGCGACAGACCCATTTGAGTCGTTAGCCCGAATGGAAAAAACCATGGGCCCTATGATGTCCACGGTAGAGCGTGCACTCAATCGATTTGAATCGATTGGAGCGTCCGTTCAAGAAGTTGTCGGTCGCGATAATGGTCCCATCCGGGAGCTTGTCACTTCCATCAAGTCAACCGCGGAGGATGTTAGGACGACCGTCAATACGATCAATCGCGTCGCCACTCAGTTGGAGAATGCACAGATTCCGGATGCTGTGGTCAATGGATTGACTATCTTGCCCGAACTGTTCAAGGAAGCCCAAGCGACACTTGGGCAAACGCAGCGAACCCTCAAGGGCTTCGAACAGTTTAGCTTGAGCCTAGAAGGGTTGGGCAAGGAGTTCGAGGGAATCGGAGAAACCATTCGTCAAGCGGTGAACAACGCCAACGTGGCCATCGAAAACATCGCAGAGATTACTGAGCCTGTCAGTCAAAACAGCGAGGCCCTGGTGGCCAACGCGGTCAGTGCCCTTGACAATTTGAACGCACTCTCAGTCGATCTGAAGAAATTCACGAACCGTCTGAACAACAGCAACGGCACGATTGCCCAGTTGGTCGATAATCCTCAAATCGCGTACAAGGTGGATCAAACGCTTAGAAGCATTCAAGCCGCTTCTGGGAATGTGGAGATTCTCACTCAGAAGTTGCAACCGATTCTGAACGACGTTCGTGTCTTCACCGACAAAGTTGCGAGAGATCCCGGTCAGATCGGAGTTCGAGGAGCGTTGAGCGCTCGCCCACTGGGGACCGGTCTCAAGTAAGATGCCGAACGCGCAGGTGGAACAACTGGGAGAAGTTTGGCGCACGCGATGTTACGATTGCTATCGGCCCATAGACCGTTGCTTTTGCGACAAAATCCCAACGATCTATAACCGGACCAACGTGCTCATCTTTCAGCACATGCGGGAACGATTCCATGCGTTCAACACCGCTCGCATTTTGCGCAAGGCCTTGTTGAATTCGAGAATTGTTGTCGATCACATGGAAGGACTTCAAAGGGCCTTCGCTCAGATGTCATTTTCCGCAGATACTGGCCTCTTGTACCCAGGCGATCGAGCAGAGTTGCTGGAAGAGTTGAGCCTTGCCGAGATGCCGAAACAGCTTGTCGTTTTGGATGGTACTTGGCACCACACCAAGACTCTGTTTCGCGACATTCCGCAGCTTCGAGGTTTGCGAAAGGTGCGATTGGCGCCAGCAAAACCCAGCCGCTACGGTATTCGGCGAGAGCCGCATGTTTCGTTTCTGTCCACGCTTGAGGCAACCGTTGCGGCACTGCGTTGTTTGGAACCGGAGACACAGGGCTTTGATCAACTTGAGGCTGCATTTGATGCGATGGTTAAGAGCCAGTTAGCGCACCCCAAGTCCGTGGACAGCGTACGAAGGAAACATCGACCACGTGCCCCGCTGAATATCCCAAAGGTGTTGAGAAACAACCTGGAAAACGTCGTTGTCTTGTATGGAGAAACGGCGCCAGGAACGGGCACCGAAGCCCAAGCGAGTCATGAAATCGGTCGCGGTCCGGTGTATTGGGTTGCCGAGAGAATGGGTACGGGCGAACGCTTTGAGCGAGCGATTCTACCGCCAAGTGTGTTGCCTGAATCGTTTCTCGGGCATCTAGAACTTTCCCAAAACGCTTTCTCCAATGCCGTTGCGCCAACAACATTTCGTCACGAGTGGCGTTCGTTTTTGAAGCCAACCGACACGCTGGCTTACTACTATTCGAACTGCACACGACTACTGGACCTGATCGGCAGCTCCTCGCACTTGAAAATATATTTGAAGAGCATTCAGCTTCACCGAGGCAAGAAGAATGGTACGCTCGAGGAGTTGCTTGCGGCACTCCATGTTGTCCCATGCGATGCTCATTGCCAGGGACGAGCAGGCAAACGACTGTCAAGCTCCGTAGCACTGACACGGTATTTGAATGCTTGTCCGCTCGCCTAGAGATCGCCCGGTTTAGTAACCCTCCCCGAGGGAGCAACGCGTAAGTTCAAATAGCGTTCCATTTCCTTGGACGAAAATGCTTCACAGCGTTGCCGAGGGAGGGCAACTTCAGTTGAAATTCCGTGCAAAATCTCTTCAAAAAACACTTCTTGGACATGCTACAGTTGAGTAATAAGCCTATGTTCGGATCGCGTTGGCTTTAAGGAGAAAAGCACGGGCCTGGGTCAGGTAACTCAACGAACCGGCGTTGCGTTTGCGATGGTTGGTTACCGATGTGCAAATCGCCCTCAAGGCCAAAACCCAGTCTTCGTCGCTCACGCTTAATTGCGCTCTTGTTGCAGCCAATCGAGACGTAACAAAAGCTACCGCTTCGGTTTCGTTGGAGGTATAGCGAATCGCGCAAGTGAGTGCTTGTTTGATAACTTCATCGTCGACCTGTGATAGGTCCCTGGCGGATTGAACCAGGGCTGTCTCAATAGCCAGCAAAACGTTGGAACAACGCTCGGTGACTTGGTTGAGTTCACGAGGTTTCAGGGTCAACGAGGGCAATTCGGCGATCACGGGTCGTGGCGGGAGCTTTTCTCGTCGCCGTTTTTCCTTCATCACCTCTTGCAGTTTTTTTGCACTTAACGCCATGACCCTGCTCCTTATCGAGACGCCCAAAAACAACCTCTTTGCGACTCTATTTCTAACCCATTCTTTTATAGCCAGCTAGGGCGAGGTCCAATCTGGCGTACAACGGGAGAGCGAGGCTCCTGCCGAGATGGCGCCGCCATGGTTCGGCAGGAGCCTCACCCTCCCGAGTAATGAATTGGTGGGACAAAGTCGATGGTAACATTTTTAGAGGGGTGCCCTCACTGCCTCACTCGCCTGGGCAAGTTGGGATTTACCTCAGACTTAATATTCGGGCAATTGCTATTTCGACTTCGCTTTTAGGCCATTTTTTCCTGGCCAAAAGTTCAGCCAATTACCAGCCAAAGTCTTATCGGCAGGGGCCTTTTCACTGACTTCGGTGCTGATGACTTCTGCACCCGCCAGGAGATCGGTCAACTGCTGAACGGCCAAAGTGATAGCCGCTTTGGGGGCTTGCTCGATGAGAGGCTGACCGTTGTTTCGCATTTCGACCATCGTGCGATAGTCATTGGGGATTTGAAAGAAGACTTCGCGACCGATGGTTTCTCTAGCCTTTTTGAGGCTGATCTGTCCGCTCTCAAGCCCCACGCGATTGACGACCACTTTGACTTTGTCTCGGATGTTGTCCATTTGCTGCAAGCTCATCAACAAACGAACCATATTGCGAAGGCAGGGGAGATCGAGTTGGACGATCAATACGATTTCGTTCGACAGCTCCATGGCTGTCAAGTCGACTTGCGAGTACGATTTCGAGACGTCGATCACGATGTGGGAAAAGGAGGCCCTCAATAGTCCGCAGACTTTTCTAAGGCTTTCTGGAGTGATCAACTCCAGGTCTTGCAATTGCACCGGGCGCGGCAAGAGGTAGAGCCCTGACGAATGCTTGGTCAGTGATTTGCGAAGCAAATGAAAGTCAAGTCGGCCCACATTCTCAGTAACATCCACTAGGCTGTAATCGGGAATCGAGTCTAGGAAAACATCCGCATCGCCCAACGCCAAATCCAGGTCCACTAGGGCCACTGAGTTTTCTGGCCGCATGGCTAGATTGCAACCTATATTGACAGCGATCGAGGTGCATCCGACTCCGCCCGTTGCTCCGGCGACAGCGATCATCCGACAACCTCGAGCACGCCCATCGGTACCGCTGCCGAACTTGGATAACATAACTCGTTCGAGAGCGACATGAAGCTCCTCGACATCGATTGGCAAGGGCAGAAATTCTTTCGCGCCTGCTCGAATAGTTTTAAGAATGAGTTGTCCGTCAGTGCTCTTGGAGACCGCAAGGATCGCGCACTCGGGCGAACTGGTTCGCAATTTCTCCATCAACACTAGTGCGCGATCAGGCCCGCCATCGAGCGAAATAACCGCTGCGTCTGGCTTGGACTGTTCGACCACGTCCGCGAAAAACTCATAGCGCGAACATTCGGCATCGAGCCATACGATATCCATCCCCATCAGCATCGCCTTGAGGCTTTCGCGGGACTGGTCGTTGGGATCGACGATGGCTGTTCTTAGTACGTTGCTCATTTAATTAAGTTCAGTTCAAGCTAAGCGTTGAAATCGATTCATGTGTCAATAAATCATCGTCAGATTAGCGACGGACAGGAACGTTTCGCGGGGAGGTCGAACCAACCGGACCATTCGGTTGAGCCCTAGTCCCTGCGGAATAAACGGGCGGTACAGTGCCTCGCGGTTGACCTTTTGTAGCCATGTTGCCAGCCGGGGCGGGTTGCGGAGCGTAGGCGTTGTTGTAAAGGATTTGTGGCCTTTCATTGGGTGGGCAGTTGCCTTGTGGCGCACATCCCGGCGGAACTTCGATGTACCCTTTGCCGTACAGTTCCTGCTCTAATGGGCTGTTGCTATTGAAACCAGGTCCTCCAGGGGGAACTTCATTCGCATCCATTGCACCGGCAAAGTTCGGTGTGACCATGATCAGAAGTTCCACTTCGTTCTGGACTTCTCGATTGGCTCGGAACAATGCCCCTAAATAAGGAACGTCGGACAAAACAGGCAGCCCGACCGATTCCGCCTCCGTCCGAATTTGTAACAAACCGGCCAGAGCGAGTGTTTGGCCAGCTCGCAATTCTACGGCAGTATCCACGAATCGACTTCGAATGCCCGGAATGCTGGTTCCGTTGATGGTAACACTTCGGCCCGGATCGATTTCGCTGATGGTGGGTCGAACTTCAAGCCAAATGCGGCTGTCGCCTCGCACCTTGGCCACGAAATCGAGTCTCGTTCCAAATTCCCGAAACTCAATTCCTACTTGACCAAGCCCTGCTGGGACAATAATTGGGAATTCACCACCGGAGTTGAAACTTGCTGGGCGACCATCGATTGCAACAACCGTTGGATCCGCCATGACTTTGGCCAAGTTCTTTTGGCGAAGCATTCGAAGCAAACCGAAGAAGGCATTTCCATTGTCAACAATACCAAACTTAAGCGATTCGTTCCCTGCGTTGATCAGCGATGAAGTTGTCGCGCCGGTACCGATAAGTCCACTGGCGGATTGCGTTACGAAGTCATTTCCGAAGCCCATCGACCAGTCGATACCAAGCTGCTGCAACTTGGTGCGAGAGACCTCCATCACTTGCGTCTGCAACATGATGGTATGGACCCCGATGACTTCGATACGATTGATAACTTTCGGATAGTATTCTTCGGCGATGCTGACAGCTTGTTCGACGTGTTCGTCGGCTGTCACTTGCCCGGATAGGATGACTGCTTGTTGTATTGGGCGTACGCGCAAGGTTGCAGATGGGAACTCTTGAGCCAGAATAGCTTGAAGCTCGCGTGCATCGCCGGTCACCACAACTTGAACGTTGTAGACCTGGTCGTCTGCTCCCAAGAAGTCGATCTGAGCGACGCCCGTCGCGACCGCGGACACTAACACTTCGTTTCGTCCCGACGCTTGCACTTGGATGGCTGCGTCATTCTGAACAGTTGCTTTTAAGATGGGTTGCGGAAACGTAAGGTACTGCGAGGTTGTCACCACCATCTGCAGCGATTCCTGCGTCTTGGCAATGGCCAGCCGACCTGTCGGAATAATCGTATCGCCATCTCCACACAAAGCCCTACCCGGCGACAATGCCGGGTTTAGGCAAGTGGACATCGCAAGCAACAATGCGATTCGAGCGAGCTTGTTCTTTGTCTGTCCCATCTCTGATTCACTTCCCTGTGAACATACTTTGGACTTACTGCACTAATCGAACAGTAGGTTGGTTCCAATCGTCAGTTTTCACCATCCATGGCTTGGTTGACGTATGGGAGTTCATTTGCGAAATCGGCAAACGAACTACACCCAACTGCATTATTCGACACAAAAGTACCTGAACATCACTTTGAACTTGGGTAGGTTGCCTTAAATCCCCCAGATTGCCAATTTCCGCTTGCTGGATTCCAAGTCAAATTCGGTTGAACGGAGTTGGCAGGGTTTACTGGATCAAGGCCCTGGGAGGGGGTTGAGTCAAGGGCCGTCATTGGATTCGTTTGGCCAACCGATTTGTAATTAGGCGGGTATTTCGGGATATTTCGGCTCTGTTCGTCACCTATGGCAGGATTCTCGATGGGAGTTGCTTGGTCCATGTCGATTTTCTGCGGTAACGATTTGCCTTCACTAAAACGGTACATCGTGGACTTGTTTGGTGTGACGATGACCATCTCGTGTTTTTCCGGTTTTTCGGTCGGAGGTGCTGGCTCGAGAATCACGGTTTCGACATTGGGCTTTTCGATATTTGTGTTTTCGCTCTTGGTGGACTCGGAATCCTTCAACCACTCGAGAAATTTTTCACCATCGTCGGTTTGTGACCCCGCCGCATTCACTTGAGTAGGCGGCCGCAGGGCCAGCCGTAGTTTTCCCAGATTCGAGGCAGTGTCAAGGACGATATACTGCGAATCCTTTACGAGCAGTTGTATCGTGCTCGACTTCTTCTGTTTGGTCGCTTCAGGATCGACGACGGCGATCCCGTCAGTCATAACGACTTCCAAATTCTCCATGACTTTGACGCTCTTGGCGGCTTTGACGCGAGGCCCTTTATCGAAATACCCGTAAACATCGACGTGATGGCCTGGCCCAATGTAACCGCCACCTCCCGAGTCATCTTTGACCGAGATGTCAAAGGTACGGTATCCCTCGGGAACGATAAAATTTTGGCCTATCAACGAAAGCTTGGCTTCGATGATCGGTTCACCGGGGTAGATGCGTTGCTTGGTGAATTTATTTTCGACCAATTTCGGATCAGCGATCGCACCGATGGGAACTCGATCCACTGGCCACTGTTCAATTCGATAGCTGTCGGGTGGTATTTTGGTCGCAGCGGAGATCTCTTTGGCGACGACCAATATTGGAACGGTTTGAGTTACACCGCGGTTCTTCTGGTCGAGAACGACTTGGCTGACCGCAACGGACGCGACAACTCCGCACCCAAGTGCGACAACGAGTAATAAAATGGACTTTGTACGCATAACTGGACGCCTCGAAAGGTTTTGATTCAGTCAACACAACGGTTGATGAAATTCGATTAGGCGTCCATGCCGCAAAGAAAACATAGTTCATCAATCGGGGAGATGAACCGTTACAACTCAAGTTTTTTCTTCGGCAACAGCCGATCGAAGAATCGATGGATTCGCAATCTGCCACTAGAATGCTTGTAGGCAAAACAATCGAAACAATCCTTGCAATCGGGTTTTGAGCATTGGCATTTTTAGCAATCCAAAATACCATTCAATGCGATCGCAAAACCCACTTTGGAATTTTCAGCAGACCAAGGCGCATACATGGCTTCTTTTCGACAAAACTCACCGCGAAATCATTCAATCGGCTGCGACAACGCGAGCAAATGGCTCGGTTTCGCACTCGCAATTGCTTGTCCCGTTTTGGATCATGCCCGAGCAGACGACACGCTCCAACGTGCGAAGCCAGAAGTCCCGAAGCTAGTCGAAAATTCTGGCGAAGCCACCGCCGCCATCGGCTCATTCAAAAAGCCTGCAGGTTTTACCTGTGACCTGTTTGCCGCAGAGCCTTTGGTTGGCAACCCGGTCGCATTTACGATCGATCATCGTGGACGAGTTGTTGTCTGTGAAAGTTATCGGCAAGACATAGGGGTGACCGACAACCGAGGACATGATGAGAAATGGCTTTCTGCCGACTTGGCCGCCGAAACCGTGGCTGACCGAATTCGCTACCATCGCGAACTACTAGGGGACAAGGCTGCGGAGTACGAGACAAAAGACGATATTCTTCGCATACTGATCGATACAGATGGGGACTTTCACGCCGACAAAGCAACGGTCTTCGCCTCCGGGTTCAATGGCATCGAAGAAGGGACGGGAGCAGGCGCACTAGTCCGTGGCGACCGTATTTACTACACGAACATACCCAAGCTCTGGGCCCTTGTAGACAAGAATGACGATGGCGTTGCCGATGAACGCATCGTCCTGGCGGATGGGTTTGGAGTGCGTGTCGCATTTCGTGGCCACGACATGCACGGTCTGATCCTCGGACCGGACGGTCGCCTTTACTTTTCCATTGGAGATCGCGGATACCATGTTGAAACACCCAGTGGGCTCATCGCCAACCCCGAAAGCGGTGCCGTATTTCGTTGTGAACTGGATGGCTCCAAGCTGGAAGTGGTCGCCAGTGGCCTTCGCAATCCGCAAGAACTCGCGTTTGATGACTTTGGAAATCTTTTCACCGGCGACAACAACTCGGACTCCGGTGATAAAGCCCGTTGGGTCTTCGTCGTTCGAGGCGGCGACACGGGCTGGCGAATGATGTACCA
Source organism: Pirellula sp. (assembly GCA_031372345.1). Taxonomy (GTDB): domain Bacteria; phylum Planctomycetota; class Planctomycetia; order Pirellulales; family Pirellulaceae; genus JBKCUI01. The sequence goes on from JANMLD010000357.1 coordinate 12,920, forward strand.
GTACATCAGCGATCGCGGACCGTTCAACAGGGAAAAAATCTGGTACCCATTTAGCGAGGACTCTCCGGCCTACACGGTACCGCCCATTGCAAACTTAGCGGACGGACCGTCCGGACTAACCTGCTATCCGGGGACGGGACTTGTGGCCAAGAGCGGACAACCAGATGAGTTTGCAAACGCTTTTTTCCTATGCGACTTTCGAGGTCAAGCCTCCAATAGCGGTGTTCGAATGATCCAAGTAAATCCCAAGGGTGCCTTCTTTGAAGTCAAAAGCAATGTGGAGTTTGTCTGGAATATCTTAGCAACCGACGTGGAATTTGGACCGGACGGAGGCATGTACGTCAGCGACTGGGTCAATGGCTGGAAGGGTGAAAACAAGGGCCGAATCTACCGATTTGCGGATCCGCAAGCTCAAGCAAGCGACCTGGTAAAAAACACGCGAATACTGCTTCGCGATGGAATGAAGTCGCGTGGTGAAGCCGATTTAGCCTCTCTGCTCGACCATACCGATCGCCGAGTTCGACTCGAAGCCCAATGGGAACTTGCAAGTCGAGGAAACCGAGACGTATTCATTTCCACGCTTCAACAAACCGATGCGTCGCAATTGAAATGTCTGCATAGCGTTTGGGGGTTAGGACAATTGCTTCGCGCCAAGCAAAATGATGAACTTGTCGCCAATGCCTTGGTCAAGGCCTTGTCTCAGCCCGACCCAATCGTCGTGTCACGCGCGATTGAATCGCTTGCGGATGGTGACTACAAATCCGCCTTGCCGCGCTTTGCTGAATTGCTCAAAAAAGAATCCGCCATCATTAAATCGGCGAGTTGCATGGCGATCGGGCTTCTGGGCGCGGATGACGCCTTGGATGGGATCGTGAACGTGCTGGCGGAAAATGACAACCGCGATCCTATCCTAAGGCATGCTGGAATCATGGGGATGGCTGGGGTAAAAGACTACACTAAACTGGTCTCGCTAAAGACTCATTCGAGTGAAGCGGTGCGACTCGCAGCCGTTGTCGCTCTTCGCAAGCAGGCCAACCCAATCGTTTTTTCTTTCCTTTCGGACAGCTCGCCCAAAGTTCAGAAAGAGGCGGTCCGAGCCGTTCATGACGTACCACAACTGCACAGCCAATTGCCTGCACTGGCTGAGCTAGCAGTTGCCGCGGATACTGAGGACGCGGTGGTGAGTCGCGTCCTCAACGCGAGTTTCCGATTGGGGCGCGAGCAAGATGCGGTAAGGCTAGCCAATTTTGCGGCTCGTTCTAAAGGCAAAGACTCCATGCGAATCGAAGCCCTGGACATGCTGGCAAACTGGGCAAAGCCCGGCAATCGTGACCGGGTCATGAATCGGCATCAACCGTTAAGCGATCGAAGCCCCGAGACTGCTAAGAAGGTGCTGCGCGAACGCATCGAAGAACTCTCGGCGACACCGGAAGCAGTTCGAGACAAATTCTTAGACGTCGGTGCTAAGGCCGGATTGAATGAAATAGCTAAGATCATTTTGGTTACGGCGCGAGATACGAACGCGGAGGGGGCTCGACGCGGTGCAGCAATCCGCGCACTTACAAGCTTAGCACCGGATTCGATCCAACCCTTTATCGATGAACTGCTAAAGGATACGAACGTGGAAGTACGGATGGCCAGTCTGGCGCACCAGGTTGGCAAAACTCCAGAGCTTGCTACCAAAAACTTGCAACTCGCTATCGGCTCGAAAGTATTCAGCGAACGCCAATTTGCTTGGGATCAGTTAGGTAGCATGTCAACCTCGGACGCGAAAGGATTGATTGCAAAGGGAGTCAACGCGTACTTAGCAGGTACGCTCGAGCGAGATTGCTGGGTGAATGTTGTCGAGGCCGCCAAGGGAAGGCTGGACCCGGATTTAGACCGGAAACTTTCAGACAGGCTTGAAAGCCTTGAGAAGATGAGGGAATCCAATCCGAAAAAATACTTCGAGGATTGCATCGACGGTGGTGATGCCAATCAAGGACGATCTCTGTTCTTTACGCGCAGTAGTCTTTCGTGTGTCCGTTGTCACAAAGTTGGTAGTACCGGTGGCGAAGTCGGCCCAAACCTAAGCGCACTCGGTCCTCAAAAAACGCGAGAATATCTTTTGGAAGCGATTGTCACCCCCAACTCAGCGATTGCCCAAAACTTTGAAACGGTGGTGATTTTGGACGATGACGGAAAAACAATATCTGGGATTCTCAAATCGGAAAACGACTCAAGTTTGACGCTGATGGACGCGCAAGGAGCCTTGATCCAAATCAAGAAAGATGCAATCGAAGAACGCAAGAAAGGCCTTTCGTCGATGCCCGTGGATCTATTAAAGTACCTCAACAAACGGGAACTGAGGGACTTGGTCGCGTACTTAGCATCCCTGGACGGCAGTCCCGCCGCGGTGGCAAGTCCAAACGAGGATCAAGGGGGACATAGATGAGGCTAAAGGCGTAAGGCTTAAGGTATAAGGTGTAATCGATACTTTTTGCTGAAAAACACAATCCTCGATGTGAGTCTATGGCGTTTCGTATTCGTACTCAGCCTTCGGCGGTACTCGTACTCGGTCTCCCTGCACTTTATGGGGTAGCGCACATTTTGAAGAAGATGTTTGACCATATGACTATGCAAAGTGCCTTCAGAAAGTACTGGCTCCAATCTTCAAGCGTTGTTCAGCTCACTGCAACCAACGCGATGACTCGCTGGCTGATTGCGATTATGGCTCGTGTTGTCGTCTTATCTTGAAAGCCAAGCGATGACATCTCAGGCGTCTTGCATCGCGCACACTTGGGGAGATTTCTTCACCGGTCATCGTTTCGGTTGCATGCCCCTGGCTTCATGCCAGGGGAGGCTGACCATCTATTCTAGAGAGATGGTAAATATCCCCCGAGATAAACTCGGGGGCATTGTCATGCCGTCGCCTTTATGCCGCATCCTTCGCCCCGAATGGGGCAACCACATCCGAGGTGGCGCTCAGCGAGAAAGTCCTAAAAGCCCTAGCCTTAAGCCTTACACCTTATAACTCTTGCTTTGCGAGAAGAACGTCCGTGGGTTGTCATAGACAACCCGTTGAATGAGCTCTTTGGTATGACCACGCTTTTTGAGTTCCATGATCAAATCGGGGATCGCAGTCGGTTTGCTTGGTCCCCAATCGCCTGCCGAGTTTGCCATGAGACGCTCTGGTCCATAACGCTCGATCATGTCGGCTGCCCTTTGGGGTGTGCACTTGCTAACCGGGTATAGCGTCATGCCAGCCCAGAACCCATTCTCGAGAACGTGCTCGATCGTATGTTCCTCGACATGATCAACTAAGACTCGCGAGCGATCGATTCGAGAGTCCCCCATCAGCATGTCTAGGATCATCCGCGTGCCTTGATACTTGTCTTCCAGGTGGGGCGTATGTATCAAGATTTGCTGTTGGTACTTCATGGCCAAGTCGACGTGCTCCAAAAAGATCGTCGCTTCGTTGCGTGTATTCTTGTTCAGCCCGATCTCGCCGATTCCTAGTACGTTTTTGCAGTCTAAGAATTCCGGAATCATCGCGATCACTTCGCGAGATAACGTGATGTTTTCTGCCTCTTTGGCATTGATGCACAACCAGGTGTAGTGAGTGATGCCGTACTGGGCTGCTCGCTTGGGTTCGAATTCGGTAAGCTGACGAAAATAGTCGCGAAAACTATCGACACTACCTCGATCGAAACCGGCCCAAAAAGCTGGTTCACTGATGGCCACGCAGCCCATTCGGGCTAATGTCTCGTAGTCATCCGTGGTGCGAGAGACCATGTGCAAATGGGGATCGATGTAATCCATGTGACTAGCTAACTTTCTTTTCGATGGACATCTGAGATTGCCATTTGGGATCGTAATGTCGGCTCATCAGCAATTGAACGCGTTTGGCTTTCTCCACTTCGTCGTCGCACAGGATATGCATGCCTTGAACTAGAAGTTGCATGTTCTTGGAATCCTCTACGTCGCCAGTGGCCCGTTCGATGCGATCGAGAGTGGCTGCCAATTCGACAATTTTTGCTCGGGCGATCATAAACTCGTCGGCAATAATTTGCTCGGCAGTTCGTTCGACGATGGTTGGATTGGTACTCATGGTTTGTGTTCTCAACAATTTGCGGCCATTCCGGAGCGAGCTCCACTAGGAATTCATCGATCATAACCCGACACGTAAGTGAGGGACTCATCGCAAGGGTTCCTCGCTTACGCTTCGGGTTGGGATACTCCAATCCGCTGCTCGCCTAACAAGGATCTCAACCTAAAATGTTCGCTGCTGCCCCACTAAATGGCAATGGGGGGAACGAGGATTCGTTCAAATCGCCACTCAGGCGGTTCCTTTCGCTCGCCTAACCTGTCAAAGCAATCCTAAAACGCCACTTGGAGAAAGAAGGTGTGCTACTATACTGGTACCGTCCAATCATCTGCTCGTCTCAATAGTAATATCCCATATGAGTGTACTTGTTTTTGGGCATCGTAATCCCGATACCGATGCCATTTGTTCCGCGATCGCGTATGCGGATCTATTGCAGCAGACCAGTCGCCCCGAAGCCATTGCGGCTTGCTGCGGCACCCCCAACAAGCGAACGGAGTACGTTCTTCGTCGGGCCAAGGTGCCGGCCCCTAGAATCGTCATGGATGTTCGACCCGAGGTGGAGGATGTTTGCCAACGCGATGTGAAGACCGCTAAGTACGGCGATGTTTTCTTCGAAGTGTACAACCGGATGAAGGAACACGATCTTCGCGCCATTCCGATTGTGGACGACACGAACAAGGTCGTTGGCGTCCTGTCGCTGCTCCAATTGATGGACCTGATCTTTCGAGACGATGGGGATCCTCTCAAAACCAGAACTGTGGCCACGAGCCTGCAGAAAATATGCGAAATCCTAGGTGGCAGCTTTCAGCATTCGATTATTCCTAACCAACAGGACGAACTGTTGGTGATGGTGGGAGCCATGAGTGCGGGGGGATTTACGGAACGCATGCAGAAGTTCCCAGCGGAAAAACTGATTGTCGTCAGCGGCGATCGGCCCACCATTCAATTGCCGGCCATCGAGCATGGCGTTCGAGCGCTGGTGGTCACCGGTGGCTACACGCTTTCACCAGGTTTGGTTCAACTCGCACAAGCCCGCAACGTGGCTGTGATTCAAAGCCCGTTCGACACTGCAACCACCACGATGCGAATCAAATCGGCGCAGTTCATTGACTCGGCCATTGATACCCACTTTGTCTCACTCGCTGCCAAAAAGCCGGTTGACGAGGCGAGATTGATCGTGGAACAATCGAGTGAACCGATTTTCCCAGTCATCAACGACGCAGGAATATTGGTGGGGGTCCTTTCGAAATCCGATTTAGTGAACCCGCCCAAGCCAAAACTCATTTTGGTTGACCACAACGAATTGAGCCAGGCAGTTAACGGAGCCGATGAAGCCGATATTCTCGAGGTGCTTGACCACCATAGGTTAGGTGGTGGGCTCAAGTCGACGCAGCCAATCCGATTCATCAACGAGCCCGTTGGATCAACCTGCACCTTGGTCGCGCGGCAATTTCGAGCGGCAGGCTTGGTTCCACGCCCTGGAATCGCGCTGTGCATGGCTTCGGGTATCATTTCAGACACGTTGTATTTGCGATCACCAACCACCACCGACGTGGATCGCGATATTCTAAAATGGCTGGAAGCCCTGTGTGAAGTCGACTTGGTTGCGTATGCAAAGGAGTTCTTTGAAATTGGTTCCGCCCTTAGAACTTGCACTCCCGCCGAGGTCCTAAGAGAGGACTGCAAAGAATTTACAGAGCATGGCCAACGGTTCTCGATTTCGCAAATCGAAGAGATTGGCTTTGATCTGTTTTGGGACCGCAAAGATGATTTGCGAGTTGCCCTAGAACAAATGGCGAACACGCAACGCTTGGACTTTTCGGCCCTGCTGATTACGGATGTTGTCAGCAACGGTTCGTTATTGCTGCTCAGCCACGAATCCGATGAATGGGACGAGATCAATTACCCACAATTGGACCGCAAGCTTTATCAGCTCGACAACGTAGTTAGCCGAAAGAAACAACTACTGCCATTGATCGCACAGTTGATTGAAACAGCCAAAAACCGGTAACGCCGCCGATCGGGGCTCGTTGGAGAATTGGAGAATTGGAGTACTGGAGAATTGGAGTACTGGAGAATTGGAGTACTGGAGAATTGGAGTACTGGCGGGTTGGAGTACTGGAGGGTTGGAGCGCATCAACCCTCAACCCTCAACCCTGAACCCTCAACCCTGAACCCTCATGCCTGGCATCACTAGCATCATTGACCATTTGAATGACGTGCTCGGGCAGCCGATCAAGTTGGCGAGCGATCTTGTGTTTGGTCCCTGGACCATCGCCTTGCTGTTTGCGGTGGGTATCTTTCTGACTTTCCGACTGGGCTTTGTGCAGTTCGTCTTTTTCCGCGAGGCGATGCGTGCCTTTTTTGGCGTCGACGAGTCGAAAGCCAAGGGGGCTCTTTCCCCTTTTCAAACGTTTATGACCTCGCTGGGTGCGACCATCGGAACAGGCAACATCGCTGGGGTTGCCACCGCCATCGTCTCAGGCGGTCCAGGCGCACTGTTTTGGATTTGGGCATGGGGGCTTATAGCCATGGCTGTGAAGTTTACCGAGGCGGTTTTAGGTGTCTATTACCGTCGAACCGGAGAGGGGCGGTTGCTGGCTGGCCCCATGATCTACCTTGCCGATGGGCTAAAAACGCCGATGCTTGGCTGGACCTATGCGCTCGTGGCTGGAGTAGCCGCTCTTACCACCACGCCATTCACTCAGCCAAACTCGATTGCCGACGTAATGAACTCGCAATGGAATGTGCCTAAATTCGCAACAGGAATCGGCCTCGCGATTCTCGCCTTCCTCACCATCCTAGGTGGCGTCAAGTCCATTGGTCGTGCCCTTGAAAAACTTTCCCCACTCAAAGTGCTGCTCTATTTTACGGGCGGCACCTATGTTCTATTGTCCCACCTTGGCGAGATCCCTGCCGTTTTTTGGATGGTGTTGCGAGGTGCTTTTTATCCGGACGCGGCTCTGGGCGGCACCATGGGAGTTGGAGTCATGCTTGCGATGCGCTACGGAATGGCGCGTGGTATTTACGCCAACGAAGCTGGATTCGGGACCGCCGCCGTCGTCTACGGGGCTGCCCGCAGCAAGGACCCGTTCCACCAGGGACTCAACGCCATCATGGACGTCTTTATCGTTTCGTTCGTGACAAGCACCATTAGCGCGCTCTCGATTTTGGTGACTGGGGTGTGGAAGGTTGGCGAAGGGGAGCAGCAGCTCACCGGTGCGGCTGCCGTGGCTAGCGCCTTTGAATCGGCGATGCCGGGTTTCGGCGGTTCGGTCGTGACCGTATGCGTTTTTCTGTTCGGTTTCACCGCACTTACTGGCTGGTCGTACTACGGGGAGCAGTCGCTCGAATTCATCTTCGGTCCCAAAGTGATTTTGCCTTATCGATGGATCTACTGCGGGCTGGTGGTCCTCGGGGCCACGAGCAAGGTGGAACTGGTCTGGAACTGGGGGGACCTGATGAACAGCTTGCAGATCTTTCCTAATCTTATCGGCATTGTCGGTCTCTCAGGTGTGGCGGCCATGATTATTCGTGACCGGAAGCGTAGAGTCGGCGGCCCTGTCCAAGGCTCGCCGTAACCGGCAGCAAGGTCGCTGAGCGACACCGTCCCAAGTTGTTTGGCGATTTGAATTATCCAGCGCAAAAACCTTTAAAAGTGATTACATTTAGGTCGACGCCGCAATCCTCGAGACTTCAAACGTCCGCTAGAAAAGAGAATTTTAAAATAACATGTTAAACCGATTTCACAGTGTACTAACCGTTGCCGCGTTGATTTCGTTTTCGTCCGCGGGATTGCTCCGAGCGCAACCGACGTTCAAGGAGCTACCGGGCTACGAAAAGTTTCGCGAAATTACCTCGCTTCGAACGGAGTTGGCCGGTGGCGGAAAAGTCGAGCAAATCCGATGGTCCGATGACGGCAGTTCAGCACAGTACACCGTTGCAGGCAAACGCAAATCGATCGACCTCAAGAGTTTTGTCATCTCCGATGATTCCACGCCGGTAACGACCGAAGCGACCGAGGGCAGGCGCGGCCAGCGACGAAGTGGGCAACCACCTGTAGGCCGAGCTCAACAACGGTCCGTTGCAACATCGCCCGATGGCAAATGGAAAGCAGTCTACAGTGACTTCAATATCACGCTTGAACCAACCGCGTCCGACACGGAAAAAATTCGAGTTACGAAGGATGGTATCGATCGATTGCGATTCGGGACCGGATGTTGGGTGTACGGAGAAGAACTTAAGCAGAGCGATGCCATGTGGTGGTCGCCCGATAGCTCGAAACTTGCATACTATGAAGTCGACGAGCGAGAAATGGCGGATTATCACTTAACGTTAGATAACACAGCCAACTACACCAAGCTTCAGTCTGTACGCTATCCCAAAGCGGGCGATCCGAATCCCAAGGTTTCTCTTTGGATTTACGATCTCGCCAGCAAGAGTGCCAAGAAGGTGGCCATCGATGGAGAGCCGACACAGTACTTGTATTCGGTTCGATTCTCCCCTGAAGGGAACGAATTGCTCGTCAACCGCACGAATCGACGACAGGACGTCTTGAACTTGCTCGCCATCGATAGCGGCACGCTCAACGTGCGTACGGTGCTGACCGAACGTCAATCGACTTGGCAAGACAACAGTCCGTCCATTCAGTTTCTCGAGGACAACAAGCGATTTGTATGGGAATCGGAAGCCAACGGATGGAAGCATTTTCAGTTGCGACATATCGACGGCCGTTTGCTCAATCCACTTTCACAAGTCGGCAATTATGCCTGCAACACTGTCCAGAAGATCGACGAAAAATCGGGGTATGTTTACTTCATTGCATTTAGCGACGCCATCCCCTACAACTCGCAACTGCACCGTGTCAAGCTCGACGGAACGCATCCCGTTCGGCTGACGTCCTCGCCACTGAATCACACTTCGTTTGACATTTCTCCGGACCATCGATTTGTTATCGCAACACGCGAGCAAATCGAAACACCGCCGTGCACCGTGATGTACGATGAACAGGGTAAAGAAGTGGCTGTTCTTGCCACGGGCAATCGGGAGGAAGCGGACAAGGCCAAGCTACCATTGCCAGAGTTGTTTTCTTTCCTGTCTGACGACGGGAAGACAACTATTTATGGCACGTTGCATAAGCCCTCCAATTTTGACGCCTCCCGTAATTACCCACTCTTGATCGACGTCTATGGCGGTCCAGAGAGCGTCGGCATCTCAACACGCTACTCGGCGGCGAATCCTAATTGCGAGTTGGGATATATCATTGCCAAGATCGGCAATCGTGGCACGGTAGGCAGAGGCAAGGCATTTGAAAGCGTTACCTATCTCAAGCTGGGCGGCCCGGACTTGGATGATCAAGCGGCGGGAGTAAAATTCCTCCGGCAACGCCCCTATATCGACGGTGAGCGAGTCGGGATTTACGGTCATTCGTACGGCGGATACATGTCCGCTCTGGCGCTGCTGCGTTACCCAGATGTCTTTCACGTGGCCGTTTCGGGTGCACCCGTGACCGACTGGCGAAACTACGACACGATTTACACCGAGCGCTACATGCAAACTCCGGCCGAGAACGCGGAGGGTTACGAAGCCGGTTCTTGTAACAAGATTGCTGACCGACTGAAAGGGAAACTGCTACTGGTGCATGGGCTCATCGATGACAATGTGCATCCCGCCAACACTTGGCAGCTTTCCAAAGCGCTCAACGATGCGGACAAGCGATTTCAAATGATGATCTATCCCGAGTTCCAGCACGGTGTAGGCAGCACTTACAGTTCGCTGCGTTGGGAGTTTTTCCACCAACATTTGAAGCCGTAAACCGTATGGCCGATGTTCGCAGTACATCACGCATCGGTCCTGCCGATTCGCTGGTTTCGAGGCGATTGCAGCCATGGACAGCCATTTTTTGTATCGCACTAGTCGCTTCCACTTGGCGTCTATGGACACCGCAAACTGGATTTCCGCAAGTGCCTTTGTTCTCAGTCCTTTGCTTTGCACCAGTCTGGATAGATTGGATCTGCTTGGGATGTTTGATTATCGGGCTTTTGGTGTTATCCATGCCTAGCCCAGGAGGCTTGAAAACATGTGGATGCCTCTTGGTCCTTACGTCGCTTCTTGTGTCGGTTTGCCTCGATCAGCATCGACTGCAACCGTGGGCGTATCAGTTGTGGCTATTCACGGCGATTTGGTTGTGCTGCGATGATAAACGCGGCCTCAGCTTAATGAGGTGGCTCATGGTCAGCATCTATTTCTACTCCGCGTTAGGAAAATTCGATTTTGAATTCTTGCACACCGTGGGGCAACAGATGCTCGGAGCCATGGCAAAATTAGTGGGACAGGACTCTTCGACGATTCCCGCGTCGATGCGACTTGCACTGGTTGCTGTTTTTCCAATGACCGAACTGGCTATCGCTCTCGGACTGGCTTGGCCAAAGAGTCGCCGCATCGCTGGGTTGCTCGCGATCGTATTGCATTTCACTCTGATCGCAATCCTTGGACCATTGGGGCTGAACCATCGCCTCGGCGTCTTGATCTGGAACGCCCTTTTTTCTGTTCAAGCTTTCTACTTATTCGTAGTCAAGCAAAAAACGGGACCCAATAACGGGATCGATGCACTGCAACCAGTGCGGAATAGCCCTGGCTGGCTGCGAGGTTTTTCACAATCGCTTTGCAGCGCTTTGATCGCGATAGTAATCGTGTTGCCTTGTACGGAACGTTTTGGCATTTGGGATCATTGGCCAAGTTGGGCACTATATGCACCTCACAGTAGCCGTGTTCGTGTTGAAGTAGCTGGCCCGAGCGTTGGTCGATTACCGTCAGAGCTTGCAGCGTTGATCGCGCAACCATCCTTGCCAGAAGGCGAAATGCTCGATTGGGTCATCGTTCCGATAGACGCGTGGTCTCTCCGATCACTTGATACCCCAATCTACCCGCAATCGAGGTTTCAGCTCGGTGTGGCGAAAACCATTGCGAGCCTCGTCGACTCGGAGTCGGAGGTACGAGTCACAATCTTGGGCACCGCCAATCGCTTCACTGGACAGCGTCAAAGCCAGGTACACGAAGGCTCGACGCGGATTGACAAAGCCAGCCTGAGCTACTGGTTCAATGCCAAGCCCCGCCGGTTTGGATCAAACTCGTAAGTCCGCGGCGGACACAAGTGATTGTTGATACTTTTTCATCCGAACAACGTGGGGTGTGATGGAGCGAGGACCAGCGTCTCGGAGATACGCTGCTACAACTGCTACGGTTGATTGCCATCGGGATTTTTTTTGAGCACTCGCTTTGCGATCGACCGGGGGAGCATAGGATCGATCAGCTGACTCAAATAGCCTTGAGGCGATTCCTCCATTAACCCTACTTCGTTCGGTTCATGATCGGGGCAGACGTATGTTCCGAATAACAAATCCATCAAGGGGGATACATTCGCATAATTGCCAGCCCGACGATCACGATCATGGTGCCAATGGTGCAATTGCGGCGCCCCCACGAAGCACTTGATGAAGCCAAGCGGAATCCGCACGTTGGAGTGAATGTAGATGGCCCAAATCCCACGAAATACGATCAAGCCCGCAATGGTCGACAGAGGAAAACCCATCATGATCGGAGCGAGATTCAACATGGTTTGCGTGTAGACCGTGTCCAACGGATGCTCGCGGTGGGCAGCCAGCCAATCTAGGTGTTCCGCCGAATGATGGACCGAATGAAAACGCCAAAGGAAGTCGGTCCCGTGCTGCAGTCGATGGCCCCAGTACACGCACAAGTCGCTAATAAAGATCACTTCGATGGCTTGTAGCCACCATGGCTGCGAAGCGACAGCCTCACGAAACGAAAACGGTACGATCCTATCGGAGAAGTTGGAAAAACCTTTAAGCATCCAAATCATCAGTCCACTCCAAAGCAAATACTGCCCCAGAAAGAAGAAGAGGTCCGTGAACCAATCTGGACGAAAGAACTTTTGTTCAGGCTTCGCAGGAAAAGCCTTCTCAAGTGGAATAAAGACAGCGCACAGGAACAGAAAGCTGCCAACTGTCGCTAATATCATCGGATAGAGGTAATTCGGCATAGTTTCGGTTCCTACGCGTTCAGGAATAACGTCCGATCCCTTATTTCCGAATAGTCGGCTGGTTGGTTGGTGGTATTTCTGGAGGTGTATAACCCGATGTTGACTGCACTGATATTTGTGGCACGGAAGACGCCGACTGTGAGGGTATCAATGATGGGTCAATGATCATCCCTGACTTTGACGAGGAAAAGAAGAAATGGCCTCGATCTTTAGCCGGGCCAGTTGTTTGAATGGTAGCATTTGAGGCAATTGTTTTGTAGTCGGGGCGGTTTTTGCGTAGCGGTAGCGGGTCATCGACCGATTTTTTAAAATCGACCATGATTCTCTGCGTCCCGA
>JANMLD010000372.1:0-14980 GCA_031372345.1 Pirellula sp.
GGCTGTACCTCTGTGAACGCTTCGATGCGTCGGTTGCCCGAACACATGCATCACTCGAGGCCAAGGTGACTGGCTAGGTCTTTCCTCGTACGACTCTTTCATTCGCTACCTTTCTCCGGCTTACGCCGACGCACCCTGACACCTTTTTGTTGTCCCCATGACGTGCCAGTCGGTTACGTCTTGGATGATCATGGGCTTGCGCAACTCGATCCCGACGAATCGGCGCGTCACGTGATGAAGATGTTTTTCGAACTGTTCGAAACAGTGGGTAGTTCTCATGGCTTGTTTCATTACTTGTCCAAGCACAACATCCGCCTGCCGTTTCGCGAAAACCGACACGACCGAGCTGGCCAAATCGACTGGCGATTGGCGTCGAGGACCGGCGTGTACGAGATACTCAAGCACCCCTTGTACGCGGGCTGCTACAGCTATCGAAAACAAAAGAACTACCGGCAGAAAACGGGCAAAATTACTAGGAAAAAGCACCTTCCACCAGACCAATGGAAAGTGCAGATCAAAGATCTGTATCCGGCCTACATCACTTGGGATCAATACGAAAACAACCAGGCACGCCTATCCGAAAACGACACTCGCGGCGGCGATCACAGTGGACCAGTCCGCGGTGGTTCGGCACTGCTCGGAGGTCTCGTAGTGTGCGCTCACTGCGATCGGCGATTGTCACCCAACTATCCTGAGAACTCGCACGCGATCTATGCGTGTAGTCGCCATCGCACGGTGGCCAATGCCAAGCCTTGTTACAGCTCGATCCGATGCGCAACGCTGGATGAGTTTGTGTCTGCGAAATTGCTTGAGGTACTATCACCTGTTGGAGTCGAGTTGAGCTTACGAGTCATTGAGGATGAACAGACCCGCCGCGAACAACTTGACACGCTGCACCGTCAGCGAGTCGAACAAGCTGGTTATTCGGTGAGTTAGGCTGAGCGTCGTTACAAAGAGGTCGATCCCGCCAATCGCTTGGTGGCGCGCAGATTGGAGGTGGAATGGGAACATAACCTAGCGGAATTTGACCGAGCTACAGCTGAGCTTCAGCAACTACACAATACTTTGTCGATCAAGTTGAGCGATGCCGAGCGAAGTAAGCTGCACATCGCATGCGCGGATATTTCCTCGCTATGGCGCGAGCAAGCGACACTCGAAGAACGCAAACGATTGATTCGATTAATGCTCCAGCGTGTCGTGGTCGAAGTTCATGACAATACCGATCGAGTGACTGTGCGACTGCACTGGTCTGGCGGATTTGAAAGTTGCCATGCGCTCGTGCGTACCGTGTTGAACTTCAGTCAACTCGACTGCTATGAGCAACTGTTGGATCGGTTGCTGGAATTGACCCTACAGGGAATGAGCGCGCCAAAAGTCGCGTCAATCCTTGAGCGTGAAGGATTTCGATCACCGCGCAGCGACAGTCCCATTTCCGACATGATGGTGCGAAATCTCTTGCGTGAGCAGGCGCGTTGCCACCAACAACTCACCACACCGACGTTGGGGGAAGATCAATGGCACTCCGCCGATCTAGCGTTGCAATTGGGCATTCCGGAAAAGCGACTCAAGGACTGGGTTACGCGAGGCTGGGCCACTGCAATCCAACGTCCGTTTGGGCATGCTTGGATTATTTACGCCGACGATCAGGAACTTAAGCGATTGCAGCAATTGGTTTGCTGTCAAACCGGTCAAGGCAGGCCAAGTCCACCGGAAAAGCTCAGGACTCCGGCTCAGATTCCCCGAAACCATACATAGAAACTCAGGCTGAACAAGCAAATTCGCTTGCCAAACCTAACTTCGTCATACTCATAGGAGTAACGCATGACATCGGAAGCTTCAAAAAGGCACCGGTACACTCATCTTGCTTGTTGGCCAGACGGGCCAAAGGCTCCTTAAGGCATTTCATGAACCAACCCAAAGAAGACAAGCGTTTGCGAGTCTCAGCTACCCAATCCACATTCGCAAGCCGAGCCGCCACAATCTCCTTGGAAACCTTCATGGGCTTTCGGTCAGCCCCGCGTGGTGGAAATAGCTTAAACCAGCGCTCAACCACTTCGGACTCGGTCCAACTGCTCGCAACCTCCGGGTCAATGCGCAAGAGCAAATGCAGATGATTGTCCATCAAACTGAAACCACCCACAGAAACCGCAAAGATTTCATTGAGTTCCCGCAGCCGATTCTCGATCCAATCTTTACGCCCAGGTGCAGTCTCGTCACCCATCAAAAAAGCTCGACGGACACAACGAGAAATGCAGTGATACCAACGACTTACCGTTGTATCAACAAGCCGAGAACGCGAGATAGTCATTGGTCTCACCCTTGGTCGGAGAACTGGATCAGTCCGCAAAGTTTGCCAAATCAAACCAGCCAATCAATCGCTGTGCCTGTCCATTATTTTCCTCGCTTTATTTTCCTTCCAGTCCTTTTTTGTCTCCTCCTTGGGTCAGGTCTCTTTTGCGTATTCTTTTCCTCAAACCCCTGCCCGACTTATGATCGACGCCAAAATGACACCCTCTTATGCCATATTTTCGTTTCGATCGGGATACCGTTTGAGTACTTCGCCACAGCGAAACTTACAGCCTTTCGGCCGCTGGAAAAAAATTCTAACCTTTCGCGGACAGCCTTGAAGTCACTTGCTACTCGGGAGGATTCGCCGAAAAATCTATCGAAGAACATATCACAGTTGTGGCGATCGATGAACCAGCCTCTAATTTGGATCACGTCTCCGACTGTCGGTTGAGTCAAGTCCGGGTTGCTATTCAAAAGATCTCGAAATTGTTCTCCGGTTATGTCAATGTAATTTCGAAAGATTTTTTCTGCTTCGCGAATTGGCTTTCGTACCGCGTGTACTTTTTTTTCTACCGGTTCTGAAGACCAGTGTTCTTGGATAGATTCCCAATTGACTTCCGATAGCAATCCCTTGAAATCTGGGGTCGTGAGCGGCAATTTGATACTTGCGTACTTACTTCCCCATCGGAGGTGAATCTCGATACAATCTGAACTATTTATGGCAATCTGCGACGCCCAAGCCGCGATGCTCTCTTCCGACTTCGTTATAAACTGATTTATGCGAGTTACTACATTTGCAACGTACATTCCTGGTACAAAGAGGCAACTTCCGCTATCCAATTCGACCGCTGCTCCATGCTTATGTAGATATAAGTCATCGATGGCTGGCGTGTAGACTAGGTGATAGCAGTGCTCTACAGCACATTGGAGTGCAACCTCCAATCGTAGTTTATTGCTGTTCATACCAAACCGATCCTCCCTAATTGTGTCCAAATCGCCTCGTTGTATTTCACTCTCATTCAATGGGGTTTGGTTTCATGACGGTCATTTTCTACCATCATCATAGCGGCGGTATTGTTGTTCCAACCTCTTGAAATATTGCGCCTCTGTTGCGGCCTCTTGTGCGGCTTTTCTCGCTGCTCTCTCTGCAACGGCGCGCATAAAAGCTGCGCGTGCCGCTGCGGCTACCGCTGCCTCGGCAGCAGCCACTGCCGCCGCAGCAGCTGCAGCCGCTGCAGCAACCACATTTGCAACCTGGGTGCCTGTTTCAAGCGCGTAGTCGACTTTATCAACAGGCCGGGGGTTGTCCCATACCCAACCGTCATAGGATTGCCACCAGGCGGTCCAAAAACCGTCTTCTACGAGTCCTGTTGAATCTGTGGATGTTGTGACTTTATTTGCCACATACGACCGAATGTTTTTATCACCAGCCGCAAACCCAATCGGATCTTCACTTAACCATTGACCAATACTTGCGTCGTACCAACGATTTACGTTATGCTGCAAACCAGATGCTTCATCGAGTTGCTTACCTGTAAAACCATATAGCAAATCTACCGCATTGTTTGTTTCCGCTATTAGCTTGCCGAAGGCGTTGTAGGTTCGATGGTTTGTGACCGACGTTACACCTGTGCCTTCATTCAAGTCCGCTATGTCTCGCAACGTTCCTAAATGATCGCCAAGGCCCCACAACGTGTTGCCGCCAGTGCCAAGCGAGGTTACTTGTTCGTCAGCAAACAACTCGTCAACTTGATTCGACCAAAGATAGCGATGCGCAAGTGTTGACGCGGCTGCGCCGTCGAATTGTAGGATTGCATTGATCCCCTCGTCGTAGACCCAGTATTGGTTTGTGGCTGCTCCAGAACTTGCTCCGTCCGCGTCGTATTCTCGCCTTACTAGGCGATTGAGCGAGTCGTACTCGTAGTTGACCTGCTTTACGATCGAGCCGCCTGATGTGTTGCGGTCTTTGACCGTTACCAGACGATTTCGATAATCCCATTCATAACTTTGCACCTTGCCCGTCGACGTTTCGGTCCGCGTTAGGCGATTCCCCTCGTCATCGAAAGTGTACGTAAACCCGAGACCGGCTGTCGTTTGGTTGTTCGTACTCGTCGTGTAGCCGCTGCTGTTGCGGTTTCCGTTGGCGTCAAAGCCGTAGGTCTCATCTGTTTGGGTCGCATGATCGGCGGCTGTTACCTGTGAGGTGGCGTCGTAGGTAAACGTCGACACGCCCTCGATGGTCGAGTCGACACTCGTCGGTCGCGACATGCCATCGTAGGCATACGTGTAGCCAGATAGCGTCGTTGTGCCTTGTTTGTGCGTCAGAGTGCTTAAACGATTGATGGTATCATAAGTATTATCCGTCGTTGCAACGCTGTTGGTTGTACCCGTGCTCTGGTATCGCGTCAAATTAGTCCGCTGACTCAATGCGTTGTAAGCCAAGGTAACGTGCTTGGACGTCACCGCGTTGCCACCAGACTGGCTCTCCTGAACAATGTCGGTCAGCCGTTGCAATGCGTCATACTGATACGTGTTTTTAAAATCATTCGCACTGCCGCTCGTGGCTTTCAATTCCGTTCGATTGTTTGCTGAATCAAACGTCTGATTGAAAGTCACGGTTGGCGTTAAGCCGTTGACCGTGTTCGCAATCGCAGTTGCCCGTCCAAGGGCGTCGCGTGTATAGGTAATCGTCGACGATGGGTCGCTAAGGGAAGTCAGTTCGTCGGCGGCGTTGTACGCACTCGTGATCGTTCGGGTCGTGCTGCCATTGGTTGCGTTGGCTGCGTCTCCAAAAACTTGGCTTACATTCGTAAGTGCTTGGCTGCCACCAAAGGTCAACGTAAAGCTCCCGCTGCTACCGCTGACACTCACATTGTCGATACCTACGAAACCGTCGAGCGCCGTTTTGAGCTGCGACGCGGTGATGGACGGCGACAATGGGGCTGTGATCTCCCCGTTGTAAGCCAGTCGCCAAGTCCCACTGCTCGCATTGGCCAGCTCAATGGTCTGGACCTCGGAAAAGACACCGCCTGTTGCCGTAGTCGTATTGAAACCCGTGGCTGTCGAGTACATATCCGCTAGGCCAGTTACGTCGATGGTCGTCTGCGGTACGTCGGTCGCGGCCTTGCTATTGAGAAACGTGAGGGTAAGTGTTCGGTCCGTGCTGTTGGGGCTAGCTAACGCGACTAACACATTCCCAGAACCGATCGTTGAGAGCCCCTCCAAGGCAGTCTGAATTGTGGCTGCGGTTGCGTCCCATGCAATCGCCGCTGTTGTCTGGCCGTTGTGGGATAGCGTGTAGGTTCCTGAGATGGAGGAACCCGAAAATGTCCAGCCGACGCTTTGCTTTTCGTTGATCGATCCGCCCTCTTGAGTAACGGCAACCGTCAGCGTAGGGGCAGTCGTGCCGGATTGCCATTTCTCCGCCGTCTGGCGATCGAGCGTGTCGAACTCGTATTGGATCGCGCGCCCGTTGCGGTCGATGGTTCGTGTTAAATTTCCGGCAACGTCGTAAACGGTACTCTTCGATTTGGAAAGGCTATTCGTATTGAGGACCTGGCGATTAAGGCCATCGTATGCGAAATTCGTCGTGTTGCTGACCGGATCCGTCAGCGAAGTTAGGTTGCTGGCTAGATCATACGTAAATAGAGTCGAACCGTAGAGTGGGTCCGTTTTACTTGTTAATCGATCCACCGAGTCATAGACAAAGGTTGTTACCGGCCGAGTAAGTGAGCCGCTACCGTCGGGATCTGGGTCTGTCTGCTTTGTGAGATTGCCATAGTAGTCATATTCGTAGCTCGTGACGTTACTTTGACTATCTGTAGTGCTGGCGATTTTGCCACGGCCATCTCGGGAGATGGTGATCGCGTGCCCGAGTGCGTCTGTAACTTTCGAGAGGCCCGAGGCACTATATTCGTTCGTGGTAACCGGAGCAGCAAGCGAACCGGATCCATCCGGGTCGGGATCGGTCGTTGTCAGAATTCGACCCATGTTGTCGAAGGTATAAGAAGTCACACCGGCTCGTGGGTTGGTCGTGCTCGTAATCCAGTTGGCCGCATCGTAGGCTGTACTTACTACGGGACTTGTTAGTGAGCCACTTCCGTCGGGGTCGGGATAGGTCACGCTGGTGGGCCGCTGCTGATCATCGTAAGCGGTCGTTGTCACGCGGCTCAGCGGATCAGTAATTGTCGTCCGGTCGCCGCGTGTGTTGTAACCGAACTGAAAGATCGGAGAGCTGAGCGAGCCGGAACCGTCCGGATCAGGTTCGGTAATCTTCGTGATCCAACTTCGATTGTTGTACTCCACCGCAGTAACGCGGTCGAAGCCACGATCTATACTGGTTTCACGCCCCATGTTATCATAAGCGTGGTTCACGATCAAACTAAACTGACTACCATCCCCGTCTGCATCGGGCAGCGTTTCTGTAGCGATGAGCCCGCGACTATTATACGTCATTGAGGTAGCGTAACCGCGTCCATCCAATTGGCTGGCTAGCTGACCGGCTAACGTATAAGTCATCGTCGTTTGGGCGTAAACGGTGTTGTAACCGTCAGACGACTGTACTTTTTGAGAAACGACGCGACCCGCTGCATCGTGTCCAATGGCCGTTCGATTCTCTAATTCTCCCTGCGTACCAGCCCGATAGATGCTTATCAATCGACCTGCGTTGTCGTAACGCCAGTTTTCCACAATACTGGAATTTAAGACATCTACTTTGGTAAGCGTGCGATTGTCCGCATCAAACGTAAATGGGTAAGATCCCACGAAATAGCTGTCAGGCGAGGAGCGACTAATGACGTTTCCCACGGCATCAAACGTTCGACTGTCCTCGGGTCGTGACAATGAACCTGAACCGTCTGGGTCCGGATAGGTTGTCTTGGACACCCAACCTCGGTTGTTGTATTCTATATCAGTTACATTGCCGAGTGGATCGGTTTGTTTGATGTTTCGCGACATTGCGTCGTAGCCCAATTGCGTACCAGCCGAGACACGATTGGTAACGGAAGTTTGGCGGCCAAGGCTATCGTAAACGTTTGTCGTGGTCTTGCCCAGCTCGTCGACGCTCGTCAGGGTCTGGTTGGCCGTGTTGTAGGTAAAGGTCTGCGTTGACGCATCGGGATTGGTCAGCGTGACCAAACGACCATACGAATCGTAGGCGAGACTGGTTACTGGCGCGGAGAGCGAACCGGAGCCGTCTGGATCGGGCGGTGTAATGCTGGTTGGAAGTCCTCGGGAGTTGTAAACATAGGTCGTGGTGTATCCGGCTCCGTCGACACCGGTGAGCATATTGCCAAGCGAGTCAAAGGTCGATGATTCGGTCCGACCGACTGGATCCGTGGTTGTAAGGACACGATGCAACGTCGACGAATACGTGGCTGTTGTGACTCCGCCACCGGGAGCTACAACGTGTGTCAAATCGCCTAAACTATTGTAACCCAACATTGACACCGACCCGGTCTTCGGTCCAGTACCATCCGGATCGGGATCATTCGACACGATCGGCAAACCATCCATGTTGCGACTTACCGTTGAGACGTATCCAAGAGCAGTGATAGATTCCGTGACTAGGCCGTAGCGATCGGTTCGGTATTTCCAGTCATGACTGCGTTCGTCCGTGACAGTCGCTTGAGCGTCGACCGGCGCAGCCAATGCATTGCCACTCGTTCCAGTGGGTAGACCAATCGTTTCGATAGGGATTAACTGCCAAGTCGTGCTGTCGGGGTGAGTGACGGTGCGCAATCGTCCATCGTTCGAATTGAAAGCATACGTCGTGACATTGGATACGGCGTTCGTGCTTGAGGTGAGTTTGCCGGAGGTGTAGCCGAACGCAAAGACAGGTGCCGCTAACGAACCAGAGCCGTCTGGATCGGTTAATGTATAACTACTGAGGTTGCCGCTGCTAATCGTAAGGGTCGTTGTGCGGCCTGAATAGTGATCGATGCTGCTTACTTTACCGGAGGTGTAATTGAAACTCGTGACTCGGCTAAATGGATCGGTAATGGAAATTAGCTCGTTGGCGATAGAGTCGCTATTGCGATCGGCATAGGCGAAACTGGTGGTATTCGAATTGGTGTCTACGACGCTCGTTAGAAAGCCAGTTGTTGAGAAATTGGAGATAATGCCGGTTTTACTAGTGAGAATAAAAGTGTTGCCGCCAGTCTTTACGAGCGTGCTGTAACTGGTGTCGCCGTCGGCATGGAGATAGCTGGAGCCGGATTTTTCAAACCAAAGCGTGTCGCCGTTGCCTTGAACGAGGAGTGCACCAGCACTGCTGTCGACTAGCCGATCTAGACCATCGAGCCACCAACCCGAACCGAATTCGCTGGCCGAGCGATTGACGATGGATTGTTTACCAGTAAACGACTGACTGGTTGTTGTGCCGCTAATGGTTGTCGCAACGGTCAGCGTGTAGTCGTACATGCCGGTGGCGAGGGATGAGCCATCGGCTTGTAGGGCGAAGCGAAGCGATTGGCCGGAGACCATGCTGGACGTGGTGTAGCTGTAGTTCGTCCCAGCGGTTCCGTTGAAAGTTAATTGAGCTGTGATGGCACTGGGAACGGACACGCCTGGGGCAAGTTGCGTTTCCACAGTGATAATGGGTTTTGCTAGGGAATCGCTGCGATAAATGAGCGTTTGGTCAGTTGTCAGTTGTTCGGCGAGAGTTAAGTTCCCCGTAGTCAATTGAGAATCAATGCCAGTGTTGCTTTGGAGGTTTTGTGCGGCGAGCAATTTGGTGCCCACGGCGATAGTGACTGTGGCGACGTTGCTGTCCAACGAGCCATCGTTAACTTTGTAGGTAAAACGATCGATTCCGACGAATCCGGTATTCGGTCGATAGGAAAAAGTGCCGTCGGTTCCGAAAGCGATGAGAGTCCCTGAGGTTGGATTCGCTACGACGCTTGACGTAATTGCACCGCCGTCGATATCGAGATCATTGGCCAGCAAGTGCGCAGGGGTGGACGATGTTGAGACAACCAGATCGGTGCTGATGCTCGTATAGAAAGCAGCATCGTTGTTCGCGATTGGGACTGCGGCCATGAGATGGCGAGGTTCCAACGTTTCGAGAAACGAACCCTTTGATCCGCGTCGATATGGATGAGTATTGTGAATCAGAGCGTTGCGAAGCTCCGTTCGTTTGGCAATTCGGGTGTCCGAAAAAACCAGTTTCGAGAGTGCGTTACCCAAGCGAGGGAGCAAAGAGATTCGAACCATAATCAACAAATCCTTGGTGAACGGGGAGGACCGAACGAACAGGACACGTGATGGTTTGAAGGACACCGTGCTTGGACTATTCCCAACGCAAAGCGAGATGCAAAACAAGAGTGAGGATGCCAATAGACGTAGTGAATGCCCTGGACGCAAGGCATGGCAAGTCTATTTCAAGAATTACTTGCCTCTAAATGGATGGAAATTCGACATTTCTCCGCGAACGCCACCATTTCAAAACGAATCCTCGAGTACGCGTACGATTGAATTCAATTGGTGGTTATCAGCGAGACGTGTGGAAATCAGTGGGATATGCGGCAATGCACCACGGGATAGCCGCAAACTAGGGAGTTGCAATTGGATCGCCTAGCTCAGACATAATCGCTTGAGGTGCGGCTTGCAGTCCAACGCTTGACGGGTTCAAAGGGCCGCGACTGACTTGGTTGCGAACAGTGACGTCTTCGGGATTGTCTCGTGGAGTAAAGTGCCGGCCTCGCTGATACGCGGCTTGCAGCATGGCACCGTCGAGTGCATCTTCGGACAGGTTTACTTGGTTGTAAGCCAGCAAGGAACCTTTTTCGCGATGGAAATCCCGGAGAGCAAGATTGTAATCCACCAACGAGCGATAGAACGCACTGGTGCTGGCGGCCAGTTGTTGTTGCGCTTGCAAGAGGAAACTGATGTTGATCAATCCGCGTTCATAGCGATTTCGTAGCACTTCCACTTGCAATTTGTCAGCTTCAATTCGATTATAGTTGATTTGCAGTTGAACGTAACTGCGGGAGATCTGTCGCGAAGCGTTGCTCAAGTCATGAGAGATTCGAAGCTGCTGTTCTTTGAGAATTGTCATGTCCCTCGCCAGATTCAACTGTGCGTGTCGAACCGCTGCCGATGCTTGTCGAAGCCCGACGGCGTAGGACCAGTCAAATCCCGCTTGCCATTCTTGGAAGTTCCCCTCCGTTATGTTCTGGGCAAGACTTTCAAACTGATTATTTGGATTTCTTGCGCCGATTAGATGGTCCCCCAACCCCCGCCATCGATATTGGGTCAGAGCGTCCAATCGAGGTCGTTTGTTGAGTCGGGAAGCAATCAGCTCAAGTTCGCGACGCTTGATTGTCCATTCTTGTCTGCGGACTTCCACACGTCGGGTCAATGCATCGCACAAAGATGCTTCCCAATCGAAGGCGACTTCGGCTTGAAGCGGTTCATCGGAAGGCTTGATCAATCTTCCGTCCGATGGAGGCAATCCCATCACGTAGCGCAGTCGCTGTTCGGATGTGTACAACCCCGAAGTGCCGGCCAGGGCGTCGTTGACTTGCGAGGCAAACAAGTAGTAGGTCGATCTAGCTTGAGCTTCGGCATCCGCTTCGCCACCGCGCGAGCCAACTTTCTGAAGCTCATTGATGCGTTGCCAGGTTTTCAGTGAACTTTCGCGACCGGAGAGCTGTGCGTCCAAGGCTCGGTAGGCAAAGTACAGTTCCCAATAGGCTCCCTCGACGTCATTGATCAATCGCAGTACCCCAGCCTCGAAGTCCGCAAGAGAGATGTCCGTATTGATTCTGGTGATGAGCACACCATTGTATTGTCCGGGCACCGTCGTCGGGCCAGCTATTCGATTGTAAGTCGTTCCCGAACCCGCCATTAAAGGCTGACGGTATTCGGCTTCGAGGAACCCAGTGAAGTCGCTTCTGAAGAAACGCGTTGGATTGTTGTTGTTGTCGTAAACAACATTTGTACGCAAGGCAAATTGCGCACCCGTGGCGGTCCGCTTTTGGATCTGGTTGATGTAGTTGCCGGTTGTTTGGTTGAAGACGGAAGGAACGAACGCGGCAAAACTGTTGTTCTGAGGCCTATCGTTCTTTTGCCAAAACAATTGCGATGTGACTTGAGCGTCAAAGGCAGCCAGGGCAGCCTGGGTGCCAGTCTGCGGATTAAGGTCCGTCAAGGCCGCGTCGATTTGAGTGGCCTGGCCCTGCGGCGCTGTAACAACGGCTCCACCGAGGGATCGCAAAACCTCGCTGCTCTGCAACGCAGCACGAACCGCGTCTTGAAGTGTCAAAGCAAATGTTGGCAATTCGCTCGGGTTTTGAATAGATAACGGTGAAGGACTCTGAGCAACCGTTGGGGCGATTGGAGCGTTGACGTCGGGGTATTCGATCTGCGTGACAAAATTCTGAAAGTACGACACATCGGAACTGTCCCGCCATGCGCGAAAACGCTCGGTAGGCCGGCAGCCTGTCAAGCAAGTTGCAGCAATGCATCCACTAACAATCCACCTGCTGAGTTGAGCGCGATTTGTCATGGCAATCCAAGCAATTTCCTAAAAACTGGAACGAGTGACGTGCAGATCATTCGGATATGCAAGCAAAAAAGTTAAATGCCGCTCGATCCATGTAAGCGTCATGACACAACCTATCGGACCATTACGCACAATCGCTTCATTAAGGCCGGTGCCCCTTCCAAACAAACTAAAGTTAGGCATCGCAAAACTCGCAAGAACGTAACAAGCGTTGCAAGCCACAAGGTTTGACTGGCAGTTCGCGTGAGATTGCTGACTCAATTGACCGGACGGGGAAAATTGCGTACATTGTGACGGTTGGTTCCAGCGTCGACTAGCATTCCAGATTACTTACCCGAGCATGGGTCCATGATTATCGAAAAGTCGCAGGACAGGTTTCGAGTTCAGGTCCCTTGCAAAGTCAATTTATTTCTGGAAGTTCTAGGGAAAAGGGATGATGGTTATCATTCCTTAGATACGGTAATGATGGCCGTCTCACTTGTGGACGATCTGGAGATTACCCGTCGAAATGATGACCGAATTGAACTCTCAATTGAGTTTCCTGAAGGATTCGGAAATCCGATTGATGGTGAAGATCTCGCGTGGCATATTCCCGCGGATCAAAACAACTTAATCGTTCGCGCCTTGGATCAGCTTCGAACCACCTTGGGCAAAAAAGGCTCGGGGGCAAACGTTCGGTTGGTCAAACGTATTCCTGCGATGGCGGGCTTGGGTGGTGGCAGTGCGGACGCCGCAGGTGCCTTGGTCCTAGGCCTCCTTTTGTGGGGCACAGATGAGGATTTTGCAAAAGCAAGGACGATTGCTAGCAAACTTGGGAGCGATATCAATTTTTTCCTTGATGGACATAGAAATGGCTTTTGGCTTGCTCGATGTACCGGACGAGGCGAGGAGATTGAGCCATTGTTATGCCGTGAACCACTCCACTTCGTGATCGCGCATCCACCGAGAGGGTGCGGAACAAGGGCGGTTTTTACGGCGTTGGATGATGATGCCATTCAGAGTAAACGAGAAAATCCCAATTCCCTTTTGATCGGCCTAATCGAGGGGAATTTAAATGCCATCGGAGGGGGGGTGTTCAACCGACTTGAAGCTGCTGCCATGCGTTGCACGGATTGGATTGACCGCTCGAGAAAGCGGATTGATCGGTACGACCATCGCGGTCAATGCATGTCGGGTAGTGGATCGGCGAGGTTTTGTTTGTGCTCGACACGCGAACAAGCCGAGAAGATAGTTAGTGAGTTGCAGACCAACCGGGGGGTGCGAGCGTATTACGCACAGTCGTGGCAGTCATCAGGGATAGACGACCAGGTCAAGAGAATTCGAAACGAATCGTGAGGTTAGCTCGCGAAAAAAGGGAGTGCAATCAACGCCATGGAAATCACCGAGGTTCGCATCAAATTGATGGAAGAGTCCGAGGATCGTCTTCGAGCCTTTTGTTCGATTACGATTGATCATTCGTTCGTTATTCGCGATTTGAAGATCATTGAGGGGGTCAATGGACCATTCGTGGCGATGCCGAGCCGAAAAATGTCGGCACGCTGTGGGAAATGTGGAAATAAAAACCATTTGCGTAGCAGCTACTGCAACCAATGCGGGACTCGATTGCGTGGCCCGCAGGATGTGCGTGACGTAGAAGGTGGGGGTGGATCCAATAAAATGTACGCGGATATTGCTCACCCGATCAATCAGGCTTGCCGGGATCTCATTCAGAATTCGGTCATTCGGGAGTATTTAGTGGAATTGGACAGGGCCAAGCAACCTGACTACAAATCTAGGTATGATGATGAATATGTCGAATCGACACATTCGGAAATCCAATCCCCAGTCAGTCCAGCCGAATCGTCTTCCGTTCCAAAGCCACACTTCTTGGATGCTGATAAAAAGACCAGCGCCAATACGGGCAGCACGCAGGAAAAACGAGATTTTGGCGACGGCGTATTCTAAGTTCTCACGAAAATGCTTTTGAATCCAGCTTCAAGATCCCTAGTCCTGGCAACACTCCCGACAGTTTTTGCGCTACTCTTGACGCTCACCGCAGTCACCGGCCGGTGCGAAGATCCGAAAGGGATGGCTCTCATCCCTTCCGGAGAGTATGTCATGGGGGGGCCTTCACCTGAAGCCATTCGCGAAGTACGCCAGACCATCCAAGCAAATCGCCCTTGTTGCTCAGGTTTAGTCAAAGGCTTCGAGGACTGCAGTCCTAAGCACAAAGTCAAGATTCGCTCGTTTTGGATGGACAAAACCGAAGTTACCAACCGCGACTTCGCCAAGTTCGTCGAGGCGACCGGCTATAAGACGATCGCCGAGTTAGAACTTGATCCAGCTAACTTCCCCCAGGTACCGAAAGACCAATTGAAGTCCGGCTCGGTCGTTTTTACGCCACCGAAAAAAGCTGTGTCCCTATTCAACTTCATGGAGTGGTGGAGCTATGTCCCAGGAGCATGTTGGAATCATCCCGAGGGACCCAAAAGTTCCATCGCGGACTTGATGGACTATCCCGTAGTCCACATCGCGTATGCCGACGCGGAAGCGTATGCAAAGTGGGCAGGCAAACGACTGCCGTCCGAAGCGGAATGGGAATGGGCGGCTCGCGGTGGACTGGACGAACAAGCGTATCCTTGGGGAAACCAATTGCTGGTTGATGGCAAATGGCAGTGCAATGCATTTCAAGGGGAGTTTCCGCATTTAGACACTGCGACCGACGGTTTCAAAGGGATCGCACCCGTGGGACAATATGCTTCTAACAAATATGGCTTGAGGGATATGTCGGGAAACGTTTGGGAATGGTGCAGTGATTTCTACCATCCGGATACCTATCGCAATCGCGCGGAGCTAGGCAAAGTGATCGAAAACCCGAAAGGACCGATCAGCAGCTGGGACCCAGAGGAACCGGGTATCGTCAAACGCGTCCATCGAGGTGGTTCGTTTCTCTGCAGCAGTGAATACTGCGCACGCTATATGATTGGAACGCGAGGCAAGGGAGATATCGATACCGGCGCTTCCCACGTCGGTTTCCGATGCGTCAAGGACTTGCCATAGTGTAGCTCGGCACTCCGTGCCGAGGACCGCGCTGCCGAAAACCAGAACAGAACAGCGTCGAGAATCACGGCACGGAGTGCCGTGCTACACTAAATCTTCTTCTGGATCAACTGTGCAACCAGTTCGGGATTCTTGGCTTCTTTCAAG
>JANMLD010000386.1:0-34926 GCA_031372345.1 Pirellula sp.
CTCCCGGTCAACCAACCGAAACTGATGATGAAGCTGATCATCTTCCCACAAATTCCGCATCAGTAAACAGATCGAATACGTCGCTTTGAGATCGCTGTACCCTTGACCCACTCGAAGCTGATCGGTGTAGGCCTCACAAGCGTAAAAGACAGCCCGCTTGGCAAAACTCGATTGAACCACAATCTGGACTTCGATGACAAAAACCCTGCCACGCTGGTCGGTCGCCTTTACGTCCACGCAAACCAGCTTGTCGGTCTCGAAATCCTTCATTCCGAACGGATTGAGATACTCGACTGAAACAACAGGATAACGAAACTGCAGTACGGCATTGAGAAGACTGATGAGACAGATTTCATTACCAGGTTTGCCGAAAATCTTGCGAAATGCAAAGTCAATCCAAGCTCGAATCCCAATCTTCAATGACATCGTTGATCCATCCCGCCATCCCACAATTCCACGCCCCAACCCTAGATACAGTATTCTAGCAAAATGAAGCGAATTGCGTTGGTCTGCCCGCTAATAACGCGAATCGACGCTAATCAAGTCGCGTCGGAATGCTCAACAAGGAGTATTTTGGTAGCTGTCCATTGTATGGAGGTTTAAGGTTGAATACGGAACGCGCGTGTAGGAACTCGGGATGGTTTGAAGTTCGGGACGACGTTCGTGGGTGCGACAGGAAAACTTCACGACAGGAACATACGGAAATGGGTTAACTGATCTTCCTGTCGTTTAATCTACCTGTCATACCAGAAGTGGCTTGCCTTTGGTTGGAAATTTGTTAATTGCGCAAAGCGAATTCTGGGTTTCTATTCGTTGGATTCGCGCATCGACTCCGCAACTTTGTGCATGACACCGGTGATGCCAGTCATGCAACGCGAATTGGGGTGCCGCGATCCACGGCGTATGGGGCGCATCAATCCCGCGATCGACGGAACGAAGCTGGCCGAGAATTGTCAAGATAAGCCCAGAACATGCCTAAGGCAGTCTTCCAGGTGTGTCGCCCGAAAAGGGAATCCGTCTTCGATTAGTCGGCGGCAATTGGCTCGCGTGCTTGCGAGCAACATCGCATCTGCCATTTCACCGAGCATGATTCGGAGGGCAAAGGCAGGGGCTGGCAGCAGCGAAGGCCTATTGAGAACCCTCCCCAATGTCTTTGAAAAAGTGCGATTGTCCGTTTGCTCGGGTGCAACCAAGTTGTAAGCACCTGTGCAGTTCGGGTTGGCCGCCAAATACAAAAAGGCGGCGGCCGCATCGTCAACGTGGATCCAACTCCAATATTGGCGACCGTTGCCAACCGGGCCGCCTAATCCGAGCTGAAATGGAACGAGCAGTTTCGCAAGTGCACCTTGGCGAGGGTGCAATGCAATTCCCAGCCGACCGATGGCAACCCGATTGCCTGCGGTTCCGAATTCCATGGCGGCCGATTCCCAGTCGCGTGCGAGTTCGGACAAAAAATCGTTGCCAGGCGGTGTTGATTCGTCGAGCACCTCTGAGGATCGATCACCATAGATACCGACTCCCGAAGCACATACAAAAGCTTTCGGTGGCGAATCCAGCTTACGTAGATCACGGACCAAGGTCTGTGTTCCTTCGACACGACTTTCGCGAATAGCTCGCTTCGCGGAATCGGTCCAGCGTGTTGAAGCAATCCCCTTCCCTGCCAGGTGGATCACCGCGTCCAGGTTTTGCATGACCGGTTCATCGGAAAAGCCGGTGCCGGGTCGCCACAAAACGGACTTGGAGGAAAGGGGGAACTCCTGCGTTCGATCTATGGACGCCGGTCGAAGGATTCGGACCGCTTGGTGTCCCATGACTGTGATTAGATCGATCAGTCGTCGACCAATCAAACCCGTGCTGCCTGTTACGCCGATTCGGAGGACTCGATTCGCTGTGTGTTGTCGCAGAAAACTCTGCAGAGTTAAATCCGCTTGCGTCGTTCGATGTCGGAAAGCGAACATGGCTCGCAGCTTGCTTCGAACGAGAGGCAGTCCTAGCTTGCCCAGGCTGCCGAATTTCGTTTCGAACTGCACTCGATCAAGCAAAATCGAGTGCCCCTTCCCTTTACTTTCGAAGACATGATCGTGAACCCAGGCCTTGAATGGGCCTGAAAGCTGGATGTCTTGAAAGCTCTCCGGGGCATGAAGGCACGTGTGTCGAGCATGCCACCGAACGGGCACTCCGAAGAGTGAATTCCTAATGACAACTTCGGAACCGACGGCCAAAGAGTCGCTTCGGCGTTCGATAGCGATGTTTTCCCACGGTGGGATGAGGCGATTGAGAGCTCCTGGGTTAGCATGATATTGGAAGAGATCTTGACGATCGCAGTCAATGGCTGAGGAACGTTCGAAAAATGGCATGTCCTACATTTCGGGCTCGGGAAGGGTGATGGCTTCGGTCATACCTCGCAGCTTATCGAGCGCTCGTTTTTCAAGTTGTCGAATTCGCTCTTTCGAGACCCCTAGTTTATCAGCAAGTCGCTGAAGAGTTTGGATGCGTCGGTGCCCTCCTAGCGAGAACCTCGCCCGGATGATGAATTTTTCACGGCGATCCAAGTGGTCGAGCATCAGAGCAAGTCGGGCCCTGAGTTCGTGCCATCGCTGTTCGCTCATCGATGACTCTTTTTGATCATCGCTGATATCGATCCCGTTTTCATGAATGCTTCCGAAGTTCCGCTGTCTATCGTTTTGCTTTTCCATCACGCTCCGATAGGTGTTTCGACGGACGACTTGGGTCGCGTAGGTGCTAAAGCGAAATCCCAGTCCAACGTCGAACTTATCCACGGCTCGAATCAAAGCAACGATTCCGTCGCTAAGTAAGTCGTCGAATCGGTTTTGCGGATTGACAAATTTCTTCACAATGGAAATGACCAGACGCATATTGGACTTTACGATCCAATCGCGATACCAGTCTGCGGCTTTCATCAAACACTCAATTCGTCTGAGGTTCCAACAGTTATTCAAATCCGTTTTTTCCTTCAACGCATTGGCTCGATACCGCAAATAATTCATGCGGTAGAAGACGCTTTTTTCCTCTTCCGGGGTCAAAAGTTTGGCCTCGCACAAGCGGGCCAGATGGGCTGGCAAAACCGGAATTTTGGTGGTCTTAGGAACCACTTCTTCAGAGGTGGTTCCGAGAAACAAATCCCCCAGGATTTCGGATTCCGAGGACGGATCGTCAAACGAAGTACTGGCAATGAACTCGATCTTTTCGGCTCTTAGTTTTTTCGCGGCACATTCGATTTCTCGTATCGACCGTTGTTCCGGACTGGACAACTGAATGAAATGAACGAACGCTTCTTCAAGGGATTTACGGCGAAATGTCTTGGGTAACTTAGTGGCCTTTTCCAGATCAAGATCTGCATTCGAACTCGCCGATTTTCTGACTCGGGGCTTTTTCGCTTTTATTGTTTCGATCATTGCGAACTCCAACAGGTTTCATAAA
Source organism: Pirellula sp. (assembly GCA_031372345.1). Taxonomy (GTDB): domain Bacteria; phylum Planctomycetota; class Planctomycetia; order Pirellulales; family Pirellulaceae; genus JBKCUI01. The sequence continues at coordinate 3,442 of JANMLD010000386.1, forward strand.
GGGTTCTTGTCGGGCAAGTAGCACACGGGGAAGAGCTTGCGACACAGAACAGTTCGTTCCAAAAAGTTTTTTGGATTCGTTCAATTCGTGCATTTGAATTGAATATCGGGAAAATATTTGAAGGGGCAAGCAGCGATCGATGCATTAGTACTGCGAATGCAGACGCAAATCGTTTGAATAATTGGGTTTAGACCTTGAAATCACATGCTCCACGGTTTTCGGTCATGGTAGACACTTCGCTAACCTTGCTTATGAACTACAATTTAAAAACGGTCAAAACATTCAATTTGACTTGCTTCAGACGATTTTAGGAGTGATTTTGAACGACAATTTGACCCCCAAACAAATCGCAGCCGCTCTGCGGGTTAGCGAGTCCTCGGTGAAACGTTGGTGCGATCGGGGAGACATTCGAACGGACCGAACACTGGGTGGTCATCGCAGAGTTCCGTTGGGGTTTTTGCTGGAGTTTCTGGAGACTACCAATCGTAGAATTTTGGATCCTCTAGCGATTGGCTTAGAGCCATGTGGCCGTTCCATAGTAAGGAATTCAATCAGCGAGTTGGATTCCGAGGCGACCATAGCTCGATTTGAAAAGTCTTTGCTTTTGGGCTCGGAGACTGAATCTCGCAAGATTATCAGTTCCTGGTATTCAACGCAGGGTGGAATGTGCTCGTTGGCAGACGATTTGCTCAGTCCAACCTTTTGTTCCATAGGCAAATTGTGGAGGGAAGGAACGATCGATATTTATCAAGAAAGACTTGCCTGCGAGATTTGTCATCGGATTGTGCTTGAACTTAAATGGCTACTTGCGGAGCCGAGCGCGACGGCACCGTTGGCGATGGGAGGGACACCTTCTGGTGACCAGTACCAGCTAGCGACGCTGTTAACGGAAATGGTGTTTCGTGAACAGGGGTGGCGGACGGCTGGCTTGGGCTCCAATATTCCATTCCCAAGTCTCCTTTCGGCGGCTCGGAAACACATGCCTAAAATATTTTGGATAAGTGTTTCCCATATAGAAGACGAGAAAACTTTTCTTGAGTCGTTTGCGGATTTCACCAAACGACTTCCAAAAGGCATTGTGTTGGTGGTAGGGGGGCGTGCCTTAACGGACGAACTTCGTCCTAAAATGACCTATTCGGCGCATTGCGACGGAATGCGGCAGCTCACGACGTTAGCAAAAGCGTTGAAGACCGGACCGCTTCCGTTGGCCCCCTAGGGTTAGAATTTGGGGAGAAAGCCTTCCATTCCAGAGTTTGTCGAGTACAAAAAAATGGCACAGGCACTACCATAGAGGTACGCCCCTGGTGTTATCTCATCTACAACTTATTCAGCGCGTCATGTCTGGAATTAGCAATAAAACAGGTAGCTTCGAACTTGGGCTTCCGGACTTTTCGCAGCCTGAGTCGATTTCGGCGGACGCTTCGTCCCTTGACGATTCGGAATTTGTACAGGCGGTTGCTGTGCCCACCGGAGCGATTTCTAGGGTCGATGCAGCACTGCAGGATTCCGAATCCAATGCGAGTGGTCCGGTACTTCGGCGGTGGTTGTGGACGACTGTCCCGAGTTGGTTGATCAGTACGGTGGTTCACGTCGCCGTTATTCTGATCTTGGCAGCCTGGAATATCGAACCGATCAAGAATGAGCTTCGCATGATGTTGGTCGCTACGGAGTCCACCAGCGACGCAGACGCGTTGGAGGAGATTTCGATGGACCAGTCGGCCGAACTTGTGTCGACGGAAAGCGAAGAAACCCCCTCCGAGTCGCCCGTGGTCGATCCCACGATCGCAGAAGCCATAGTCGACGTGAACTACTCTGATGTCATCGCAGCAAATATGCCTGCGGTTGCGATGCCAAGTATGTCACAAAGTCTGATTCCAAAAAACGGAATCGCAGCGCAAGCCAACCTATCGATGCGGGCGGCTTTAAGTAGCCGATCGAAAGAGACCAAGCGAGACTTGCTCAATAAGTATGGAGGTTCAAGCGATACTGAAAAAGCGGTTTCGTTGGCACTGAAGTGGCTGGCTTTGCATCAAGATCCTCAATCGGGAGCATGGACATTAGCCCATAGCGCGGTCTGCAAGGGACAATGCGATCATTCCGGGGAACGTCGAGCGAGTCTAAACGCCGCCACGGGACTGGCATTGATGTGCTACTTGGGAGCTGGCCAAACCCATATGGAGGGCGAATACAAACAGAATGTTTTCAAAGGCCTTAGCTTTCTGATCAGCAACATGAAGTTCCAAAAAGGACAAGGATCATGGTATGTGGGGGCAGGCGGGAAAGGGTTCGACGACATGTATGCGCATGGCATCGCTTCGATCGCAATGTGTGAAGCATACGGCATGACGAAAGATCCCGCCTTGCGAGACGCCGCTCAGGCCGGTATCAACTTTCTCGGTTATTCGCAGAATCCGTCTACGGGCGGTTGGCATTATGCTCCACAGGGTCAAGGCGATACGTCCGTGGTCGGTTGGCAGATGATGGCACTTAAGAGTGGTGCTATGAGCGGATTCGCCATTGATTTGGATGTGGTACGCAAGGCCAACTACTTTTTAGATCAGATGGCCTTCGACGAAGGAGCCAGTTACCACTATAGCTTTGATTCAAAAGGCAGGGGCGCCAAATACAACCAAAGCACGACGGCGTGCGCCGTGCTCTGCCGAATGTACTCTGGCATGCCTAAAGACCACCCCTCCATCAAGGCTGCTGTTGCGAAATTCAGTGCTGCCGGGCCAAGCAAATCGAATACGTATTACAACTATTATGCAACGCAGGTTCTCAAACAGGTCGGGGGCAGCGAGTGGGAAAGCTGGAACGTACGCATGCGAGATCAACTGCTGACAACACAGACAACGACTGGCCACGCCGCCGGAAGTTGGTATTGGGACGATGGTCATAGCACCTCCGCTGGTGGACGATTCTATACGACCTGCATGGCAACCATGATGCTTGAAGTCTATTATCGCTACTTGCCGCTCTACAATGAGCAGTCCAAGGAAGATGCATTCAAGCTCTAACGCGGCTTTGTCGCCCTTCGTTCCGCGAAAGTGCGCCTTGTTCACGCACTTTTGAGGATCAAAAGGCGACAATGATAAATTCACATCTTTCGACGGAATGGCGATAGTATTGATACATCCGTTGCTATGTCTGGTTCTTGTCGCATCTTGATTTGACAACTACGATAGGAGTCACAACAGGCTGGCAGCCTGTTGCTACGGCCATTACGACGAAGTGGCGCTGTCCAACTCACCATCGAATGTCAAAGTCTTCCCATGATTCGAAATATTTTGTTTTTCGCTTTCGCCAGTCTGGCTTTGCAGGCCTACGTTCTCTCACAAACGCCCGAATCGCCTTACCAAAAGACAGCCGAGGTCGAAGGGGTTTTGGAATATTTGCTACCGAACAATTGCCGAGTAGTGCTCGTTCCCGATGCATCGTCCAATAGCATCACCGTAAACATGACGGTCTTGGTCGGGTCTCGTCATGAAGGATATGGCGAAGCCGGTATGGCGCATTTGCTTGAGCATATGTTGTTCAAAGGAACACCGAGCCACGGAAACATCGACAAAGAACTGAAGGAACGGGGCGTTCTCGATATGAATGGAACGACCGATTTCGATCGAACGAACTACTACGAAACCTTGCCTGCTTCCGACGAAAATCTGGATTGGACGATCGCCATGGAAGCCGATCGATTGACCAATTGCTTCATTCGCGGCGAAGACCTGTTTTCGGAAATGACCGTCGTTCGCAATGAATTTGAATCGGGCGAGGATTCGCCGAACGCAATACTCATGCAACGCATTATGGCCAATGCATACGAATGGCACAATTATGGAAAGAGCGTCATCGGCAACCGCGCCGACATTGAACGGGTTCCTGTCAATCGTCTTCGCGCGTTCTACAAAAAGTACTATCGCGTTGACAATGTTGTCTTGATCGTGGCCGGAAAATTTGAGCCAGAGAAAGCGATGGCCGCTGCCATGAAGCACTTCGGCTCGCTTGAAAAAGGGAGTACTCCGCTCGAAGCGACATATACCGTCGAGCCAACTCAGGATGGCGAGCGGATCGTTTATCTCAATCGTGTTGGCGATGTCGCATTGCTTGGCGTTGCCTATCACGTGCCTGCCATGGCTCATACCGACTCGGCAGCCTTAACGGTATTGGAACACATCTTGGGAACGGAACCGAGCGGACGGCTTTACCAGAGCCTCGTCAAAACGAGACAAGCATCCGCCGTGACCTCGATGCATCAAGCCGGATATGACCCGGGCATGTTTGGTTGTTTGATTCAAGTCAATCGCGACGTTCAAGTCGACGCGGTGCGAGATTCCCTCAGTAAAATAATTCAAAGCATTGTCAAAGATGGCGTTACCGATGAGGAAGTCGCGCGCGCGATTCGCGATATGACCAACGCCAAAGAAAATGCTCAGACCGACACGGCAAAGCTCGCCTACGAACTTAGCAATTGGGCAGCCTTCGGCGATTGGAGATTGTTCTTCCTGGACCGCGATCGCATTGAAACCGTAAAACCAGAAGATGTAAAGCGAGTCGCCGAACTCTATTTTAAAGATAGCAATCGGACCACCGGGTTCTTTGTTCCAACGCCGGAACCCGATCGATCTGCGATTGCCCAACGACCAAAAATCGAATCTCTAGTATCCGGTTACACCGGCCGAGAATCGGTCTCTAAGGGAGAGTTGTTCGAGCCCACACCAGAAAATATCAAAGCCCGTACGTTTCGGGGCAAGCTGGATTCGGGCCACAAATATGTTCTGCTTCCCAAGCAAGTTCGAGGGGATCGATTTTTCTTGAAACTGACACTGCGATTTGGCAACGAAGCATCCCTCGGCACGGTAAAGAACATTCAAGCCTGCAAGTTGCTCGGCGAGGCATGGTTGCTGGGGACCGACATGTACACTGAAGCAGCACTTCAAGACAAACTGGATGAACTCAAAGCCGAATGCACGGCTTCGAGCGAAATTGGAGCGATCACCTTTCAATTGACGGGTCGCAAGAAGAACTTCGCGGAGACCATGGAACTGCTAACGGAAATACTTCGTCACCCGACATTTCCAAGCGATGAATTTGGACTGCTTACGACGCAAAAACGATCTGAAATTGAATCGGCCCGAACCGATCCAAACTACGTTGCGCAAGTTGCGCTCTCGCGGAAGCTGGCACCGGTCCCGGCCACCAGCATTCACTACGTTCCTACCACCGACGAAGCTCTTGAGCGATTAGATGCAGTTCAAGTAAGCGATGTGCGAGAGCTTTACAAGCGATTCTTGCCCGGGGCGTATGGTGAGATCACGGTTGTGGGTGCGTTCGACAAAGAACCCGCCTTGAAGCAACTCAACGCGATGGCCAGCGATTGGAAATCACTGGAATCATTCAAGCGAGTCGCCAAGCCATATCTGACCGTCGAGCCCGACACGATTTCGATCGAAACACCTGACAAAGAGAACGCGGTATTGATGGCCGCTACCAATCTTGAGATTCGATCCGACGACCCCGAGTGGGAAGCCCTTTATATTGCGAACGATATCTTGGGCGGCGGTTCCCTATCGAGTCGGCTTGGCGAACGGGTTCGCGAGCAAGAGGGATTGTCGTATGGAGTTGGGAGCCAGTTCAACGCAAAATCGATGGACCGAACTGCGGTTTTCATGACCTATGCCATCACCAATCCGACCAATCGCGACAAATTGATAAGAACCATCGACGAAGTGTTCAACGACTTCATGAAGAATGGGGTCAAGGACGAAGAGATCGAATCGGCTAAAACGAGTTATTTGAAACAACTTGAGGAGACGCTGAGCAACGATTCGCAACTCATGTCGACTTTGCACCAGTATCAGGAATCCGACCGCGACGAATCGTTCTTAGCTCGTCGCCAGCGCAACGTAAAAGCCCTCACCAAGTCTTCGGTCGATGCCGTGCTAAAGAAGTTGCTGAATCAGAAGAAGTTAATCATCGTCACCGCCGGCGACTTTCAGGGAAAAAAGGAGACCAGCAAATAAGGCATAAGTCCTCGCGTTACGGAACCGCTGGGTTCATCCCCAATGGCGTGAACTTTATGAGCGGAATAGAGCTGGCCAACGGTAACGGATTGTGAAAACCAAAGGGCCAACGGCCCGGCAATTTGCCTAGCCCAGGCCAAAGGCCTGGGATTTCGGTCCAAAGTATAATGGTAGGGCCAACGGCCCGGCAGTTTGTTAACGTTGCCAAGCAAACGACCGGGCCCTTGGCCCTCGCGAATCATTATTTTGCTACTACACCCAGGCCGTTGGCCTGGGCTAGGTAAACTTTTGGCCCTTTGGGCCGAAGCTACGCCGAATGGAAGGCTATTTCCGAATCTGAGGTACCCTGATGACCGAATCAACGAGCTTAGAGTCCGAAGTGAGCGATCTCCTAGTCGGAGCGAAATGGCTATCCGGAGCATCGCTTTCCAGCCTAAGAGAACTTGTGGACGCGTGCAGTTTAGGAGTCGTGCGAAACGCGAACGAGTGGGTTCGAGTTGCTTGTCAGGCCAAACGCATTGCAGCCGAACAACCTATCGCTGCTGAGGAAATCCTGGCAGGACCGGCCACGGTATTGCGATACCTCCGCTTGCTATCCAAGAACCTGCAAGACGCTGAGAAGCATGGATCGCCGATACTTCCAGGCAAACCGCACACAAACTCTCAAGGCCGAGAGTGCATCCCGGTGCTACCCGTTCGCAGTTTGTTCGATGGCCTGACCTTCATGGGATTGGAAGCCGAGATTTGGCGACAAAAGGACTCGAATCCAGACGAACTGTTTACTAGCACATGGAAAGCATCCGACAATGCGAAAGGTAACGTCGCAGGAGTTTTAGGGGCGGGGAATGTCAGTTCGATTCCAGCGACAGACATGCTCTACAAGATCTTTCATAACCGAGAATCGGTGTTGCTGAAACTCAACCCGGTCAACGACTACCTCGCTCCGATTTTCAAGGACGCCTTTCGGCCGCTTGTGGATGCCAAGTTGTTGCGAATCGTTTGCGGCGGTATTGAAGTTGGTGACGCGATCGTTAAACACGAATCGATTGGCTCGCTGCATTTGACCGGTTCGCATTTGACCCATGACGCGATTCTGTGGGGGAGTGATCCGCAGGAGCGAGCTACTCGCAAACGCGAAAACCGACCGATCGTCACGAAATCCGTTACGAGCGAACTGGGGAACGTCACTCCTTGGATTATTGTGCCGGGTCTATACACGGATAAACAGTTGCGGAACCAAGCGGAACATGTGGTCGCCGGAATCGTCAACAATGCGTCGTTCAATTGCTTAGCGACGAAAATGATCGTGACGTCGCGAGGTTGGGCACAGCGAGTCGCGTTTCTTGACTTGATCGACGCGTTCTTTCGCAAGATCCCACCGCGATTCGCATATTATCCTGGGGCACATCGACGCTTTGAAAGGGCTACCGGACGACCCTGTCCTGAGGCGAGCGATGGCACGCTCCCCTGGACACTGATTCGAGATACCAACCCAAATGAATCACCTCATCTATTCGATGAAGAGTCGTTTGTCTGCGTCTGTGCGGAAACCCAGCTTTCAGAAAACGCCCCAGAGACGTTTCTGGAATCGGCTGTCGATTTTGTAAACGATCGGATTTTTGGGACGTTGTGCGCCACGATAACGCTCCCAAGCGGTTTTCGGCAACGCCAAGCAATGGCCGTAGACCGAGCGCTTGCGAAGTTAAGATACGGTGCGGTCTGTATCAATCAATGGCCTGGAGTTGCTTATGGAATCATGACGCCACCTTGGGGAGGCTATCCGGGGGCGACCATCGCCGAGCCGCTCAGTGGCATCGGTCATGTTCATAATACTTTCTGCATTAGCGACATCGACAAAACCGTACTGTGGGGACCATTGTGCAATTTCCCCAAGCCAGTTTGGTTTCCAACGCATCGAACCGCCAACCAAGTTGCATGGGACTTGCTGCGTGTGTACGATGACCCCTCAATCCTTCGCTTGCCCAAGCTTTTCTTTCACGCATTGCGCGGGTAAGGTCGGATTCAACAGTCCATTCCTCTTGAAAGCACCTCGATATGAAAGCGCTCTGCCATTTCGGCTTGTTGAGTTGTTCGTTTTTCGTGCTCGGTTGCGACGATAACACACCCCCGACTGCATCCAAAGCGACGACGCCAGCGAGTGAAGCGGTTGCGACAACGGACTCAGCCGCAGCCGTGATGGTTATTCAACCGGGGGACGATGCCGAGCGAAAAGCCCAAGAGGCCCTTATCCTTGCGGAAAAGGGGGACATCATCGAATTTGCCGAGGGGACCTTCGAATTCAAGGGAACGCTCTCGCTCAACGGTGTTGCCGATGTGACCATTCGCGGAAAAGGTATGGACAAAACCATTCTCAACTTCACAGGCCAAAGGGCCGGCTCGGGTGGAGAAGGTTTGAAGATTAAGGCCGATAACTTCACAATTGAGGATCTCACTCTGCAAAATACGCCGGGGGATGCTCTCAAGGTGGAGGATGCCAAGCGGGTCACGATTCGGCGTATTCGCACCTGGTGGTCGAACGGACCAGACAAACAGAATGGTGCCTATGGTATCTATCCAGTGTTGTGTTCCGATGTCCTCATCGAGCATTGTGTCGCCGAGTGCGCGTCGGATGCGGGCATCTACGTCGGTCAGACCCAGCGTACAATTGTTCGACACAATCGCGTTGAGCGAAATGTGGCAGGGATCGAGATCGAGAATACGATTGGAGCGGATGTTTACGAAAACGAAGCCACCAACAATACGGGTGGCTTATTGGTTTTCTCGCTCCCCGGTTTGAAACTGAAAAATGGTTCTCATTGCCGCGCCTATAAGAACCATGTTTACGACAACAATCATCCCAACTTTGCAAACAAAGGGGCGATTGTCTCAACGGTGCCAGCCGGTACGGGACTCATGATCATGGCGAACGATGATGTCGAAATCTTTGAAAACAAGGTGCACGGAAACCATACTACGAATTGCGTGATCGTGAGCTTCCTGGTGACACAACGTAAATTCGAGGATGCACTATACGATCCCTATCCGGAGGGAGTCCATATCCACGACAATCGTTTTGCGGACGGCGGCAAGAGTCCGCAGGGGGAAATGGGTAAGCTCTTCGAGCAAATTGCTGGCCTACCAATGCCGGATATTGTCATCGACGGCGTGAGTAACCCGAAAGTAGTTGTGGACGGAAAGGTCCCCGAAAAAGCTCGCATCGTGATAGCGAATAACGGAGACGCAACGTTTGCCAATTTGGGTTTCGCGGCAATGTTACAAGGCGGCCAACCAGAGATTACTCGAGACTTGGCGTCGCATGCCGGCAAGTTGCCGTCACTCGAGCCCATCGTTATCACGGGGGTTGAATAATCGAAGATGAGACTTGTAAGTTATATCGATTTGCACGTGTGGAACTCCCCCAACGTGTGGCACGCCCAGAACAACGTGTGGCATGCCCAGAGCGATAGCGGTGGGCGTGGGGAGTGTGGCAAATGTTTCTAGCGATTCACCACGCCCTTCGTAAACTCAGGGACGTGCCACACGCAGTATTCATTCCAGCTGTTTTTGCATTGGTGCTATTGAGTGGCTGTCGCAAACAGCCCGCTTCGACGGTGGTTAGCAATCCGGCTGCGTCGAATGCCCCTGCGGCCAGCCAAGAAATCGCAACAGTCTCAACTCGCCGAAACCAGAATAAGTACCCGCAACGCCTATCGGACTACAAGCTTTACCGTGGCGAATTGGCCAAGTTGGAACCGGCAGAAGGTGTGATCGAATACGAGCTAAACACCACGTTATTCTCAGACTACTCCGGTAAGCAACGCGTGGTTCGAGTACCTGATGGTAAGTTGGCCAAGTACGACGCGGTCGCAGCGCTTGATTTTCCTGTCGGCACAGTGATTTCCAAGACTTTTTATTATGACCATGACCTGACCGATTCAACTCGTGGCCGCCGTCTGATCGAAACTCGCATTCTTCAGCGAACGGACAGTGGTTGGATTGGGATTCCTTATGTATGGAATGATGAGCAGACCGATGCGACGCTCACGTTGGCCGGTGCAGCGATCGACGTTCAGTGGAAGCATACCGATGGGGTAGCGAGAATCAACACCCATATTGTCCCGAATTTAAACGATTGCAAACGATGCCATCAAAACGAGAGCATGGAACCGCTGGGGCCGACCGCCAGAAACCTCAATCGTGACATCGCGTACGAACATGGAACAGAGAATCAACTGGCGTATTGGGGACGCAAGGGCCTGATTTCGGATGTGCCAAAACTAGAACATGCACCGAAGTTAGCCGTTTGGGATGATCCCAAATCGGGTTCGCTAGAGGAACGGGCCCGCGCTTGGTTGGAAGTCAACTGCTCGCACTGCCACAACCCAAAGGGCCCGGCCCGCAATTCGGGCTTGCACCTCAACGTCGATGTCACCGATCGGTACCAACTTGGCGTTTTCAAGACTCCGGTGGCGGCGGGCAAGGGGACTGGCGGGAGGAGCTATGGCATCGTACCTGGCAGGCCGGATGAGTCGATCTTGCTGTACCGTTTGGAGACGACACATCCAGGAGCCTTGATGCCGGAATTCGGTCGAACAATCGTCCACGATGAGTCGGTTGCATTGATACGCGAATGGATAGAATGCATGCCCGAAGCCGCCGTAGCACAGGCTGCCAGCCTGTAAGCGACACACTTTCGCGGAGCAAAAGGCGACAATTGCGTGTGGTACGCCCAAAGCGATGCGTGGGCGTGGGAACTGAGGCAGATATTTCTAGGGATTCACCACGCCCTCCGTAAACTCAGGGACGTGCCACACGATGGTGGGCTCCTTACGAATCAACGCACAACAGTCCACAGCCACTCCTGCAACTGCTGTCGTGTCTTGCTCGGTCTCAAAATCCAAGCGTCGTTGTGGTTGCGAAAGCCGGTCGAAGCGAACGTTAGGTTTGCCTTCGACGCATGTTGCCCAAGAAAACGTCGAGATTCCTCGATCTGATCTTTTTCACCACAAATGAACTGTGGCCTGTTCGCCAATCTTTCCAGACGCGCCGCTGCCGAGTTGGCGTCGCTACCTGGATAAGGCCACTTGCGGACACCATCGTAATGGCTATACGGAGCGAAGGCTCGCCAAAGCTTCGCCGTTTTGTCATCATGCAACCCCAGGAAGTTGCAGGCGATGGCACCGCGAGAGAATCCGCAAAGAACAATGCGGGTTGCGTCACCTCTAAAGTTGTCGCACGTATCGGCAACCGCCGCATGCAGATAGTTCAGCGTTGGCGAGGGATCATAGTTGGGAGCGTCGCCCCACCATGTTAACGCAAGGTCAGAACCGGCGGCGTTCAGACAAGGCAGGCAAATCCATACAAAATTCTCACCCTTGGTCATTCCGTACCCGAAACAACTGTCCTCTGGGCGCCCGGTACTAGTATCTCCCAAAGCGTCGCGATAGCCACCGTTGCCAGAGTAATCCACGATGATCGGCAGAGTTGTTTTGCGAGTCCAATCGGTCGGTAAATAAAGCGAGTGATAAACTTTTTCGCGATTCCAACTTTCCAGGCTACGACGAATCCGCCGGCCCGCGGCAGGCTCAAGCTCAACCATCCTCGGCACAACCATGTCCGCTTCAACCGATCGGATATCCGCAAATTCCTGTTGCTGAGCAAAGCTGCTTGCAGTGCTAGATAACAGCCACATGCAAGCAAGGCACACGATCTTAAAAGCACAAATCATTCTGCCCCCATCATACTGCCAAGATTTCCGACCAATCTCGTGGTCTATGGTTCCTTCGCACTCTGTTCGAGCGTTCGAAATTGCTTCCATGATATCAGACTGATTTTCTGGCTCTTCAAAAAGTCTTGCATCGCGTTCTCTGTAAAAATCACTCGGTCCTGGTTGCGGCGAGCTGCACTGTCGGTGATGGCGCGAAGTTCTTCATTATCGTGCCCGCAATGGATTATCAATTGTGTTACCCCCGGTCCGATCTTGGCCAGTTCGTCGTAATACTTCTGCTTGCGCTGTTCCGGCACATTGCCTCCGTAGAATTGCAGAAGTGAATCAAGCAAAGGAAGTTTCCGTTCCGTCAACAACGCTACCGACTTCTGGAAACGAGCTGCGAGGGCCGGATACCCTTTCTCCATTTGCGGATCCATGCTCTTGAAAAACAAAACAGGAAGATCGTACTCCAAGGATAAATTAACGTACACCTCCACCAAATCGGGCCGGCTCAGGACCGCGCCCATGTGCGTGTCAAGATGGCTCAACGGGACACCAAACGCCAGTGCCCTGTCAATTTGTGCTTTGAGTTCGATTTTGACTTCTTCGGCGGTAGCGTTCATCGCAACTTGCCCGACGTTATCCCAAAGACATCCGGTGGGGTCGACCAAACCAGGGACGCGATCGCGGGAAGCGACCGGCCCCCAACGATAAACGTCCCATTCGGAATTGAGTGTCAGGTGGATACCATAGTCATACTGTGGATGTGATTTGGCATACTCGGCGAACTCTTTGAACCATGGGCATGGGACCATGATGCTGGCCGAGGTGACGATCCCGGTCTCAAGCGCAGACTGGGTGGCCACATTGACCGAGTGCGACATGCCGGCATCGTCAGCATGCACGATCAAGTAGCGAGGCTTATCTTCGGCCGAGCCAAAAGCTGTTAGCATGGCAAGGAATAGGAGCGATATTGGAACAGATTTGAATCGGAAATTAGTCATAGATCGATTGGCAGGATGATGGTGGCAGAATGATAAGTGTTATTAGTTGAGGAACTTCGGGGTGTTTATTGTCGCCTTTCGCTCCGCGAAAGTGTGCAGCGTTACCGCACTTTTGCGGAGCAAAAGGCGACACTTGTAGTCGAGCGAGGCCCTTCGCTCGTCGGATTCAAAAACTGAGCGAGGGCCTCGCTCAGCCACAAAAACGGACCATGTGGCGCGCCGGCAGTCCGTCTCGGAAAGACGTAGCTCCTATTTTTCGAGCAGGCTAGGTTCTGGCTCGGACGGCGCTAACGGCGCGGGCTCAGGCAAATTGAGCCAGCTTCGAAAGTGCTTTTCTTGCTCCTCCGTAGGCTTTGCCACCCGGACTATCTTCCAACTGGTCTCAGGCTCACTCCCCAGCTTGACCGAAAGCTCCACAATCTTGCCTCGCCTTGCCACCAAACATTTGCAATCATCGTTGGGTCGATACGCATTGAGTCGCTCCGCCCACGTTTCTGCAGTGATACGAAAACCATCGAAACTAATGAACTCGTCACCGGCATTGAAGCCCGCTTGACTGGCTGGCGAGTCGCGTGTCACCTTGTCAACCATCGCTTTTCCCTGTTGAGCCAGCACGTCCATACCGACATAGACGTTTCCAAACAACGGCTTGTCCGCCGGCGCGTCTTTGTCTGGTTCACGCGTTTTCCATTCCAAACCGTACCACTCCAACATCTTGTTGAAGTCCATTTCTTGCGTTGTCTCCAAGTTTTGGACCAGCCAATCCGCGTAGGAAGTTCCAGCTACTTCTTCGACGATCATGGTAAAATCCTCATTGGTGTAGCCCGACTCGCGATGCGATTTCCACAGCAATCGCATCACGTCATCGAGCGACTTTTTTCCATCGGTCTTGGCACGGATCTCCACATCGAGCAACGCTCCGATCAACGCTCCCTTCAAGTAATAACTGATTCGGCTGTTGTTGGCATTTTCGTCAGGTCGATAGTATTTGATCCAAGCGTCGAAACTGCTTTCGGTCAAGGATTGACCGAGACGCCCAGGTGCACCTTGAACGGCCGCGATATTCTTGCCAAGTTTTTCCAAATAGTCCTTTGGCTTGCAAAGACCGCTCCGAGCGACAAACAACTCGTCGTAGTAACTTGTGATCCCCTCCGCGACCCAAAGCTCGTGAAAGTACTGCTCATTGCTGTAGTCGTATTGCTTAAGCTCTCTCGGCCGCAAGCGTCGTACGTTCCATGTGTGAAAGAACTCATGCGAGACCAACCCGAGCCATTCGGCGTACTTGGTGCGTTGTCGTTGCGACCAGCGACCGGTCATCAAGACGCAACTGTTATCATGCTCGAGGCCGCCGCCAGTCTCGGTGGCTAAATTCAAGAACCAATACTCTTGGTACGGTATCTCTTGCCAAAAGGCTTGTTCGGTCTCAACGATCTTGGCAACATCTTTGGCCGCGGAAGCCGTGTCCCAGAAGGGCTCACCTCCAAGTGTAGCCAAGTGGTGTTTGGCGCCGCCAACGTCAAAGGTTTGAATATTGATAGCTCCCAGCAAGATCGGACTGTCTACCAGTTCGTCATAACTGATGGCTCGACGTACCCATGGTTCACGAACGTCTATTGTCGCAAGGCTAGTTGCAATTTTTGGCCAGTTCGGCAAGGCATCGATACGGACAATGTGCGGATGATCGAGCATGTCGGAACAGGTCAAAAAGGTCGCGGCACCGGTCAAGAAGGCAAAGTCACGTTCAACCCAATTGGTTCGAACACTCATTTCATGGCAATAGAGGGTGTAATGCACCGCGACTTCTTCGGCCCCAGCGCATTCGACGACCCAATGGTTCTTGTCCTTCTTCTTGATGGCGAGGGGAGCGTTGGTTTTTCCGTCGACTGCTATCAGTTGCTCGATCTGCCGAGCGTATTCCCGAACGAGATAGCTGCCTGGCGTCCAAACCGGCATCATGAATTCGATTTCTGATTTTCCATCGGTTGGTACCGAAACTTCAATGTCGACCCGATGCGTTTCCGCTTGTCGAAAGGAAAGTCGATACTGAACGGTCGAAAGATTGTCTTCACCATTCTCTGACGCAGCCATCACGGTTCCACCTACGAAATCCTTTCCGATGATCAAAAGCATTAATCCAAGACAAGTTGCTATTCGTGGAAGCATTGTACAGCGATCCAGATTCATTCAAGAGCGGTTGGCGAAGTTGTTGGTCCGTGTTCGCTAGTCCCATTGGAAATGGCCCGGGGAGCTAAGCTACGTTTCCCCATTCTAATCTGAGAATTGTCCGTCGCCACGTACCAAAGCCAAGGGAAATTCGTATCGATTGCTGCTGTTGGCGGGCAGATTCAAAACGCGGTGGTCGCGAGATGAATCCTAGCCGCTAAGTCTGGTCGTTGCGGAACTCTTGGATCGTAACCCGAGCGCTACTCCCTAGGTTGTTCATGGCGTCTTCAACTGCTATATTCTGCTCGATTCGTCAATAAACCAAGCCTGACTCTTTTCTTGATCTTTTCCATCTTTGTTTCTTTTCAAACTTTTGAATTGGTTCCAGAAATGAAATTCCTTTTCGCATTGTCCAAGTGCATCGCAAAACGACTACAGATTATTAGGAAGAAAAACCATTCGCGACGCCGTCGATTGTTGATCGACACACTCGAAGCGAGGCTTCCATTTGCAATAAGTGAATTTAACGCCAATCCGATGGGAATCGTTGCGGACCGAGATGTCAACGGGTCATTCGAAGTATTTGGAGCTACAAGCGTTTTTTCGGATCGCAACTTTTCCTCTAGCCCAGGCAGAGAGTTTCCAATTCTTGAGTTTGATCTGAGTTCGATTCCGACAACGCATCAAATCAATTCAGTCGAGTTGAAGTTCATTACATCTTCGATTTCAGGTGGACCAGCAAATCCTGTGTTCAGGGTGTTAGCTTCACCAGGCGCAGACTTCTCAATCAACGCCAGTGACGCAGTCAGGGCAGGAAGCAACGTTGGCAATGGATCCGTGTCTTCCGTTTCGCCACAGAGTGTATTGCTAGACAGCAGTTGGTTTGGGTTGAATCGGGGGCGACTTACTCTCCGTATTGAGAACCCTGTCGTCGACGGATCATGGTTTAGTTTTTCCAGTCTGCAGAGTCAGCCACCGATTCGCTTGACAGTGGATCATAACGATCCGTCGATGTCGCTCAATATTTTCCGAAGTAACTCAAATCCAATTGCCGGTGAAGGGGTGACCCTCAACTATCGGTTGCAACGTACTGGTCCCACCATCGACCCACTTACTGTGAATCTCAGTGTCAGTGATACGAGCGACGCCAGAATTGATAACTCGGCGGCGGTAACAATCCCTGCCGGACAGGCCATCGCATTTTTCTCTGTGACTGTATTCAATGACAACTCGGACGAACCAACCGAGACTTTGACTATTCTGGCTAACGCACCTTTACCTCAGCTCACTGCAAGTATCACTGAGAGCATTATTGACACAACACCTGCTGGTGTTGCGATTTCGGTCAACCCGACTTCCTTTAACGAGAATGGCGGGAGCGCAACTGTCACGGTGACACGAAATACGTCGAGCAACAATCCACTCTTCAATCAACCATTGCTCTTGGATTTAACCAGTTCAGATTTGTCGGAGGCTAGAGTTCCATCGACCATGACGATTCCGGCCGGCCAATCGTCAGCAACATCCATCGTAAATGCAGTTGACGATCTCATCTTTGACGAGTCGCAAGTCGTCGCATTGCGTGCGAGTGGAAATCGACCGGTTACATTGGATTCAACATTTGATCAAGACGGATATGTCGCGACTCCCTTCGACACGAGCAGTCAAGGATCGGAACGCGACGTTAGGCAATTGCCAGGTGGTCGAATTATCGCCGTCGGGGAGAATGCTCCAGGGAGACCAGACAATTGGCAAGTTGCGGTATACCTGCCTAACGGCGCACCAGACACTAGCTTCGGTGTTGGCGGCATTGCGAGTGCGAATTTTGGTCCGCGTTCCTCCAGCGATTTCCGTAGACTTGGCGATTTCGCCGTCCTTCCAAATGGCCAGATTCTGTTGGTTGGCCAAACATCCTTCGGCGGGCCCGATGTCTTTTCCGACTTCGCGGTTTATCGAATGAATCCCAATGGAACACCGGATGCGACGTTCGGTGTGAACGGGTTGAAAAAGTTTGAGGTCTTAGGCGATTTTGGCAACGCTTCGGCTGTCGTAACGGAGGCCGACAACTCCTTTACCGTTATTGGTTCACAGGGCTCAAACGTAATGTTGATGCGTTTCTTGCCAAATGGTGAACTGGATCCCAACTATGGAGTTGATGGCAAGGTTACGCATTTGGAAGCGAATGTTGGGCGCCTTCCGATTGCCGCCCAAGCCGAACGACTAGCTGACGGTAGTATCGTGATCAATAGCTACTCAACCAGCGTGGCCAATCAACTTGGACTAACCAAGTTCAAGGCAGATGGATCGTTGGATTTCAGTTTTGGGACTCGCGGGGTTGCCGCAAAGTCATTTCCTGATTTTTCCCAAACGCTGGGACAAGCTGTGGCGATCCAAGCTGATGGAAAGTTTTTGGTGGCCGGCTTCGGCCGGGGCGGAAACTCCACGAGCGAAGACATGATTGCAACCCGATTCAATCCTGACGGTTCGGTCGATACTGGATTCGCAAGTAGCGGGGCCATTCGGTACGGTTACCAAGGGGGGTTGTTTGACCAAGTGTCCGATATCGTGATTGCACCTGACCAAAGGATTCTTCTTGCTGGACAATTTGCGAATCCGAGTTCCGGAAACACTGGATACGCTTTGGGAATTCTTGCCTTGCATCCGGACGGAGCCATCGATACGAATTTTGGGATCAACGGAACATTTTTCGGGCCTGCGTTGCCTTCGATTTTCGAGTCGATCCAAGCTGCGGCGATCGACTCGTCGGGTCGGCTATTGGCGTTGGTTGGATACGCAAACGATATTCAAATTGCCCGCTATAATATCGCCAACTCCAATTTGTCAGCGACTACGACGGTTACCGTTACCGACGACGAACCTGTCCCGCTTACCATTTCCAACAACGGAAGCTCCGCGGAATACATTGAGGGTACGGGAGTGATTAACCTCACCGTCACAAGGGCCGGCAGTTTGACTCGCCAACTCATAGTTGACGTAACGAAAAGTGGTCCTGCCGAAATTACAATTCCTCGAACGTTAACATTTCCTCCCGGAGTGGCTACGGCATCTCTTGTCACAAGACCGCTCAACGATTCTATCCAAGAACCGAACGAAGGCTTTTCGATCCAAGTTGGCAAACTAGGCGAAACAACCATAGCATCGTTTTCTGGTGTGGTGATCGACGATGATCCGCCCCCTACTTTGTTGCTATCAGTCGCCCCTGCGCCAAAGGAGGTTCTCGAAGGTCATGTGATCTACTACACGCTCACAAGGCTGGGAGTGAATTCAAGTCTGCCATTGGTCGTATCTTTGGCCAACTCTAGTCCTGCTGATTTGACAGCCCAAATGCTCAACGTCACCCCGCCAACAATTGACTCGACAATTACCATCCCGGCTGGCTTTGATTCGATAACATTCTTTGGGTTCGCTACCGTGGACGGGATCGACGAGCCGAACGAGTCTGTCACACTCATCGTTTCGTCACCAGGATTTCTATCAGACGCGGAAACAGTGGTAATCACGGACGTTGATGAACCTACTTTGACTATCAGTCTTCCAAATGGCAACCGACTCCGCGAGGGTAGTTCGGTTACGGGGACGGTTACTCGCAACACGGCTGCGAACCAGATTGGTTTCGATTTACCGCTAACTATTTTGCTCTCGACTTCTGATAGCAGTGAGTTGCGTGTACCAGCCAGCCTGGTAATTCCAGCAAGCGCGTCGTCGATCAACTTTGAAGTTGATGGTCTCAACGACGACTTGGTCGATTCCGATCAATTGGTGAATATCATGGCGTCCGCGGACATCTTTGTCGGGGCAACCAAATTTCTAATTGTTGAAAACAACGATACAAGCGAACTGGTATTCAGCATTCAACCAAGTGTCGTTGAAGGAGGCGATACAACGATCATCGTAGGGTTTACGACCCCGCTGGAGTCGAGTCAATCCGTCAACATTGATAGTAATATGCTCAGTACTGCTTATCTCCCGTCCGGTTTCGTCACCATACCCGCAGGCCAAAGGTTTGCTACCGGAACCAATGCGATCCACTCCGTCAATGATGGGGTCTACACAGGCAATCAAATTGTCGAATTTACCGCTTCTTTAGCTGGATTTAGTTCGATTCGTCAGACCTTGTTAGTGTTAGATGACGAAGTAGTTGATATCGACGTCGGTTTTGGCCAAAGCTCAGTCAGCGAGACCGCAGGGACAATAATTGGGACGGTTCGATTGGCGAATCCACTGGCCTTTGATTTGAACGTTTCGCTCACCAGCAGCATGAATACCGAGCTAAAGGTCCCGCCAACGATACAAATACCCGCAGGAACAGTCGTCGTTGAGTTTACGGCAACGGTTGTCGATGACCTGCTGCGAGACGGCAACCAGTCAGTCACCATCACGGCTATGTCGAGTTTCGATACTTCAAGTACCTACATCATCGTTTCCGACAACGGTGGTATTCGAATTCAAGGAACACCCGGCCAAGATGAAATTGAGATGCGTCGGCGAGGAAACGATGTTGAAGTGAAGAGTCGATTGAATCGAGGAAGCACGACGACTACAACGTTCGAAATCTCAAACACGAGTTTTTTTGTCATTGAGTTTGGCGCAGGAAACGATCAATTGGACGTAAACCCAAACATTTCGATTCCAATAATCGTAGATGGGGGAGCGGGTAAAGATCGTCTAACAACCGGTAGCGGCAATGATTCCATTGTTGATCTTTTGGATGACAATGAGATCTCTAGTGGTGGCGGAAATGACCGTATTTTAACCGGCGATGGTCGAGACAAGATCAGTGGAGGAGACGGGGACGATACTATAGACGCTGGCAACGGGGCGAATGACATTGATGGCGATAATGGAAACGACCATATCGCAGCTGGCTCGGGAGTTGACAAAATCCACGGTGGTCAAGGGGATGATTTTATTCGAGGTGGAGCAGGTAGCGATCAGCTTTATGGCGAACAAGGCATCGATATACTATTAGGTGAAGATGGGAACGACCAA
The DNA here is from genome assembly GCA_031372345.1 of Pirellula sp. Classification (GTDB taxonomy): domain Bacteria; phylum Planctomycetota; class Planctomycetia; order Pirellulales; family Pirellulaceae; genus JBKCUI01. The sequence goes on from JANMLD010000386.1 coordinate 23,349, forward strand.
ATCTTCGCTGGCGATGGAGCGGATCTTCTGATAGGCGGCACGGGTTCCGATCAATTGTTTGGGCAAGACGGGGGAGATCTGTTGATCGCTGGAACGACGAGCTTTGACAACGACGACGACGCGCTGCTAGCGATAGTCTCGGAGTGGAATCGCTCGGAAAGCTATGAAAATCGAATTCGCAACCTGAGAATGGGTGTCGGTGTGGACAATCGCATCAAACTGATTGCAAGCGTAACGATACAAAACGACAATTCGCGAGACCTGTTAAATGGCGGGTCCGGAGTGAATTGGTATTTTGCCAGTGTTTTCGACGACGTGCTTTCCAAAAAACTAAACGAAATAGTCGATCGTCTGTAGCCCTGGTAATCGTAAGCCCAATGGCTAAGGGCCAAACTCTGGGGCACTGCCATGGTCTAATCCGAGAATCGTCCGTCGCCACGGATCACAACGGAAGTTGAAAGATCACAACGGGTTCCCGCGAATCCCGCAAAGTAACTCAGGAATTCGCCGGGCACTTCATCGGTATTTAAGAGACGGACCCCTCGGAGCGTTCGCCTGAACGACAAGACAGCGGCGTGATGAGTGTCTCATCAACGATTTACTCCGACCGCTTTGGAGTCGTTCCAATTCCCTATGTAGACCCGTTTTATTCGCTTGGTGGATAGCGGCATCTTCAATCCTAGTCTACCGCAAAAAGACGTTCACTGCGAGGATGTTGAAGCTGCTGCGAAAGACTTGTGAAAATATCGTAACTCGACGCATAGCAGTCAAAAAAAAGGCCAGTCTGGCAGCCAAAAACTCGGCCAGTAGCCCCGGGGTTACTTGGGACCGGAACGCGTGCAATCCCGGCTTTTTGTGAAGAGAAACGGGAGGAGAATAACGATTGTATCGGCGAGAACGTATCAAAAGAGCCGCCGAATCGGATTGAATTGAGCCGTGTTTTGGATTGCGTCAAATTATTGTTTAGATCTCTTTTTTTCGCGTCGTTCAAGGTTTAGGAGAACTAACGTTCTTGTGGTTGGACAGCGACTAGCTGGTCCGTGGTTTCTACTTACCCAATCGCAACAGATAAAATGAGTACCTTCCGCATAGCGTCGAGCATCGGCATCGGCTTCGGCTCTGTAGTCTTTGGCTTCATCGCAACCTTCGCCTATTTTGTTCCGAAGTCTTTTCCCGATGCAGATCAATGGCCATTGTATTTTCTAGGAAAAGTGAGTGAAGTTGATTCTGGAAAAGGCGAGGGAACGCAAGTTCGGGAACCTGTCCGCAGCTTCACCCAAATCGATGTCGAAAGCTTGTATCCCCCAACTCCACTGGATGTTCCAATGTGGGTACCTCTCCCCGGAATGACTGCGGCAGATCGCGTCAAGGTACATCGACTCATCGAGCCGGAAACTCCAAGCGTCATTAGACGATTCCCCCTTAGTGAACTTACCGATCCGAAATGTTTTCGGTTGACAACCGACGGCGAACGACTTTTCATATATCGCAGTTCGAAGATTGAAGTATGGGAAACGAACTCGGCCACTGTCGAATCGTTGATTGATGTTTCGATCAAAGCTCCGATCGGCTTAATCGAAAGACTTGATCAGTCCGAGATTGGTATCTACAACGACAAAGAGTTGATCATTTATTCAACGCGCGATAAACGACTATTGTCACGTATGGAGTTGCCATCGGTCAAATTACTCAATCGGGCTGCCGAAGCCGACGTCTACTTTGGTGTAAAGGAAAACGGCGAGTTGTTTCTGCTTGATTTAGATCGTCGATCCATCGTAATGTTCGCTGGTCCAAAAACGCTAAGGCATCGGATAGCGGTATCGCCCAACGGAAAAGCGGTTCTAAGCACGTCCTCAATTGGACTTGTGAAATGGAGCGGATTCGAGACGCGAAAAATCGAATTCATCGAAAGGCCGTCAGTCGACGTTGACGTCAAAACGCAAATTCCGGCTGCGGGAAATGATATGGAAGCTTGGGGAAGCGTTCATGGCGTTCATGTCTATCGTGACGATGTCTTCGCGTCCGTTTGGAAGGGCGAAAAATTTCCATTCTATTGGAACGTAGCACAGGAACGGGTCTTTGTTGCGAAAGAGCCAAGCGGCTACGAATGGCTTGTCGTGTTGGGTAGCCACATCGATCGTCAGAGCAAAACACGGAAAAGCGTCTTCGATTTTAAGATTTCCGATCAATCGATTATGGCATCTGGACCGCTGAAGCTCGACTCCGAGAGAATTGACAAGATTGAAATGAGTCTCGACTCGAAAACGGTGGTCTACTTGGACGAGCATGGGATCACTTTGCTAAAACGCATGGAGTGGTCCGACCCGTGTGCATCCCAATTCTTGGAATACGCAAAAGGTCTTATTTACGAGGGAAGATTCGAGCTCTTTGAAGCGATCGCCGAAGATCTTCGGCGTCGCAACTTCCCTGAGCACTTGCTAACAGGCGAGGAGTTGTATGCAAGAATGGTAGAAAGAGCTGGGCGTGTTGCATGCTACATTAGTAGCAGCCCTGACAATCCCGCTTGCAAGAAGATCGCCGGGCCATTGGCGGTATGGTTGAATTCGAGGAGCGACATGGCATCAATGGTATCGATTGCGATCCACGTCCAACTGGCTTGGGAATCACGAGGGAAAGGCTATGCGTCGGAGGTTACCGAGAAAGGCTTTCAAGATTTCGAAGCGCATATGACAGCGGCGTTGCCCTACCTCGAAGAGTTCATTCATCGAGATGACGCACCTCGAATTGCGTATCAGAATTACCTTGGTTTACCAAGGAGCGTATTGGATGGCGACGAAACGTCTACCCGAATCTATTTCGAAGGCATGCGGAGGTTTCCGCATGACTTCAATTTTCATCTCCATGCGATGATCCAATGCCTACCGCGTTGGTACGGAGAAGCTGGAATGGCGGACCAACACATTCGTGCATTGGCAGAAAGCTATCCCGATAAGTTTAACGAACAGATCTACACGCTGCTCGCGCTCGAATTGCTTGGCGTTCATGGAGAATCGATGTTTGATCCACAGGAAGCCAACCTCGATCGTAAACGGATCTATCGCTCCATTCCTAAGTTAGTCGAATCGAGTGCATTGAATTGGACGAACACCGAGGTTCTGCTCAAAATCGCGTTAAAGGATGGTCGAACAAAGGAAGCCGAACTTTTGGCTGGTTATCATCTCGAGAGTTTTTCCTTTCCGGGACGTCGGACGTATAAAGACCCTGTGCTTTGCTTTCTGATGAGACGGAAAGACGAACGTTGTGAAAAGCTTGGTCTTATTGAGCGCAATTGATTGATATAAAACAGGAACGCCCTCCTGACTCCTAGTTGGCCCCACCTTTGTGGGCCGCGAAATCAAGCTGCATGGATTCTATTCGTTTGATTCGGGTGATTCGCGGGCTGCACGTGATTGCGGCGAGTTGCCAGTCTCGCAACGTCCGCTCGGAATGTTACTACCGTTTGATTTCACGCTGTCTTTCGCTGTGTTTATTGTACTTCGTTCGAGTCCAACCGGGAGCAGCCTTTCAAAACGTCGGAATTTCCGCCGGTACGATTTAGCATAGAAGCCAGGAGTTGATGGCTCCTGGCTTTTCGCGTTTTTCTGAGGATTTTGCACTGCCAGCAACTTTGAACCAACACGACGAGAAGTCTGCGGAGCAGCTCAAAAATCGCAAGTTCGAGACCGGACAATCGTTTCGCGTAGGCCGCGATGAATTGGCAAGAGCGAATCAACGTCGACTGGAAAGCCATATTGAAACACTGCACACAGGAGTAAAACAGTGCGGAGATCGTCGAACTGCAAATAATCCGATACAATAGAGAGTGAAGGATACTGTCGAGAGTGCCCATCAATTCGCAAGCAACAAAGGACTGCTGTTATGAATTACGTCAATCGAAAGGGCGACGTCTACTATGTTTTTCAAGGCGTCACCAAGACGGGCAAACCCAAGTATTACGTTTCGCTCAAGGCGAAGTCCGACTCCGGTCAGCAGATTGATTCTCTACCTGACGACTTTGAACTGCACGAAGATCCGATCGACGCGCGAGTGAGTATTCGCAAGAAGAAGCCTTCGGATATTCACGATTTTGAATTGCAGTTTGTTCGAGAACGAATCGACTTGATGGTACGGAGCGTAAAAACACGTGTAGTCTGTGAAGGCCGATCCATCGTCATTTTCGAGTCTGCTAGCCCCGACGAGTTCAAATCAATGGCAGCCGTATTCGGTGCATTGACTTCCAGGTTTGTCGAGGTCATGCAATCCACCAGCCAAATGTCGCCAGCCTTCCGGTTCAAACTGATTGAGAAACAAGGGCGAGTTTTCGAGGCACAACGGTTCTGCTTCCGAGGGGGTATCGATGACTGGATCAGTCTTCACCACGAAGGCCCGCTCGACGAACTTTGCCAGAAGTACCTCAAACACTTGGGCCAAGAATCGTTTTACGAGCTGATCTAAGATGGCCAAGTCGAAAAAGAGAAAGCCTCCTTCTATGTCGCTGAAGATCGTTTTGGTAGCGAAAAACCGAAATTTCCACAGGGTAAACCTGCGGGATTCATCGTGGGCATTGACATGTCGACGGGTCCATGAGTTCTACCCAGGGTCTTGACTTTCTGTTCTAGAGTTATGGTAAGCATCCCCCGAGTAAAACTCGGGGGCATTGCTACTTGCAACGGCGGATGCTGTCGACTTGAGCAAGACCGCTTCGATGCACAAGCCTGGTCCGAACGCCAATAGAACACAGTTATTGGTATTGGCTGTTGACTTCTGTCGAGAGAGTCGGTCTAAGATAAACAAGACCGTGGGGGACGACATGTTTCCGTGGTTCGCAAGAACGGCTTGCGACGCCTCGAGTGATTGCAAGGGCAATCCCAATGCCTTGCCCGTGGCTTGAATAATGCGAGGTCCGCCCGGATGGATTGCCCAAGCATCGATATCCAAAACGCTAAGTGAATGGCCTTCCAGCCAGGTTTTCAATTCGCTTTCCAGGTTTGCTTCGATGACGCTTGGAACCTGTGGATCCAACGTCATTCGAAATCCATGATCCCCAATCGTCCAACTCATCATTCCCGTGGTATGAGGTATCCATTTCGAAAGAGTGGAAACAATCGACCAATGCGAGGGCTGGGATGAAAATGAGTCGCTCACGTTTCCTTGATAAACCTCCGCCGGTTTTGGTGCTCCAATGACCAATCCCGCGGCTCCGTCGGCAAAGAGCGCATTGGCTACCAGTTGCTGAGCATCGTCGGTGTACTGCTGATGAAGGCTGCATAGCTCGACCGCGCCTAGCAAGACAACTGCATTTGGGTCCGCGTCGACAATGGCCTTGGAAATGCGAATTCCATTGAGCGCCCCGTGACACCCCATGAACCCGACATGCGTTCGCTGGACATTGGAGTCCAGGCCCAGCGATTCGATCAATGCGATGTCGACACCGGGTGCAAAGAAGCCAGTGCAGGAAACCGTGACCAAGTGTGTGATACTTGATGTCTCGAACCCTGAATTCTCAATCGCTACGGAACACGCTCGTTGCAGCAAAGGGCCTGCATGTTCAGAAAACACGTTCATGCGTTGGGCAGTTGTGGGGCCGGAGGGATGTGTAGACGTGGCGGGTTGATAAAAAGACTGTCGCTGCATGCCAGGCAATTCGTCAGGTCCCAATAAGACACTGCCGCGACGCTGCACCCCGGACTTGCGGTAAAGCGCTGGCAACGCATCTTTCCATCGCTCCGATAGATTCAACTGTTGGGCGACGATCGCCGCATCGCTCTGAGCAATCGAATGCTCCGGGACTGCGATACCCAATCCCAAGATTTTCGCAAGGATGGCTTTTTGGACCACCGGTTTTTCAAGGCTCGATAAACTCATTGACTTGTCTTTCGGATGAGTGAGGCGCGAAGTGGCGGAAGCCAATTGCAAGCCCGTAAAACCCACGCTGCTCCGCGTGGCCATCTTACCTGGCCAGCGATCCAACGGCATGTTCGATGTTTGTGAATTCTCTGTCGATGGGCCCAATCGTTCCATCGAGCAACCATGTCATCCCTCCAACCCAGCGAGGCGATTTCGGCGATCAAGGGCATCACCGATTCCGCGCTGGCCAAGGCCCACGACATGCCCTCGCCAGTAAACGGCTCAACGTAACCGATCGCGTCACCGATTAAGAAGACGCGATGATCGGACACTCGCGAGGAACAGCGAGTTAAGCTGGGTGTGGCCAGCCATTGATCTTTCTCGGGCAATTCGATTTCCCCAACGCCACACTCGGCGAGGATCCCTTGTACGACTTGCCGAATGCCACCACGCGCCGGAATACTCGACGGATCGATGGCCGCAGCGATATCCAACAATCCCCCGTCCGTTTTGCATATGCCAACATACCCTTGATGGCCAACCAGCATGTGCAAACATCCATCGGCAAATAGTACCGCTTGTGACTCGGGAATCAAGCATTGAACGCCAATTCGCGAATCGTTTGCCACGTTGGCTGGCCAATCGCCATGATCTTCGTGACGAATTGACGATCGCGTTAAACCGCTAGCAACCAAAACACTCTTCGCTGCCACGACCACCGTTTCGCCGTCTTTTTGCAATCGAACCGATCGGGTTGAAGCGCCAGAATTTGGCGTGGAGGCAGATAAACTACCGATCGTTCGATCGACGAATTGCGAACCGCAGGCGATCGCCTTCTCGACTAGTATCGCGTCCAAGGTGGACCGTCGAACGCTTAACATGGCAGGTACAGGCCATCGAGCTTGTGTCTTCAGTACCTTCAATTGCATCGATTCGATACGGACAGCTCCAGCGGCTGCGATGGGTTGCAAGACATCCAGTCGGTCGAGTGACGCTTGAGAACGGAGGTTGAGGCATCCGCCACAAACCTTTTCTCGCGGAAATGACTTGGATTCCACCAGCAGCGTTTTTAGTCCTAGCTTGGCCGCGAGAATCGCTGCTGCGGCGCCCGCAACTCCTGCACCCAGGATGACCACATCCCAACAGCTTTCATGCAGGTCTTTTGCATCGATAGAGGCTAGGCTGGGTGAGACGGCCTCGGTAAACATGATCACTGTGATTTCACCCCGCTCACGGATTGTTTGGGAGGGTGAAGCGGGTGAGGCTCCTGCCGAACCAATGCGTCGCCAGCTCGGCAGGAGCCTCGCCCTCCCGTTATTGGTTCATTCACAACTGCCAGCGTGTTGATTGCGATCATGTTATGCGTCCCATCGCAGCAGATAACGCTCGGGCCAATGACGGCGAATCGAACATTGGCTCAAGCCCGCTTGCGCGGCCAACTCGCGTGCCTCCGCTTCCGTAAAAGCAGCCCGTACCGATTGCGGGCCATCGAAATGCACGACAGGTGATCGGGACAGCAATTGGCAACCGATCTGAGCAAACACATAGCCCAATCTCGACCTGACCAAGTCATCTACCAACACCGACAATGCTGCGATTTCCTTCATGCGTTCCAAAACTTGAACCGCTTGGTGTTCAGTAAAATGGTGTAAGAACAAACAGCAGTAAACGACATCAAACTTGAGATCCTTTGGCTGAAAGACATCGGCCTGCTGGAATTGTACTTCTGCGGTTGAACGTTTTGAGGTTGGCAATCGGTTTTGGGAGGCTGACCAAGCTTGATTGGCGCAATCGACCGCCGTTGGACTGATGTCCCATCCGACCACTTTGCATCTTACATGGCTGGCAAGTCGACGTCCAACTTCGGCTGCAACATCGCCACTTCCACATCCGATATCCAGGACCGTGATGGAATCGCGGCTGTTCTTGTAAGCGACCGAAAGGATTTCCTTCGCCAAGTGATGGCCGGTTTGGCACAGTTTATTGACCCGCCTCAATCCATTCAGGGCGCGTCGATGTTCCACCGGGTTTATGGCTGGATCGTCCATCAACTCTGGCACGAGCACTCTTGATTTCATATGGCCTCCCGGTATGTCAAGGCTTTGGACGCTCCAATGCATTTACCCAAAGGGCATAGCAGGAGCGCCGGCAGCAATACCAAATCACCCACGATCGCACCCGAAAGCATGACAATCATCAGCTTGGCAAATTGTTGCGTCGGAATGAACTCCGCGAAAAGGAATGGCATCATCGAAACGCAACTGATCAACGTGGTATGCATCATAGCCGAAGCACAACTATGAAACGTTCTTGCAACGGCCTTTTCACGCGAATACCCACTGCGAAGTTCGTCCATGTACCAACAGACGAAGTGCAGTGTGTCGTCCACCGCTATTCCCAACGCAATGCTTGCCGTCAAAATGCCTGCGATATCGAGATCGAAGTTCATCCAACCCATGCAGCCAAAAGCAATGGTCACCGGCAACACATTGGGTAGCATGATTAGCAGCCCTCCAGGAATGCCGCGAACGATCACCATCATCACAGGCGTGATCATGAGGAAAGCACTGACAAAGCTGTAACCTAAGTCCGTTAGTAAGGCGACTTGGGTCTCGTGCATGACCGGCGATAGTCCGGTGAATTCAGCCGCGTCCAATTGCTCCTCTGGAACATCCGCCAGAACTTCGTTGGTGGCGTTGGAAACGATACGCGTCAACTGTCCGTAGTCCTCGTCCGATGTCGCAGATACCTTTGCCATGATTCGCCACACCTCGCCTCGCTCGGTGGTTGCTACTAAACCTTGCGTTTGAAAATTCGGAATGGCCTTTTCTATTTCTTTGCGCAGTACAGCCCGTTTTGCAGTCGCTACAATCGTGGCGGAGTCGGACCAAGTCGGCAAGAAGGAAACGGCTGAAAACACACCACCCACACTTCGTTCCTCGAGCAGGCGTTTGGATACTTTCGAGACCCAGCGAGCGCGTTCAAGGGCTGTCAACGAACTCGTTTTAGGAAAGTTCAAGAGGATTTCCACCGTAGCAATCGGTCCTAAATGCTGCTCCATCCAAGCCATGTCTTGATTGGTTTTGCTCTCCATTGGGAACATGTCGCTGAATTTGGTAGACGCCTTGAGCCGCGTCAGTCCAAGGCAGGTAATCACGAGCAATAAAATCCCTATCGCCGAAATCCAGTTTGCATTGCGTGTCAACCAACTGAGGTATCCACGCGTCATGTTCGAAGGTGTGTCGTACGAGTCCATTTCCTTTTTCGGCGTGTCGCCCCGTGCATCACCACTGCGACGTGGCGTGCAAAACCAATCGACAAAAGCCGGAAAGCCCAAGAGCAGTACGACAGTCGCGATACCGAGTCCGACAGCCGAAAAGATTCCGAATTGACGCACGGGTGCGAGTTGGCTGGTCAACAACGAACCCATTCCCAGCATGGTCGTCAAGCTCGAGAGCGAGCACGGCTTCCAACCCAATAGCATCGCTTGCGTGCCAGGGTGAACGCATTTGCGCCGCAAACAATCCGCGTGGTAGTTCATCAGATGCACGGCGCCAGACAGGGTTAGCATGAAAACAAGCGTTGGTAGCACGATCAAAACGGCGCTGAATCGATTGCCGGTGTAATACACCATCGCAACCGCAAGCAATTGGCCGACTCCAGCCAAAACGAGGACAACGACAGCTCTTCGAATTTGCCCCAAGCAAAACCAGGCAACCAGCATCCCCAAAATACTCGAGGGGAGGACGAGCTTTTTTAAACTCGCTTCGGCGGCGGCATCGACCGCAAAGGCTTCGTAAACGGTGCCCGCAAGTCGCAGTTGCTGGCGTGTCAAACCGCGAGTTTGATCTGCCGCTTGCAGCATCATTTCGATGGTTTCGTTCTGCTTGACAACTCCAATCGCGGTGATGCGGGCTAAAATCGCGGCGGTACCATCAGCTCCCAACATCACTCCGTTGAGTCGACGTGCGGCTTGAACCTGAGTTAGAGCTAGGGGAGGTTCCGTCAACTGCCGCATCAGCTGATCGCTCGCCTCTAACTTGGACACATGACTCGAAAAGCGTGCGTCACTACCAAGCTGCAATTGAAATTCCGCCAGCCGAGGATCATCCGCTCGACAGCCGTCCCACGAGATCAACACGACTTGATCGTTGCCGAAGGATTCGACGAACGCTTCATAACGTGCGCGTTCAGGTCGTCCTTCAGGCAGCCACTCATGCACGCCCGAGGACCCAACCGGGAGGTTGAGCACAGCCCAAACTCCCCAAGGCAAGCATATGGCTAAGGCCGCGACCAACAGGCGGGACGCAAATTGAATTCGTTCAAGGTTTTTAATGTTGTGCTTCGTCTGATTTCAGCGCCTCTGGACTAACTCTTACCAGAAACCGAGTTGGAACCGTCGACAAGTTTCGAAGTGTGGTAAAGTGCCGTTAGGCGAGCGGCAGATTGGAGTCTCCCAACCCGAAGTGTAAGCGAGGGACAATTCCGCGGGTCCCTCACTTACGTATCGCGGGTCCCTCACTTACGTTTCGGGTTAGGATTGGTAGTTTTCACATCGCCGCTCGCCTAATGTCGCGATAAATTTTTCAAAACGCCATGCGGATTGTACACGGAATAAGGATTAATAACGATGCGAAAGGATGATATTCAGCCGGTCATACGCTGCAACCTGCGGGCGGTAGTCGAATCATGATCGATTGCCCTGACATCAAAAAGTCCGTCATCAGAAATCATTATGATGTGAGTACGCTTTTTTACAGGTTGCTTTGGGGACCTCATATCCACCATGGATATTGGCTTGCTGACGAGACTCCGGCCGCAGCTCAAATCCAATTGACTTCAACCCTAGCTGCGTTAGCGAAAATCCGACCCAAGTCCGTGGTCTATGACATCGGTTGCGGGATGGGAGGTTCGAGCATTTGGCTGGCAAAACAACTGCAATGTCAGGTCACTGGGGTCACACTCAGCCCAGTTCAAAGGCAATGGGCCACAGCCAGCGCGGCATTGAAAGGGGTCCAACCTCGCCCGCATTTTCGATGCGAGGATGCCGAGGCGATTGAATTTCCTGCGAGCTCAGCGGACATCGTTTGGAGCATCGAGTGCACCGAGCACTTGTTCAACAAGCCTGCCTTCTTTCACAAGGCCGCCTCCTGGATCAAACCGGGCGGCCGTTTCGCTTTGCTAGCTTGGCTCGCAGGTGAAATGCCGATGAGCGATGTCCACTCACAACAGGCTTTGCGGGTTTGCCAAGGGATGTTTTGTCCATCACTCGGAAGCCAGTCTGACTACGTCGAGTGGTTCGAACAAGCAGGACTTAAAGTAACTGCCAAAGGCATATGGACCGACCAAGTCAAAAAAACATGGGAGATATGCCGCAAGCGAGTTGAAAAAACCGGGGTTCGGTACCTAGCCAAGGTTTTAGGTAGTAACCACATATTATTCCTGGATCATTTTGACGCCATTTTGAATGCCTACGATTCAGGTGCCATGGAATACGGATACTTCATCGCGGAAAAAAAGGCTTGAGAGGGCTTACATGAAATTTTCATTGCTGTGTTGTTTTTTTTATGTTGGTTGCGATGCCGTTCTCAATGGCCTCGATCTTTAGCCGGGCCAGTTGTTTGAATGGTAGCATTTGAGGCAATTGTTTTGTAGTCGGGGCGGTTTTTGCGTAGCGGTAGCGGGTCATCGACCGATTTTTTAAAATCGACCATGATTCTCTGCGTCCCGA